>NZ_JBMOWC010000004.1:0-355599 GCF_049310765.1 Bacillus sp. PSXD-155 | reverse complement strand
TGAAGTGACCCCCGAAAGTTAGACAGGTCGTTTCATTAGGCAGCCTCTAGGGTATGAGCCCGGTATTGTACTGGGCTCATACCCTTTAATTTTGCCTTAATTCTTTTATGATTATAGTATTCTATATACTTTGCTAATTCTTGTTTGAAATGTGTTATACTTTCAAATTCTTTTCGATACAGAAATTCCGATTTCATGATACCGAAGAAATTTTCAATAACGGCATTGTCATAACAGTTTCCTTTGCGAGACATACTTTGAGTTATGCCACAATTCTTAAGAGAATGACGGTATTGTTTCATTTGATAGTGCCAACCTTGATCAGAGTGAATGAGGAGTTTATCCGGATCGGTTACACAATAAAGGGCTTGGTCCAACATCGTTGAAACAAGGGAATAGGTCGGTCTGGAACTAATTGTATACGTGATAATTTCACCATTAAATAAATCCAACATTGGTGATAGGTATAACTTCTCCCCAAATAACTTAAACTCCGTAATATCTGTAACCCACTTTTCATTTGGTTTTTCAGCTTGGAAGTTGCGATTTAAAATATTTGGCGCAATTTTCCCAACTGTCCCTTTGTAAGAGCGATATTTTTTCATACGAACCAGACATTTTAACCCTAATTCTTTCATAAGGCGATATACTTTTTTATGATTTACTTTGTGTCCACGATTCATAAGTTCATCACGAATACGACGATAACCATAACACCCATCGTGTTCATTATAAATAGCTTGAATCAGTTCTTTTACCTCCGCATTTGGATCAGGACGATTAAAATGTTTCATCCAGTAATAGTACGTACTACGTGGAATGTTTGCGAGTTGAAGTAACTCCTTGATAGGAAATTCATGCCTTAACTCGTAGATTACTTGCGCTTTGTCTTGTTTGGTGATTTTTCTTTGTTTTGAACTAAGGCATTCAACTTTTTTAAATATGCATTTTCCATACGTAAACGCTCATTTTCCGCTTGTAAGGCTTCGATTGATCCTTCATCTACTGGTTTTATTTTTTTATCTTTCATGGTTGGATGCCCCTTTTTCTTTGATTGTAGGGCATCCAATCCTCCTGTTTCATAAGCTATTTTCCATTTCCGAAGTGTTTCATAAGACGGTATATTGAAAAGTGCCGCTGTTTCTCTGATAGATGTCCCGTGTTCATTCATATAATAAAGTACATCTAGTTTATACTGGGCTGGGTAGAATGTATAGCACTTTTCAAAGGCCTTTTCACCTGAAGACTCATATCGTCTAATCCACTCACGAAGTACGCTAGGGTTAACTCCTATAGATTTAGCAATTATTTTTCCACTTTCTGTACCATCTAAATATCGTTTCACCGCTTGGATTTTTTCTTTTGAAGAAAATTTAGCCATAAAAAATGCACCTCCAATTGTTAGACTGTGTCTAACAATTGGGGTGCACTTCATTAAGGAAGGATGGCTTTTTTCTATACTATATAAATGAGTTGTCGGTAAGTCGATATAAATTGCATTTATTAATAACTACATCATAATCAAACAAGTACTACTGTGCCTGAACAGAACCAATCTCGTCTTGCTCTTCTGGTTTCACAAGTGCGTAACGTTCCCACGCCCTGCTTTTCCAGCGGAAGAACATAATAATGGCACGCGTCCATTCGTCGATGGCGATCGCTAGCCAAATACCAACGAGCCCCATATCTAAATGAAAGGCGAAAAAGTAACCTAGTGGTAAACTCATTAACACCATAGAGAATGCACCGATTAAAACAGGATATTTTGCATCACCAGCTGCACGAAGCGAATTAATGATGACGATGTTCATCGTACGTCCCGTTTCAAGTAGTACACTTAGTAAAAGAACACTTGCGCCTAACCCGATAATGTGCGGATTATCTGTAAACAGTCCCATTAATTGTGTACGGAATGTAATAACGAGAGCGACCATACATAAGGTTACACCAATCGCCCATTTTACACTTTTCCACAAGCGTTCGTATGCTTCATCCTTTTCGCCACCACCAACAAGGCGGCCAATAATAATGGCTGTTCCCATACCAATCGCAATTGCAAATAAATAAGTGAACATGGAAATGTTAGTAGCGTATTGTCTAGCAGCTAATGATTCCGTTCCTAAGTACGTTGCGTAATAAAGGAAGACGATTTGACAAGCTTGATACATCACTTGTTCAAATGCAGATGGAATACCGATTTTTAAAATTTTCCCAATGTATTCTTTGGATAAAGTGAAGTAATATTGTAATTTCACGCGATATTCCATAACGCGGTATAGTAACCAGAAGAAAACAATAAGTGCGATCAATCGACTGATAGCGGAAGAAATTGCAGCCCCTTGTACACCGAGCTCAGGGAAACCAAATTTCCCGAAAATGAGTACGTAGTTTCCAGCGATATGAATAATATTCATTCCGAGTGAAATAAACATCGCTTGCTTTGTAAAACCATGTACACGGATGATTGCGGCTAATGAGTTAATGATAGCTTGCAGGAAGATAGCCCCTCCGACGATAGATAAGTAGTTTTGCGCATACGTTAGTACATCGCCTTGTAAGTTCATTGCGAGCATCATATGTTTCGAAAATAAAAGAAAACCAGCGCTTATAACGAGCCCAACTATTAAATTTAATGTGACGGCTAATGCTGATATTTTAGATGCTTCCATAAAGCGTCTGGAACCGAGGTATTGAGATACAACGATAGCAGCGCCGTTCCCGATGACTTCTAATACCAAAATCGCAATATGGAGATATTGATTCGCTGCACCAACCCCAGATACAGCATCGTCTGATAATGCACTTAACATGAAAGTATCAGCGATCCCCATCAACATAAAAAGAAAAACTTCTAGAAAAATAGGCCATGTTAATAAGAATAAACTTAATTTCTCTGTCGGCCCATTTTTTTCCTGAATTGCTGTCATGTCCGTCCCCTCTTTACCGATATCTATTTTTAGCAAAATGTATCGTAACATACTTTCTTATCCTTTGCACTCATTTTAGCCTACATATTTTTAATATGAAGGGACTGCTATTTTATGTTAAAAAGGTTGGGATAATTATACATAAAGTATTATAAAATATAAAATTTATTTTTCTCTGATAATTTAGAAAAATATAAAATTAATTATTTTTGGTACTTTAGTAAAGATAATCAGCAATATAAAACGTTTACAAAGATATATTTTTTTACAGAAAATTTTAATGAAATAGAAATATAAATATACAAAAAATATATTTGTGTGTATAATATGAATTATTAGAACATATATATATTTCTTTCTGTTTGAAAATGAAAGGGCTAACATTTTTTTGGAGGGTGGAAGTATGAAAAAAAAGATACCAGTTTTTGTAGCATCAACAGTAGCGATGAGCATGTTGTTAGGGGCATGTAGCTATCAAAAAGATGAACCGCAAGCAAACGCAAAAGGGGATAGCGGGAAAAGCGGTGCGAAGCAAGTTCTTAATTTAATTGAAACACAAGAAATACCAACAATGGACCCAGCATTATCAGCTGACGCAGTTTCTTCAAAAGTAATGAACAACACGATGGAAGGTCTATACCGCCTTGGAAAAGATGATAAGTTAGTTCCAGGTGTAGCAAAAGAATTTAAAAAGTCAGAAGACGGTAAAAAATATACATTTAAATTACGTGAAGACGCGAAATGGTCAAACGGTGAGCCTTTAACGGCGAAAGATTTTGTATACGCATGGCAAAGAGCGATCAATCCAGACACAGCTGCGAAATCAGCATACATTATGTATGATATAAAAAATGCAGAGAAAATTAATAAAAAAGAGATGAGTCCTGATCAATTAGGTGTAAAAGCAATTGATGATTACACATTAGAAGTAGAATTAGACAATTCTATTCCATATCTTGTAGATTTAATGGTATATCCAATCTTTTATCCTGTGAATGAGAAATTTGTGAAAGAGCAAGGTGCGAAGTTTGGTTTAGAAGCAAATACAACACTTTATAACGGACCGTTTACATTAAGCGATTGGCAGCATGAACGCAGTTTTAAAATGACAAAGAGCTCATCATATTGGGACAATAAAGAAGTGAAGCTTGAAGAAGTAAACTTTAATATTGTAAAAGATACATCTACGCCAATTAACTTATATGAAACAAATGCAATCGATCGAGCGACGTTATTAGCAGAGTTCATCGATAAATATAAAGGAAAACCAGATTTCAAAACAGTAGAAGAGACATCTGTATTTTTCCTACGCTTAAATCAAAAAGATCCAGCTTTAGCAAATAAAAATATTCGTAAAGCAATTTCACTTGCTTTTGATCGTAAGCCGTTCGTTGATACGTTATTAAACAACGGTTCTAAGCCAGCAACAGGATTAATTCCTGATAACTTCATTAAAGGACCAGATAAAAAAGATTTTCGTGCTGTAAATGGGGATATTGTAAAACCGAACGTAAAAGAAGCGAAGAAATATTGGGAAGCTGGTAAAAAAGAACTTGGCAAAAATGAAATCGAATTAGAATTATTAAATGAAGATGTAGAGTTATCAAAGAAAACTGGTGAATATTTAAAAGGTGAATTAGAAAAAAATTTACCAGGTTTAACAGTGAAAATTAAACAACAACCATTCGCACAAAAACTAAAATTAGAAGATGCGGGTGATTATGTCATGTCATTCTCTGGATGGGGGGCAGACTTCCCAGATCCGATTACATATCTTGATATGTTTGTAACAGATGGGTCACAAAATAAGATGAAGTACTCTAATCCGAAATACGATGAAATCATTATGAAAGCGAAAAAAGATGGAAGCGATGTAGATGCTCGCTGGAAAAACTTACTTGAGGCAGAAAAAATGTTACTTGATGACGCTGCGATTGTTCCAGTATACCAACGTGGTAGAGCATACTTACAAAGAGAAACAATTAAAGATATGTACAACCATAAATATGGCCCCGATGTGAGCTTCAAATGGGCATCCCTAGGAAAATAAAAAAAGCAGGCTAACCACCTGCTTTTTTTAATACGTTCGTTTCTTATAAATGCCTTTTCCACCAACTTGGTTCCAGCCGGATTGTACATCCAAACTTTTGTTAACAAACTTCATTTTTTCTTTTCCACCAAAGAGCTTTTCACCGATGCTATTTGTAATGACACCAATCAATGCTGTTATTCCGATGATGAGGGCAGCAACCGTAATAAAATCAATAAAAAAAGCAATCATTTGCAAACTCCCCCTTTGCCTGTCTGTATGTTTATTGTATGAGATAAAAAATAAAAAAGAAAGAAATGTCAGAAAAATATTTAATTTACTTTAGAAATCGTGTAGACAGGAGGGAGAATGTTTGTTAAAATGAGAACAAACGTTCCTTTTTATTCTCATTTGTATAGTCTTACATTTCTTAATTGATTTATCAAGAAAAAGTAAGAAAACGTTCTCTTTTTCATAGGGAAGATTATAGATAAATAACTATATATTATATGAAAAATTTAGAGGAAGTGAGTATTAAAGGGGTTGAAAGTTATTGTTCAAGTACAGCTAAATTGAGCGTAATCATGTTACATAGCAGTGGAATACACGGAAGAGTTTTCTCAACTAGCAGGAAATTTGCTGTATATTTCTTGCAAAATCTATTGTATAATGATTATAGAAGTTACTTATTAAAAGTAATTGTTGTTTATTATAAGTTGTTGCTTACATGAAATGCGATTTTTGTACTTTTCAATAAGACAAGTTATCGCGAAAAATTGCTGAAGTTAGAAATTAAAACTGTATTTAGTACAGAATTTGTACTCTTTAAGGAGAGTGAGCTTTGTATGGTAACATTATATAGTTCTCCAAGCTGTACGTCTTGTAGAAAGGCGAAATTATGGCTAGAGGAAAATCATATTCCCTATACAGAACGTAATATTTTCTCAGATCCATTAACGATTGAGGAAATTAAAGAGATTTTACGTATGACAGAAAGCGGAACGGATGAGATTATTTCTACTCGTTCGAAAGTTTTCCAAGAATTGAATGTAAACTTAGAATCTTTACCACTTCAAGATTTATATAAGATGATTCGTGACTATCCGGGGATTTTACGTCGTCCAATTATGATTGACGAGAAACGCCTTCAAGTTGGTTACAACGAAGACGAAATTCGCCGTTTCTTACCACGTACAGTAAGAACGTTCCAATTACGTGAAGCACAACGTCTTGTAAATTAATTATAATAATATGAAAACCTTCTACCTATTATATAGTAGAAGGTTTTTTTTAATGTTTCACATTGCGTAATCGAACTTGTTTTACGATAAAGCCGATGCATAAAATAGTGAAAATGAACAAATAAGGAATGCTTGCAGTGAAACTTGGGTTGTTATGAAAAAAGGTTGCAAGTCTGTCTTCATGTGTAACCATTTTTCCTGCAGTATAGGCAAGAATTGCTGCACCGCAATAAATGAGGAATGGAAATCGTTCCATAAGTATTAAAATAAGTTTACTGCCCCAAATAATAATAGGGATAGAAATGAGTAAGCCGATTATGACGAGTAAAAATCTCCCGTGAGCTGCACCTGCAATGGCAATAACATTATCAAACCCCATAACGAGATCCGCGAAAACAATTGTTCGCACAGCTTGAAATAAAGTTGTTTTTCCTTGAATGGCAGAAAGATCGTTGCTATCATCAGTTAATAAATTGACTGCAATTAATGTAAGTAAAACCCCGCCAATCAATTGTAGAAATGGAATGTCGAGTAAATAGACAGCTAGTATAGTAAGGACAATTCTTAGTACGATTGCTAAAAGAGTACCGATCAAAATAGCTTTATTTCGTTTCGATTCAGGTAAATTTCGGCTAGCTAGTGCGATGACGATTGCATTGTCACCACCTAATACAACATCGATACCGACAATCATTAGTACGGATGTTAAAAACTCTAAGTCCATTCGTCTGCCTCCATTTATGATGTTTTAATAAGCGAACTGTATGTATGTGATGAAGAAAGTTGTTGTTAAATAATCTCTTCTAATAGAAGTTTCACCTTATTACAGTGTACGGGGGAATGTGGAAATGTATGTCCAAATTTTTTGTAAGTAAGAAATCGCTATAATAATATATTTATGTAGTTGATCGAGTAAAGATAGGCATATAACTATTTTTGTAAAATAAATCGATTTTATTTCCATTCTGGAGAATCTTATCATAAAATGAGAGTACAAGAATCTATTGATTTGTCATATGAGTGGGGAATCCCTTCATAACAATTCTAAGCAGGAAGGGAGAGTTGTATTTTGGATATTGAAAGAATTAATGATCATACGATGAAATTTTTTATTACGTACATTGATATAGAGGATAGAGGATTTAATCGTGAAGAAATTTGGTATGATCGCGAACGAAGTGAAGAGCTCTTTTGGGAGATGATGGACGAAGCTCGTGATCATGACGATTTCTTTATTGATGGGCCGTTATGGATCCAAGTGCAAGCAGTCGATAAAGGGATTGAAGTACTTGTCACGAAAGCAGAGCTTTCAAAGGATGGGCAAAAGCTGGAACTACCGATAGGGGTAGACAAAATTATAGATATTCCTCTAGATGAAGGCATTGAATCATTATTCCAACAAGAGTTAGTCGAAGAGGTAGAAGAACAAACAGGAACAAACTTTAATGAAGATGGTACGTTTGGCTTTTTAATTAAATTTAATGATTTTGAAGATGTCATTTCATTAAGTCATCGTCTTATCTTTGAAGATATAAAAGATGAGCTGTATTCATTTGAGGACCGCTATTATGTATATGTGGAATTCGATGAAGTGCTACATGATGAAGAAGAAATCGATCGTATTTTAAGTATTGTTTTAGAATATGGGGAAGAATCAACTTTAACAATTCATCGTGTAAGTGAGTATGGAAAACAAATTGTGAAAGAGCATGCGCTTGAAACGATTCGCAATAATTTTCCTGCTAAAACGTAGGCCGATTTCTGTAGTATGAAATCGGCTTTTTATATGAAGAATAGGAAAGCTTTCTTAGTTAGGAGGTAAGAGATGAAAAATACGTTAAAGCTGATTTTCTTTATCTTGCTATTGTTCGCATTATTTGTTTCGTTACGTATGTTTATTGATGTAGCATTTTATTCAGATGTGATTGGGATAAAAGATGTTTCGATTTTAGGTATTATTAGTATTTTATTTACAGTATCTGCGTTTTTAATTGGTTGCGTTATTTTCTTAGAAAATCGCCACCCATCTAAAACACTTACATGGTTAATTGTGTTAGGGATTTTTCCTGTATTTGGCTTCTTTGCTTATTTATTATTTGGACAAAATTTTCGGAGAAAAAGAATGTTTCAAAAGAAGGCGTTACTTGATGAACAGGCGTTTTTACAATATAAAGGGCATGAAGATTACGAAGAACGAATTTTACGCAATCATAAGCATCAAGAACTGTTATTTCGTTTAGCGGATCGATTAGGTGCTTTAAATATTTCATTTCAAACTGAAACGAGGACATTAACAAATGGAGATGAAACGTTTCAGGCCATTTTAAATGGGTTAAAACGAGCGAAACATCACATTCATATGGAATATTACATTGTGCGTGATGATAAATTAGGAACAGAAATTAAAGATATTTTAATACAAAAATCAAAAGAGGGCGTTGTTGTTCGCTTTTTATATGATGCGGTTGGAAGTTTTAAGTTATCGAAATCGTATATTGAAGAATTAAACGATGCAGGTGTAGAAATGATTCCGTTCTTTCCTGTGCGCTTTCCGATTTTAAACGATAAGATTAATTATCGAAATCATAGGAAAATTGTTGTGATTGATGGGAACGAAGGGTTTGTAGGTGGATTAAATATCGGTGATGAGTATTTAGGGAAAAGTAAATATTTTGGCTTTTGGCGAGACACTCATTTGTATTTACGTGGTGAAGCGGTTCAAAGTTTACAGCTTATTTTCCTTCAAGATTGGTTTTATATGACTGGAGAGGCTGTGCTAGCTCCTGAATATTTACAAGCAAAAGCAGTTGAGGGTGATCATTGGGGAGGAGTGCAGCTAGTTGCAGGCGGCCCCGATAATAAGTGGGAAACGATTAAGCATTTATATTTCGCAATGATCGCTTCTGCTCGGAAATCTATTTGGATTGCAACGCCGTATTTTATTCCGGATGATGATATTTTATCCGCATTAAAGGTTGCTGCACTTGCTGGTATTGATGTCCGTTTGTTGATGCCGAGTAAACCTGATAAGCGCACTGTCTTTTACGCATCGAGATCGTACTTCCCAGAGCTTTTAGACGCAGGAGTAAAGATATATGAATACGAAAAAGGTTTTCTTCATAGTAAAATTGTCATCGTTGATTCTGATTTAGCTTCAATTGGGACAGCTAATATGGATATGAGAAGTTTTCATTTGAATTTTGAAGTAAATGCCTTTTTATATGATACAGATAGCATTAAAAGACTTGTTCAAGACTTTAAAGACGATTTAGAAGAATCCAGTGAAATTCACGTCGATCGTTTTCATAAAAGGCGTCTGCATAGACGAATTGTTGAATCAACGTACCGGTTATTATCGCCATTATTATAAAAAGAGATGTCCGAAATTGGGACATCTCTTTTTTAAAAGGGATTTGTAATAAATTGTAGAATATAAGGAGCTGAAAGGGTGTGATTCCGATATTTATAGCTAAAAGAGAAAACGGAGAAAAAATTCATTTACTCTATAATTGTAATGAAGAGCTTTTGCGCCGTATGCGCCAACAGGAACGATTCTTTTGTGTAGCTTGTGGAAAGGAAGTGCAAATGAAATTAGGGAAACAAAAAAGTTGGCATTTTGCTCATAAAAAAGTGGATTCATGTCTTGCCTTTTATGAAGCGGAATCAACGTATCATATGCACGGTAAAGAATTGTTATATAGATGGTTCAAACGTCAAAACTTTCAGGTGGATATTGAGTACTACCTTCCGGAAATTAAGCAACGACCAGATATTTTTGTAGAGAGGGCGGGCAGAAAAATTGCAATTGAATACCAATGTGCAAACCTTGCTATAGAGCAGCTGTACAAAAGAACCTATTCATATTGGCGAGCTGGTATACAGGTCATTTGGATCGTTGGTGGAAATCAATTGAAAAAGCAATCGGCATATTGGATGAAATTCTCCTCACTTATGGCTTTCTCCTTACAATCTTATCCTCAACCATTTCTTATTTTCTTCTGTTCGAAAGAGAAATCATTTATGAAATGTGCATTTGTCACTCCATTTTCTACAAACATCTTTTTCGCGCATACTGTATATTTACCAATCGATAAAACTACTTTTGAAATGCTTTTTTCTCCCGTTCCTTTCGAGAAAGAGATACTAAGGGAAGAGTGGAAGAAGAGAAAGAACTACTTCCGCAAAAATGCCCTGCCGATTTGGAATTATAATTATAAGTCATTATTACGCCTCTTATATCAATTTAAATGTACCCCAGCGAGTTTTCCTTCTGAAATTGGTGTTCCACTCCCTTCTGGATTTGCTTTTCAAACAAACCCATTTATATGGCAAGCTTTTCTATATATGAAGTGTATAGGGGGGTTTGCAGTAGGAGAGTGTATTTCTCTTCAATATGTGTGTAGTTATGTAAAAAGGTATACGAAAAGGCGGATACTTCCGTACTTTTCACAGCACACATGGAAAGTGGCAGTTACTGAATATATGACATTTTTATGCTATATAGGTGTATTGCATAAAGCGGGAAGTTATACGTACCGAAAAATAAGGGATGTAGTGATGTTAAAAACAGAGGAGGAAATTATGAAACATGATGAGATTTGCTTAATACATGCGCTATCTTTATTTGAGGCAAATTTTAACATGAGAGGAGGAAAAGGGGATATAATAAAGAATGATTGTGAAGGAATTACATAAGAAAAAACGAATTGTACTTAAGTAGAGATATTTAAAGGAGGGCTTAAAGAATGTCTGAACAAAACAAAGCGAAAGCATTACCAGATCGCAACGAGATTGAAGAAGCAAGTACGTGGCGATTAGAAGATATTTTCCAAACGGATGCAGAATGGGAAAAAGAATTCCAGGCTATTAAAGAGCTATTACCGAAGTTAACTGAATTTAAAGGGAAACTTGGTGACTCTGCGGACAATTTACTTGAGGCATTGCAATATGAAGATGAAATTTCAATGCGATTAGGTAAGCTATATACATATGCTCATATGCGTTACGATCAAGATACAACAAACTCTGTATATCAAGCATTAAATGATCGTGCAACAAATTTATATTCACAAGTATCTAGTAGCACAGCGTATATTGTGCCTGAAATTTTATCAATTTCAGCAGATACACTGCAAACATTCTTGAAGGAAAATAGAGATTTAAGTGTATATGAACATGCATTAGAAGAAATTACACGTCAACGCCCGCACGTATTATCAGAAGCTGAGGAGGCTTTATTAGCGGAAGCATCTGAAGTAATGAGTTCATCAAGCAATACATTCGGTATGTTGAATAACGCGGATTTAAAATTCCCATCTATTAAAGGTGAAGACGGAGAAGAAATAGAAATTACACATGGCCGTTACATTCAGTTTTTAGAAAGTGATGATCCTCGTGTTCGCGAAGATGCATTTAAAGCTGTATATGAAACGTATGGGAAATTTAAAAATACATTCGCAAGTACGTTAAGTGGAGCAGTAAAACGTAATAATTTCAATGCGCGTGTTCGTAAATATGATTCTGCTCGCCAAGCTGCACTGAGCAATAATAATATTCCGGAAGCAGTATACGATCAACTCGTTGAAACGGTAAATGATAACTTACATTTATTACACCGTTACATCGATATTCGTAAGCGTGCACTAGGACTTGATGAGCTTCATATGTATGATTTATATACACCACTTGTACCAGAAGTGAAAATGAATGTGAAATACGAAGAAGCGCAAGACCTTTTATTAAAATCTTTAAACGTACTTGGTGATGAATATGTTGATATTTTGAAAGAGGCATATGAAAATCGCTGGGTAGATGTGTATGAGAATAAAGGAAAACGAAGCGGGGCATACTCATCTGGTGCATATGGAACAAATCCGTATATTTTAATGAACTGGCATGATAATGTAAATAACTTATTTACACTTGCTCATGAGTTTGGTCATTCGGTGCATAGTTACTATACAAGAAAAACACAACCACACGTATATGGTGATTATTCCATCTTCGTAGCAGAAGTGGCATCTACTTGTAATGAAGCGCTTCTAAATGATTATTTATTAAAAACGACAGAAGATAAGAAAGAGCGTCTATATTTATTAAATCATTATTTAGAAGGATTCCGTGGTACTGTATTCCGTCAAACGATGTTTGCAGAGTTTGAACATATTATTCATAAGAAAGTACAAGAAGGACATGCTGTTACGCCAGATATGCTAACGGAAATCTACTATGATTTAAATAAGAAATATTTCGGTGACGCTTTAGTAATCGACGAAGAGATTGGTTTAGAATGGTCTCGTATTCCACACTTCTACTACAACTATTACGTATATCAATACGCAACAGGATTTAGTGCAGCGACAGCTCTATCTAAACAGATTTTAGAAGAAGGACAACCAGCAGTAGAACGTTATATTAACGAGTTCTTAAAAGCAGGAAGCTCTGATTATCCAATTGAAGTGCTGAAAAAAGCAGGAGTAGATATGGCATCTCCTGAACCAGTAAAAGAGGCGCTACAAGTATTTGAAGAGAAATTAAATGAATTAGAAGCATTATTATTTGAAGAAAAGTAATGAAAAAAGACGAGGGATTGTATCCTCGTCTTTTTTTTGAATAGATTAAATGTCGATATATGTCGAAAAAACAAGGTGGATTTCTTTGTTTTTCTAACTGAAAGGATAGTTTTACGGCTGATTTTTGAAATTAAAACCCTTTGAATCGTTTTTTATGATTGAAATAAGAGAGAGTGATAACAATGATTCCGAATAAAAGAGGTAAGGCAATAATTTTAGGAAAAGCTTGTAGTAGAGAGAGGATGTACAAGAAAAAAGAAACGATGACAGCTAGAAAGAGAAGAGCAATATAAGATTTTTTCATAAATAAACCCCCTAAATGACCTTTTTTATAGCTTATTCAAAAATGAAAACGTTTAGAATGTGACAAAAGTGTGAAATTCGACAAAAGGGGTTGTCATCTGACGTCGAATCTTGTAATATAATAAGCGTGAACGAATTCACATACAAACATATACCCCTTTGTTTGAACGTGAAAATTTCTCCCATCCCCTTTAATATTTTTATAAGCCGTAAAGAAGAAGACCTGGTGTTTACACCAGGTCTTTTTCTTTTGCTATCCATTTCCAATAACGTTCGCATTTTACTTCAATCATTTGTACTTTTCGTTTCAGTTGTAATTTTTTAAGTTCGCGCTCAATTTCTTGTTGCGGACAGTCATAAATAAATGCTACTTCTTTTGAAGATATAAATTGTGTTGCTTCTAGTAGTACTTCTAAAGGTGGTAATGGTTCTGGCTCAATTTCACATTTTACAAGTTCTTTCAATAATTGTACGTATACATCGTAGGAATAATTTCCAGCGATTTTAATACCTTCTTCATCTGAGTTCGCATGAAAAAAGACGAGGGAGGGTATTTCTGTAATATGCATTTCATTCGTGAATTTCAAGTCACATTGGAAAGCTTTTTTTGCACTAGCAGAATGTAGATCTTTTTTAAATTCTTCTACATCAATATTGCTATCTTTCGCACATGCAAGTAATAGTTCGCAGTCAGGGTTTGATACATTTTCAAGGAAAATGTATTCTTGGAGTTTTCGCAAAAACTTCGAACCTGCTTTTCGGCCTTGCAACTCCGCTGCCTTAATTGCCATCGAAACTAAATATGGTGTTGACGATGCTTCTTGCATATGTACCTTTCCATCACATGAAAAACCTTGTAAACTTGTTGTCTTTTCCCACACAAATCGAATATTAGCAGGTTTATTCCATTTGTGTGAGGAAGCGTTCGTTCCATCCACTTTTCCTGTTACGATATGACGAATAGAGAAGTATTTCCCGTATTCAAGCCATAGTTTAATAATAAAAGGCTCAATTTCCCAGCAATCTTTACAAAGTGGATCAATAAATAAATATGCTTCTACAGACTTATGCTCACATGCGGAAGGAGATGGCATATTTATATGCTTTGCTTCCTGCTTATCCATTACACTTCACCTGTTTCGTTTGGAGTATTAACCATATGCTGAGCGGTTAATGCTAAACGTTCAAAGACAAACTCTCTTATATGACCATGCACTCCAGTATCATCCATTGCTTGCTCCATGCATGATAGCCAAGCCTCTGCTCGTTTTGGAGTAATCTCAAACGGAAGATGGCGTGCTCTTAACATAGGATGACCATGTTCTTCAGTGTACAAATTAGGACCACCTAAATATTGTGTTAAAAATTGCTTCTGCTTCCTAGCGGTTTCTGTTAAATCTTCCGGGAAGATGGGAGATAAGTCAGGGTGTTTACTGACATAGGAATAAAATGTATCTACTAATATTGCAATGCATTGTTCACCGCCAATTGCTTCAAATGGTGTCATCGGTTGCTTGCTCATCCTTTATAAACTCCTTTTTCCATGAAATGTATATCTATTGTAGCAATGGAATGTTCGAGAGGGCAAATAAACAGCCTTCTCAAAGATTCTTTGCTTATTCAACGGGTGTAAACTTTTTTAGTCAGATGTATCCACTAGTGAAACATATTCACTAGTGGAATTTTCACTTTAGCGTGCTTTGTTTTGTTTGGCAAGGAAAAAGCGTTTTACTTTGTTATTTGTATGGCGAACAGGTATGTTATGTTGCGTTAATAAATGAATAAATGCAGCTTTTCCTGTTTCTTCATCTTGTACTTCAAATTCAATTTCATAATCATCGTGATTGTAATAGAAACTATGATCAAAGACAAGCGTTCCGCCTTTAAATAATGTTTCTGCTCTTTCTGTTGTTAAACTACCCATATATGTTAAAGCAGAAACAGGAATTTGTAATTTGTGTAATTGATCTACTACTGCTCCTTGAATGATTGTGTTTGTTTCCATCATCATTTTTGCTTCGTCTTCTGTTACGACTTGATGCGTTTCTAATAAACCGATTTCTGCAGGTTGTTTCAACGTTAACGTATAAGTTTCTCCTTTATGACGAATACGAAGTGCAGAGCCAGCTTCTTTTAACGAGAAGTCAGGTGTTTCAAAGTAGTGATTCACTTGTTTCGTAAATGCTTCAATAGAAAACGATTTACATAATGTATCGAATTCTTCTTTTGTAACGATATTTTTGAATTCAATTTCAATTTCTTGTGTCATTGTATAATCTCCTTTTGAAAAATAATTCTTTACACATTATCGCTTTTTCATAAATTTGGTTCAATGTTTTATTTGTTTGCGTCCATGTTATGATACAATAATACTGTTAAGTAAGACAGGAAGTTGAGATGGAGGAGTTAGAGCATGCAAAATAAAATCCAAGTTAAGAGCGTAGAAAAGAGAGAGAATGCTCTTATTTTTTGTGCGGAAAATAGTGAAATAGAGGTAAAGGAGTTAAGTGCACGTAATCATGTACTTGTAGACTCAGACAATTTATCATTTTTATATATCTTAGAAAATGAATCATCTTTCATTTATGTAAGTATTCCGCACACATGCTGGGAAGCAATGCATGAAGCGATGAATAACGATGTGGTTATGTTCGTTAGCGTGAATGACATTGAAATGGAATTAGAAGGATTAAAAGAAGAAGTAGAATATTTAGTTGAAAATATTGAAGGTAATGCAAATTACGGAGAAGAATTAGTAACTGCTGTAGAAAAAGTATTTCTATAAGCAAATGGATTGATTTTGGTGGTGGTTGAAATGAATCGAAATTGGGAAGAATTTTTAGCACCTTACCACCAAGCGGTGGCAGAGCTGAAAGTGAAACTAAAAGGAATGCGTACTCAATTTGCAATGTTAACAGAGCATTCTCCAATTGAGTTTGTAACAGGAAGGGTAAAGTCGGTTGCAAGTATTATTGATAAAGCGGAGAAGAGAAATGTACCGCTAGACCGATTGAGAGAAGATATGCAGGATATTGCTGGGCTTAGAATGATGTGTCAATTTGTTGATGAGATTAAGCCTGTTGTAGAATATCTTCGAAAACGAAATGACTTTGAAATCGTGGAAGAACGTGATTATGTCACGCAAAAGAAAGATAGCGGTTATCGTTCTTATCATGTTGTCATTAGTTATCCTGTTCAAACGATTCAGGGTGAACAAAAAGTATTGGTAGAAATCCAAATACGCACGCTAGCAATGAACTTTTGGGCAACAATTGAGCATTCTTTAAATTATAAATATAGTGGACGTTTTCCTGAAGATATTAAAATACGCTTGCAACGTGCAGCTGAAGCGGCGTTTTTATTAGATGAAGAAATGTCTTCTATTCGTCTTGAAATTCAAGAAGCGCAAAAGGCTTTTTCAAGAAAGCAAGAAACGAAAGATTCCGAATCATAAACTAAAGGGTGTTGGGCGATGAAATTTACAATTATGTCAAAGGGAGATCAATCATCAGATACACTGGCAAGCACGATGAAAGAGTACTTGCTAGATTTTGGATTTATAATGGATGAAAAGGAACCCGATATTGTAATTTCTGTTGGGGGAGATGGAACGCTTTTGTATGCGTTTCATCGTTATTATAATCGATTGGATGAAACAGCATTTGTTGGTGTACATACAGGACATTTAGGTTTCTATGCAGATTGGTTACCGACAGAAGTAGAGAAATTAGTAATTGCGATTGCAAAAACACCATTCCAAGTGGTGGAATATCCGCTTTTAGAAGTTATTATTCGCTATGTGAATGGAAGTAAAGAGTCACAGTATTTAGCGATGAATGAGGCGACTGTAAAAAGTGCAGAAGGTACATTAGTAACAGAAGTAGAAATACGCGGAGAATATTTTGAAACATTCCGCGGGGACGGCCTTTGTATTTCTACTCCTTCAGGAAGTACTGCGTATAATAAAGCGCTTGGCGGAGCAATTATTCACCCATCTATTGAAGCGATTCAAATTGCAGAAATGGCGTCCATTAACAATCGTGTGTTTCGTACTGTAGGATCGCCACTCGTATTGCCGAAGCATCATACATGTGTGTTAAAGCCGGCTGCAGGAATGAACTTACAAATTACAGTGGATCATTTAACAATGGTCCATCAAGATGTGAAATCAATCCAGTATCGCGTAGCAAACGAGAAAGTACGATTTGTTCGTTTCCGCCCGTTCCCGTTCTGGAAACGAGTTCGTGACTCGTTTGTTGCAGATAAATAGAAAGGGTTATATATTTGAACAGATTTACATTGAAATGGGATATAGGGCTGGCTGAAGAGGGAACTTTAGTTAGGGAATTTTTGAAAACGAAAGGTATTTCTAAAGCCGCTTTAACGGATATAAAGTTTCACGGCGGGGCAATTGAAGTAAATAGTCAACATGCGAGTGTTCGTCATCAGTTGCGCGCTGGTGAAGAATTAAGTGTCTTTTTTCCAGTGGAGGAAAGAAGTGAAGGGATGATGGCAGAAGATATCCCTTTATGCATTGTATATGAAGATGATGCGGTTCTTATCATTGATAAAGAGGCGAACATGTCAACGATTCCGTCTAGAGAACATCCGACAGGGAGTGTTGCCAATGCGATTTTATCTCATTATGATAAGCAGCATCTGGCAAGTACAGTGCACATTGTAACACGGTTAGATCGTGATACTTCAGGGCTTATGCTTATTGCAAAAAATCGTTTCGTGCATCATCTTTTATCTAAGCAGCATCAACAAAAAGCTGTGAAACGAACGTATGAAGCAATTGTTCACGGTGAGATGGTAGAACGAGAAGGAATGATTGATGCACCAATTGGTCGGAAATCTGATAGCATTATTGAGCGAACGGTTTGTGAGGATGGACAAAGGGCGGTTACTCATTTTAAAGTAATTGATAGTACATATGATAAGACACATGTAGCGCTGGAGCTTGAGACAGGAAGAACGCATCAAATTCGTGTGCATATGGCTCATATAGGACATCCATTACTTGGTGATAACTTATATGGAGGAAGAAGGGATGAAATGAAACGGCAAGCACTTCATAGTAAATCTTTGACGTTTTATCATCCTATTTTAGAGAAAGAAATGTCTTTCACTATAAAAATTCCAAGCGATATGCAAGAGTTACTTAGGGATGCTTAAAAAGGGAACAAAATTCTTATATTATAAAGAATTTTGTTCCCTTTTTTCTTAGCGGAATAATATTAAAATTTGGTTTTCACCCGTACGCTTTATAACGAAAAATCCACTTTCGGCTTTTGTAGCAATGCCATTGTCATTTGGACGACAATATCCATGAGTTTCGCAAGTGTTGTCATCACGTACTAACATTTGCCCAATTAATCCGACAGGAAGCCACTCGGCGCGATCTTTTCTTGCTACATATTTGCAAGCTGGATCCCATTCTGTATTTAAAAGAGGTTGTATTTCTTCTGTTTCCGTCCATACATATTGGCGTTTCCCAAAGTTATCTGTTTTATAGCGTTTTTGCCAACTTAAAGCCCCGCTATTTCCTATAAGTGCAGGGGTTGCACTAGATATTCCTAAAATGAATGAATCGTGTGAAGTAGCTATCCGAATTTTTTCTTCGCTACTAAATGTAACGAAATAACCGATATCAATAGGTTTATAGTCTTCTGTTTCAAACATTTGTGCAAAATCCGTTCCGCTTGCATTGTAAGACGCGCCCTCAATGTACATTTCTCCATTATGGGCAAGCCATTTAGCACCGATATTATGGTCGGTGTCGTTTACACCATTTGCAATAAACCAAGAATAAGCTTCTTCTGCAGTGCCGAAGCGCCCCATAATATGGCTACCTGCAAAATGAGCTGTTGATGTATGATGACCTTCCGCATGAGAAGAGGAGCCGTTAGCGATAGTTGCGGTTCCTTCTGCGTGTGCTGCTTCGCCTAAAGCAGTCGTCTGTTTACCCTCTGCATGAGAATAAGCACCGCCTGCTGTCGTTTCACTTCCCTCACTATGCGAACTATGTCCAGTTGCTTTTGAGTTTGATCCTTCTGCATGAGAGAAAGAACCTTTTGCGTGCGTTAATAAGCCTTCCGCATGTGCTGCCATGCCTTCCGCATGAGAGTGAAGCCCCTCCGCATATGCATATCGGCCGCCCCTTTTAACTTTTGTATTTTCAGGTGTAGGTGTCTCAATTATGAGTGGTTTTTCAGTTTGTATATCATTCGATGAAGCTAATGCTTCTTTTATTTTTTTTACTTTGTTTATAATAGCAGCTGGAATTTCTGGTTCCACTTTTTTATTTATTGCTACAGAAATATTTTCTTCCGCCTTTTCTTCTGTTTGGTTAGAATGTAGTACCTGTTCATCTTGATTTGAGAGCTGTTTATTTTTTTGTTGCATCTTTATTTTTTTACGATCGATTATGCGGCTCATCACAGCATTTTCTAAAGAGACATATGTTGGTTTTACTTTGCTTTTTTTTGATGACTCTTGTTCTTCCAGTTCTTCTATCGCTGCAGCTCGAATACTACACCAGTTGTTAATTCCGTACATGGGCAGATATAAAGGGGGAAATTTTCTTTTTTGTTTAGAAGATTTTTTCTTCATTCTGTCACCTCCTGCGACATTATATGTAGGGTAATTAAAAAAAGATGCACTTTATTGCATCTTTTTTTAATTACTTTACCTAGTTTTATATGAGATCTGCCTAAATAATGCTAAGTAAGGTAGTTATGAAATTGGACGGAATTTCTCAGCGACAAAAGGTAACGAAGAAGGGACAGAGATAGTCTCCATTTCAGGATAACGTAATCCGGTTAATTTGCCACCAAATACAGCACCAGTATCAATATTGACTGTCTGATTGACGAATCGAGGTTCTGCTACTGGTGTATGTCCATATACAATCCAAGCTTGCCCCTTGTATTCTTGCGCCCAATCACGACGGACAGGTGAGCCATCGGCATGCTTTTCTCCTGTAATATCGCCATATAATACAAAGGTTTGTACTTTTTTATCTCGTCTTCCTATGTAATC
Source organism: Bacillus sp. PSXD-155 (assembly GCF_049310765.1). NCBI lineage: Bacteria > Bacillati > Bacillota > Bacilli > Caryophanales > Bacillaceae > Bacillus > Bacillus sp. PSXD-155. The sequence goes on along the minus strand of NZ_JBMOWC010000004.1, from coordinate 335,483 downwards.
TTGCCGAATCCCAGCGTGACATACGATTACTCTTTTTTCATCTAGTATGTGGTAGAGCGGTGATTGTTCATAAAGAGTGGTAAACTTTTCTTTTATAATGTTTTGCTTATGAGAAGGAAGTGCTTCATATTCAGCAACAGTTGTTTCAAGTCCGTGAGCGACTGTTACATTACGTCCAAGGAAAAATCGATATAGTTTATTACAGTGATTTCCAGGAGCGTAATAAGCTTCTTTTTTATGTATGACAAGTTCCCATACAATTTCGATCATACGTAATGAATGAGGACCACGGTCTGTAATATCGCCAACGAATGCAAGTTTACGTTGGTCAGGGTGAACCGGTAGACCGCTACTCCAGTTATATCCTAGCTTCTCTGTTAAATTTTGAAACTCTTGGAAGCATCCATGAATATCTCCTATAATGTCATATTTCATATTTAAACCTCCATCGTATTTTTCATTAGTATATCTAAAAAAGGATAGAGATAAAAATATAGCGTTTTTTTGTTGTTCATTTAAACATAAAGATTTTCGTTCTTGAGCGAACATTTAAAATGAATCCAATCGCAATCATGTATGTAAGTAGTGAACTTCCTCCGTAGCTCATAAGAGGTAATGTTATCCCTGTAATGGGAAGTAATCCGATTGTCATCCCGATATTTTGGAATACTTGGAAAGTAAACATTCCGATTGTACCAGCGCAAATGTAACTACCGAAAGGGTCATTACTTTCTAAAGCGATATGAATCATTCGAAAAATGAGTAAGAAAAAAAGTGAAATAATGACACTTGCGCCTAGAAATCCAAATTGTTCAGCGACATTAGTGAAAATAAAATCTGTATGTGGTTCTGGAAAATATACTTGTCCATTTTCCCACCCTTTTCCTTGCATTTCTCCGGATCCAGTCGCTAAGAATGCTTGTCTTAATTGATAGCCTTGTGCATCATATTTGTAAGGTGCTAACCATCCGTAGAAGCGATTTAGTTGATATTCTTTTAAAATGTGTGCTTTAAAGAAATCTGTGTAAGTAAAAAAAATATATATTAATGTAGATCCAGCGACGAAAGTACCTGAAACTAATCCGAAAATAAAACGCCATCGTATGCCAGAAACTAGTATCATTGCTGCAAGCATCGCTGAAATGACCATTGTGTTTCCTAAATCTGGTTCTTTTGCAATAAGTAGTAGTGGTGGCAAACTTGTCGCAAATATTTTTCCAAGTAATAAAAAATCCTCACGCACTGTTCTGGAAAAATATTTCTCATTATGATTTGCTATAATTCGTCCAATGACGATAATTAAAAATAATTTCATAATTTCAGAAGGCTGAAAATTTCCGATGCCTGAGAGCCTGTACCAAGCAGTAGCGCCTTTAATTGTAACGGCACCTGGTACTTGAAGTTCTAGTCCTATAAGTAGTACCATTGCAAAGCTATACAAATACCAAGCAATTTTTTGATAACGATCGAAATCGATAATCATAATAACACCAATGGCTATAAATCCAATGAAGTACCATTGGATTTGCTTTAGTACAAAATTGACGTTTTGTAAAAATGGTGGTAAAGAGGCTTGCGCACTTGCAATAGCACAACAACTAACAATCCCAATGGCAAATAAAATAAATAGTAATACGTAGTCTATTTGATATTGAGAATTTGGATCTTTCAATGTAGGTATTCCTTTCTACTGCTCTTTATAGTAATGGATTTTATAGTATGAGAAAGAATGTATGAACTATACGAATGATTCGCATATAGCCCATACACTTTTGATTTTGCAGAGTAGATTAATTGTTTAACTCTTTAATAATTATATCCAAACAATGGGAAAGACGTACATGTGCGTCAGGAAAAATATCTAGTTGATGAAGATAGTATTTTAAGGAACTTTTACACCATTGGTAAGCACTAAGTAGAGCTGCTCTATAGTCCATAGTATTTTGTAAAAAGCCATATTCTTTTGCTGTTATAACAAGGTGTGTGAAATCTTCACAACCTTGAAGGAGCTTATTGTGTATTTGTTGTCCTGCATGGTAGCGAAATTGACTTAAAGGCTCAGAAATGTATATTGCATTTCCTTTAGAAAGTAAAGAAATCCATGAGGCCATATCAACACTACAAGAATATTGTCGCTCTTTAAGGGTACCAAAAGGATCCGTGAGCAATTCTTTTCGAAACAAAGTAGTTGTAGGCTCACCGATAATGTTGTGCCCGCCCTTTAACATCCAATTACCTAAAAATATTCCGTTTAATGGAGTGTCTTCACTATATAACCTTTGGGTTGGATGGGAATCACCTATTAGATTTCCATGATCATCAATACGTACTCGATAAGAAGTAACAAGAGCAAGATTTTTATTGAGATCTTGCTCAAAATAGGCCATCATTTTTTGTATTTTATGCTTATAAAACACGTCATCGTCCATTAAAAAATTTATATACTCACCATTTGATTTTTCTATGAGCATAAGGTCATTGTGAAATTGTCCTAGAGTAGGGATATTTCGAATGTATGTTATATTTTTATAATTTGGTAAGTATTGTTCGCGTATTAAAGTTTCTGTTTCATCATTTGTGCTGTCATCTCCGATGATGATTTCAATATTTGAATAAGTTTGTGCCAATGCACTTTCTAGAGCGATTTTAAAATAATGAGGCCGATTATAAGTGGGAATAAGGATGGAAACGAGAGGTGGATTTTTTTCATTCATCATACATAACTTCCTTTCAGAAGCTTTTTTTTGTAAGAACAATATCTTGGTAACTTGTATATTCATTTCTGCCGCACCATAAACCGTAATGCGGCTTATTAATTATTTCTAGGCCGTACTTATTCAATAGATTGCAAATATCTGTCTCAGGATAAGCAACTGCAAAATTCGGAATATCTTTATTCACAACGTAGCAATTTTCAATTCGATGATAAAAACCTAATGTACTTTGTCCTGCATTTAAATAATAGGACGATTCAGGATTTATAAGAAAGAATGTAATGAAACATCTCCCGTCTTTTTTTAATACACGTACAATTTCAGATACGTAATGTTCTAATTCTTTTGGGAGAAGATGCGTAAATACAGAAGTTAAAAAGATAAAATCGAATGTCCCGTCTTCATAGGGAAAACGATATTGAGAGGCATCTTCTTTTCCTTCTGGATTATAGAATTGATTGTATATGTCAACATGTTCAAAGTGAAAATTATTACGCATAGTTGAAATGTTATTTTGACACCAAGTAATTCCATCTTTAAACAAATCAAATCCATAATACGCTCCATCATCATTTAAGTAATTCAATAATGGTACAGCCATTCGGCCGACGCCGCAGCCTACATCTAATACTTTTTCATTTGATTTTAAAGCGCCAATTTGAATAAAATGCTTTAGGAACTCTTTTCCAACTTTTTTGAAGTCACCACCTACATATTGGACGAGTTCAGGAGGGGGGAGTAAAGTCATTTCTTTGTTAAGTTCGCTCATGAGTATACCCCTTTCTTGTATGAGAAGATGCAGTAAATCTATTAATAAAATTTTCAATTTTTAGTGAGAGAACACAGGAAAACAATTGTTATATGTAAGGAGATTCCGAAAAAGAATACTTAATTGGATTAGAAGTGAGAGAAGGATGAGTGAAAATAGAATCCCCTATAGATTAAATCTTTTTTTATTCTTTTCTCCAATAAACGCCAAATACATCAATTTTAGTAATAGGGGCTTTTAAATTTCGTTGGTTTCTAAAGTCTGTCACAGCCTCAGCGCATGGCGGTAGCCCGTAGTCATCGATAATTATATAGCCACCTTTAGAAACTTTATCATATAAGTTCACGAGACCATCCATTGTGGATTCGTACATATCACCATCAAGCCGTGCAATTGCTATTTTTTCAATTGGTGCTGTTGGTAAAGTATCTTTAAACCAGCCTTTTAAAAATTTTACTTGATCATTTAGTAAATCATATTTTTTAAAATTCTCTTGTACTTGTTCCAAAGAGACGCGTAAGTAATCGAATGTGTGTAAATAATCACCGTAATCTTTTGGATATTGTTCTAGATTCGGTGCTGGCAAACCTTCAAATGAATCTGCGACCCACACATTACGATTCGTAATGTTGTTTGCTTGTAAAAAACCATTCATAAAAATGCATGATCCTCCGCGCCATACACCTGTTTCAATAAAATCTCCTTCTATATTTTCACGAACAACGGTTTCCATTGCCTCTTGTAATTGGTTCATACGTTCTCGACCAATCATGCTATGTGCTGCTCTTGGCCAATCCATTCCATCATGACGTTCACTTTTTGAAACATTTGGTTTTACAATTTTTAAGTTATGGTTTTCAGCATATTGCTTAATGAATAAAGGGAGGGGGACTGTAACTGGTTCGAATTCTAGTTCTTTCGAAATATGTAGAGATGCGGGTAAGTATGCCTCATATTCCAACCAGATTTCAAATAAAATTGTCTTCTTTAGCAATTCGAGATAAAGCTGAACAGCAGATTTACTTTCCATATTTGTGCCTCCTGCAAAATGTCATACAACAATATGATTATGTAGATAGTGAATGTTTCATGATTGAATTTAAAATTGAAAAAGCAGTAAAACTGATAACAGTTCTACTGCTAAGTAAAAAATTAAGCAACTTTTTCAATAATAATGGATGCACTCGTGCCAAGAGCTAATGATAGCCCAAGCCCTGTAACAATTACTTCAACTAATGATGGAGTTGTCGTAATTTGCGTAATTGCTTGAATAACGATAGGTGCTCCGAGTGAGATTAAACTTGATCCAGTACCTGGTACAGGTACTCCATTCACTTGGATTGTAAGACCTCCTAATAGACTTGCTGTTGCAGTGTTAGCGATAACGGTGATTTTATAGAATCCAGTTTCACTAATTACGAAAGTATCAGCATCTAATTGAGAAATTGCTGTACCAAACTGAGATCCAACAGTATTAAATGGTACTGGATCATTAATTCCTAGATCTAAAGAAATCCCACCGGAGTTAAATGCGTATAGTCCTGCTGGAAGTCCTAGTCCGGATGGTCCAGTAGGTCCAGTCGGTCCAGTAGCCCCAGTCGGCCCCGTAGGTCCAGTCGGTCCAGTAGCCCCAGTGTCACCAGTTGGCCCCGTCGGTCCAGTAGCCCCAGTGTCACCAGTCGGCCCCGTCGGTCCAGTAGCCCCAGTGTCACCAGTAGGTCCAGTAGCCCCAGTGTCACCAGTCGGCCCCGTAGGTCCAGTCGGCCCCGTAGGTCCCGTAGGTCCAGTCGGTCCCGTAGGTCCAGTCGGTCCAGTTGGCCCGGTAGGTACAGTCGGCCCAGTCGGTCCAGTCGGTCCAGTTGGCCCGGTCGGACCAGTTGGAAGGGTAAACGGTGGTATCGGTGGTAATGTAGGTCCTACAAGATTAGGGTCAAATGCACTAGCTGATAAAGATTCATCGGGATTTAATCCATTTGAATAATTATTATTTGACATAAATTCACCTCCATAAAGCGTTCATTATATAGTAGATGCAAAACCGAAAGAAAATGACACGGACATTTGAATTATTGAAAAGAAATCTAAAACTACTTGAACAATTTAAAAAAATGGAAAGTTTAGTATGTGTATAACATATGATTGATTTGGAAGAGGGTGATTATGTTGAACAAGCAAGGAATTACAATTAGTTTATGTATGATTGTTCGAGATGAGGAGGAGACAATAGCACGTTGTTTAGACACAGTTGAAAAAATTGTGGATGAAATTATAGTAGTTGATACAGGTTCCGTCGATCGAACGAAAGAAATCGTAGAGAAATACACTTCTAACATATATGATTTCCAGTGGATCGATGATTTTGCAGCAGCAAGAAATTATTCTTTTTCAAAAGCGACGCAAGAGTATATATTGTGGCTAGATGCAGATGACGTATTATTAGAAGATGCTCAAGAAGCATTGAAACTTTTAAAAAGAGAATTAGATCCTAAAATTGATGCTGTTTCGATGCCTTATCACCTTGCAATGGATTCTAATGGGAAACCTTTATATTGTACAAAAAGAAATCGACTTGTAAAGCGTGAAAAACAATTTCAATGGTTTGGAAAGGTTCATGAGTATTTAGCTATTTCTGGAGAGATTTTTAGTAGTAATGTTGCTATTACACACAAAAAAGAAAAAAAAGTAACAGATCGTAATTTGAAAATTTTTCAAAATACTGTAGCTGCAGGTGAAGAATTAAGTCCGAGAGATTTATTTTATTACGCAAATGAATCTACGGATAACCAAAAATATGATGATGCAGTTCTTCTTTATGAAACATTTCTTAATCAAGACGAAGGATGGTATGAAGAAAAAATTTATGCATGTGGTAAGTTAGGAGATTGCTATGCGAAGCTCGGAATGTGGGAGAAGGCAATCGAATCTTGTGTGAAGTCGTTTCGGTATGACGTCCCTAGAGGAGAAAATTGTACAAGAATAGGATATATATATATGGAACAAGAAAAATATAATGAAGCGATATTTTGGTTTAAACTTGCAACAGAAGTACCGATGGCAACGGAAAGTCCTTTCCATAGTCCAGCTAGCTACACATGGCTACCCTATTTACAAATGTGTATTTGTTATAGCAGGTTAGGAGAGCAAGATAAAGCGTATTATTACAATGAATTAGCTGCTTCTTATGTTCCGAATAATGCTGCAATTGAATATAACCGTAAATATTTTCGGGGGGTTTTTGATAAACCATATAAAGAGTAATGGGTTTCGTTTTTTAGAAATGATTTATCTTTATTCTAACTCTAATAGATTGGTTATATATTAGAGTATCGGTAACGTAACCAATATAAATAAAAGATTTTATACTGCTATTTGTGGGCTAATAATCAGTAGGGGATGAACAAAATCTGCACTTTATAGAATTCATATGAGATTTATATTTCAAATTCAAATTGCATAAGGAGTGTGTGAAATGAATCGTGAAAAAAGCTCTTTATATGAAGAAAAATCCGAACATTATTATAATGCAGCAAATCCGAATTTATTGAAGCATATAAAAAAGGAATGGAAAGAAGTTCTTGATATTGGTTGCTCGGGTGGTGCATTGGGAGCAGCTATTAAAGAAAACGGCACACGTGTATCAGGAATTGAGGCATTTCCAGAGGCAGCAGAACAAGCGAAAGAAAGACTTGATCATGTTATTTTAGGGGATATAGAAAAAATAGAACTTCCTTATGAGGAGGGGCAATTTGATTGCGTCATATTTGGAGATGTATTAGAGCATTTATTTGATCCGTGGGCTGTGATTGAAAAGGTTAAGCCATATATAAAGCAAAATGGTGTAATTTTAGCAAGTATACCGAATGTTGCTCATATTTCAGTATTAGCGCCTTTACTTGCGGGAAATTGGACGTATACAGAATATGGTTTATTAGATAAAACACATATTCGTTTCTTTACATTTAATGAAATGCTAAGAATGTTTTTAAAAGCAGGATATGTTATTAGTAAAGTAGATCGTGTATATGTTGATCATAAAATGTATGAACCGCTTATTGAGGAGCTATATGGAATTTGTAAAAAATATCGTCTTGGAAGTGGCTTCATGGCTGAGACAGTTGTATTTCAGTATATTATTGAAGCTGAAAAATCACAATTATGAGTGCTGCAGACAAAACAATATTATTTGTTACATGTATAAATGATCGGAAATTGTATGCAAACTGCGTGCGACATATATTGCAATTGTTAGTACCACCAGGGTATATTGTCCAATTCATGCCGATTCGGAATGCGAAAAGTATGACGAGTGGATACAATCAAGCCATTTCGCATCCAGCGAAGTATAAAGTTTATTTACATCAAGATGTTTTTATTATAAATAGGGCTTTTTTATATGGATTACTTCAATTATTTGAGGAACATGAACACCTTGGGATGATCGGGATGGTTGGAGCGCAATATGTTCCTCCGACTGGTGTATGGAACGAAGGGCGTGGCATTGTAGGAAAGGTCATTGGTTATATGAATGATTTGTTTTATATGGCAAGTTTAGAACAACCGTATCATGAATCAAAAACATTTATTCCTGTAGAATGTATTGATGGTTTATTAATGGCGACACAATATGATGTTCCGTGGCGAGAAGACTTATTTGACGGATTTGATTTTTATGATGTATCTCAATCATTTGAATTTAAAAAAGCAGGATATACAGTTGGTGTACCTGTACAGCGCGATGCTTGGTGTATCCATTATCATTTTGATGTGAATATGACGAACTATGAAAAGTATCGGAAAATATTTGTGGAACACTATATGTCAGATGTAAATAAGGAAGAATAAAAGGGGGGACAAAAATGAGAGATCATACAATATTAGTCGTTGTTTGTGTAAATAATGAGGAGCTTTTCAAACAATGTGAGAGCCAAATAAGAAACATTTTTGTTCCCCCAGGTTATGTCGTGCAAATTTTTCCGATACGAGATGCACAAAGTATGGCAAGTGCATACAACCGAGCCCTTTCATATCCAGCGAAATACAAAGTGTATATACATCAAGATACATATCTTATTAATCGAGACATGTTTTCTACACTTATATCTCTTTTTAAAGAAAATGAAAAGCTTGGTTTAATAGGAGTCGCTGGAGCTCAGTTTTTACCGAATAACGGGATATGGTGGGAAGGAAAAAATTTAGTAGGGAAAGTGATTGAGTATAGAAGACAGAATTATCAATTATTAAATTTAGATCAGGTTTTTTATGGTAATCAACCATTTTTGTCAGTTCAGGCAATTGATGGTTTATTCATGGCAACGCAGTATGATATTCCGTGGCGAGAAGATTTGTTTCAAGGGTTTCACTTTTATGATGTGTCACAGTCTTTAGAGTTTCAAAGGGCTGGTTATTTAATCGGTATCCCAAATCAAGCAAATTTATGGTGTATTCATTACAACGGGGATGAGTTTGATGCGGATACATATGAGAAGTACCGGAAAGTGTTTGTAGAACATTACAAAGATATATTATCTCCATCATAAAGGAGAGATGCAAAGTGAAAGGAATTATTTTAGCAGGTGGTACTGGATCTAGATTATATCCAATAACGAAAGTAACGAATAAACATTTACTTCCTGTTGGTCGGTATCCGATGATTTATCATGCGGTATATAAGCTAAAACAATGTGATATTACAGATATTATGATTATTACAGGTAAAGAGCATATGGGGGATGTTGTTAGCTTTTTAGGAAGTGGTCATGAATTTGGAGTGTCCTTTACGTATCGTGTGCAAGATAAAGCAGGCGGTATTGCACAGGCGTTAGGGCTTTGTGAAGATTTCGTCGGGAATGATCGTATGGTAGTTATATTAGGGGATAATATTTTTTCAGATGATATTCTTCCGTATGTTGAAGAGTTTGCAAATCAAAAAGAAGGTGCGAAAGTGCTATTGCAATCTGTAGAAGATCCCGAAAGATTTGGCGTAGCACATATTCAAAACCGAAAAATAGTTGAAATTGAAGAAAAGCCGAAAGAGCCGAAAAGTTCTTATGCGGTTACGGGAATTTATTTGTATGATTCGAAAGTCTTTTCTTATATTAAAGAATTAAAACCTTCTGCACGGGGAGAACTTGAAATTACAGATATAAATAATTGGTATTTAAAACGAGGGGTACTTACTTATAATGAAATGAGCGGCTGGTGGACTGATGCGGGAACTCATGCTTCGCTTCAAAAGGCGAATACGTTAGCACGGGGTATTAATTTTGGGAAACAGTTTAACGGAGAATAGGTGAGAATATGAAAGTTGTAGAAACAAATTTTACCGATGCAAAATTGTTAGAACCGAGGTTGTTTGGAGACGAGCGTGGCTTTTTTTCAGAGAGCTATAATAAGCAGGTGCTAGAAACATTAGGGATAACGTATTCATTTGTACAGGATAACGTATCTTATTCGGCTAAGGCAGGAACGATTCGGGGACTACACTTTCAAAAAAAACCGAAAGCACAAACGAAACTCATTCAAGTTATGCAAGGGGCAATTTATGATGTTATCGTTGATTTACGAAAAAAATCACCAACATTTAAACAATGGAAAGGATATATTTTAAGTGCAGATAACCATCGGCAGTTACTAGTGCCAAAAGGATTTGCGCATGGATTTTGCACGCTTGTCCCGCATACTATCGTTATGTATAAAGTAGATGAATATTATAGCGCAAAGCACGACTCTGGATTACTTTGGGAAGATAAAGATTTAGCAATTCCTTGGCCAGTAACAGATCCTATATTGTCCGATAAGGATCAGATATTGCCATTACTAGAGGAATATGAAGATAGTTTTTAAGTAGGAGAGTTGTTTATGAATATATTAGTAACAGGTGGGGCTGGATTTATTGGAAGTAATTTCGTTCATTACATGCTACAAAGTTATGAATCATATAAAATTATTAATTACGATGCATTAACATATAGCGGGAATTTAAATAACGTAAAACCTCTTCAGGATCATCCGAATTACTCTTTTGTAAAAGGAGAAATTCAAAATGGAGAGCTATTAGAACACGTTATAAAAGAGCGAGACGTACAAGTAATTGTAAATTTTGCAGCTGAATCACATGTGGACCGTAGTATTGAAAATCCGATTCCTTTTTATGATACAAATGTAATTGGGACGGTCACTTTATTAGAACTAGTTAAAAAATATTCGCATATAAAACTTGTGCAAGTATCAACGGATGAAGTGTATGGCTCTTTAGGGAAAACAGGGAAGTTCACAGAGACAACGCCGTTAGCTCCAAATAGTCCGTATTCTTCAAGTAAGGCGAGCGCGGACATGATAGCTTTATCTTACTATAAAACATATCAATTACCGGTTATAGTAACGCGTTGTTCTAATAATTATGGGCCGTACCAGTATCCCGAAAAATTAATTCCGTTAATGGTTACGAATGCACTGGAAGGAAAAAAACTACCGTTATATGGTGATGGTTTAAATATAAGAGATTGGTTACATGTAACGGATCATTGCAGTGCGATTGACGTTGTGCTGCATAAGGGACGTGTAGGAGAAGTATATAATATAGGTGGCAATAATGAAAAAACAAATGTAGAAGTTGTGGAACAAATTATCACTCTTTTAGGAAAAACAAAAAAAGACATTGAATATGTTACAGATCGTTTAGGGCACGATCGTCGTTATGCGATTGATGCAGAGAAAATGAAGACTGAATTTGATTGGGAACCGAAATATACGTTTGAACAAGGATTACAAGAGACGGTGAAATGGTATGAAAAGAATAAGGAATGGTGGAAACCACTAAAAGACCAGTAAGGGGCATGTTACATGAAAGAGAGGGTTATCATAACAGGAGCAAACGGTCAATTAGGAAAGCAACTATTTGAAGAGTTAAACTCTGAAGAATATGATATATATCCATTTGATAAAAAGTTATTAGATGTGACAAATATATCCCGAATACAACAAGTAGTACAAGAAATAAAACCACATATAATTATTCATTGTGCTGCCTATACGAAAGTAGATCATGCGGAGAAAGAACAGGATCTTGCATATAGAATAAATGCAATCGGAGCTAGAAATGTAGCGGTTGCTTCACAATTAGTAGGGGCGAAGCTAGTTTATATTAGTACTGATTATGTATTTCAAGGCGCTAGACCAGATGGATACGACGAATTTCATAGTCCAGCGCCGATAAATATATATGGAGCCTCTAAGTATGCGGGGGAGCAGTTCGTCAAAGAGTTACATAATAAATATTTTATCGTTCGCACATCGTGGCTATATGGTAAATATGGAAATAATTTCGTGAAAACGATGATGCGATTAGGAAAAGAAAGAGATGAAATATCTGTTGTAGCGGATCAAGTTGGCTCGCCTACGTATGTGGCGGATTTAAATATGGTTATTAATAAGCTCATTCATACTTCTTTATACGGTACATACCACGTATCAAACAGAGGCTCATGCTCTTGGTTTGAATTTGCACAAAAGATATTTTCGTATGCAAATATGAAAGTGAATGTATTACCTGTTTCAACGGAAGAATTCGGGGCTGCAGCTGCGAGGCCCAAATATTCTATTTTTCAACACAACATGCTACGATTAAATGGTTTTTCACAAATGCCTTCTTGGGAAGAAGGATTAGAGCGGTTTTTTATAGAAACCAAAAGTCATTAACAACTTTCTGTTAATGACTTTTTTGTTTGCCTTTAAGCGGTTTTATGGTACTATAATTATAGTATCAGGTACTAATAACAAGTATAAGTATTTCTGGGAGGATATATCATGGAACTATTACAAGGGAAAACATTTGTTGTTATGGGCGTTGCGAACCAAAGAAGTATTGCATGGGGAATTGCTCGCTCTTTGCATAATGCAGGTGCAAAATTAATATTCACATATGCAGGAGAACGTTTAGAAAGAAACGTTCGTGAATTAGCGGACACATTAGAAGGACAAGAATCACTTGTATTACCTTGTGATGTAACGAATGACGAGGAACTTACAGCTTGCTTTGAAACAATTAAACAAGAAGTAGGTACTATTCACGGTGTAGCACATTGTATTGCTTTTGCAAATCGCGATGACTTAAAAGGTGAATTTGTAGATACTTCTCGCGATGGATTTTTACTTGCACAAAATATTAGTGCATTCTCTTTAACAGCTGTAGCAAGAGAAGCAAAAAAAGTAATGACAGAAGGCGGAAATATTTTAACGTTAACATACCTTGGCGGCGAGCGCGTTGTGAAAAATTATAACGTTATGGGTGTTGCGAAAGCTTCATTAGAAGCGAGCGTGAAATATTTAGCGAACGATTTAGGTCAACACGGTATTCGTGTTAACGCTATTTCTGCAGGACCAATTCGTACGTTATCTGCAAAAGGTGTAGGCGATTTCAACTCAATCTTAAGAGAAATTGAGGAGCGCGCACCACTTCGTCGTACAACAACTCCAGAAGAAGTTGGCGATACAGCAGTATTCCTATTCAGTGATTTAGCACGTGGAGTAACAGGAGAAAACATTCACGTTGATTCAGGGTATCATATCCTAGGATAAATATAATATTAATTTTTAAAGGACAATCTCTAAATGCTGAGATTGTCCTTTTTATTTGTTCTGAGAAAGAACGATTTTTAACGAAAGTTCTTACCACGTGATGAATATAACTATAATAGTACACGATTTATTCAGCTACGTATGGAAGTGGGAGGGACGAGTGTGAAGAATAAAAATAAAAGTTCAACAGTTGGAAAACCGTTGTTATATATCACGCAAGTAAGTTTAGAACTTACTGCACCGAAAATAAAAAGGATTATCCTGACAAACTTTGAAAATGAAGATCAAAAAGAGCAAAGTGATAGACAAGAAAATATTGTAAGCAGTGCTGTGGAAGAGGTAACAGAACAAGAACAACAAGAAGAGCAGCAAGTGGAAGAAAAAATAGAAGAAGAAAAAGAAGAACACGCAGAACAAGAAGAGCAAGAACAACAAGAACAACAAGAACCAGTAAGAACTGTCCCGTATAATAAATCATTTAAGGATATGAATAATGATGAAAAAATTCATTTTTTATTAAACCGCCCTCATTATATTCCGAAAGTAAGGTGCAGAATAAAAACAACTACAGTTTCTTATGTTGGATCGATCATATCGTATCGTAATGGCATTGTATCTATTATGCCGCAAAATAGTATGAGAGATATTAGGTTGTCTATAGATGATATCCAATCGATTAGTATGGCTGGCTTTTAAATATGTAAAGGTGGTAGAAAGCTTCTACCACCCCAATAGTTTTTTAGTTTACTTAACGATAGAAACGTCGCGTAAGCATTGAATCGCACAGAAACAGCTTAAATCAACAGTAATGCAAGTAGTTGTAGATATTAATCTTGCATTTGGTACAGCTAAAAACGTACAAATTGGATCGTCACCAGGTGGTACCGGAGAACTGTCACCTAAAACTACAGTTAATACACGTAGTACAGCACAGCTATCGTCATCTACACTTTCCACACGGAAAATTGGAGATCGGCAGCTAGTAAGGCTTGCAGATGGTGCGAATGCTTCAAAAGGTTCTCCAGTTTTTGTGTATAAAATAAAAGGGCGTGTATTAGCTACTGATGCAGTATTGTGTGCACCTAAGAATGGGATTTCACAACCAGATCCACATGTTGTTGTAGAACAATCTTGTAATTCATTGATGAATTTTACAACGTCAACTACACAATGAGAAGAGCCATGGTGTTTATTTTCGTTACAACTCATTAATGTCACTCCTTATCTTCTTGTTTGTATTTACATTAATAAGATATTGGAGTCGAGGAGATTTGGTCACAATCTCAAGACCTTTTTTTTTAAATAGGCGAAAGAGGATAAGGGAAGGTGGAATTATGCTGTTTACAAGCTGGCTTTTATTTTTTATTTTTGCGTTAGCTGCTTTTAGGCTCACTCGTTTAATTGTATATGATAAAATAACAGCTTTTTTGCGAAGACCATTTATTGATGAATTAGAGATTACGGAGCCGGATGGAAGTGTATCAACATTTACAAAAGTAAAAGGTAAAGGATTAAGAAAGTGGATTGGTGAATTGTTAAGCTGTTATTGGTGTACAGGTGTATGGGTTAGTGCTTTTTTATTAGTTTTATATAATTGGATTCCTATCGTTGCGGAGCCGTTACTTGCATTATTAGCCATTGCAGGTGCAGCAGCAATCATTGAAACGGTTACAGGATATTTTATGGGAGAATAATATATTTTCATAATAAGAGAAAAAGCGGAGTTTAAAAGAATGAGGGAACGGAAATAAAGAGTTGTTCATATAGTAAATAGACAGAATTGACAGTAGAGGAGATGTTTGCTGTGAGCAATAATCCAAGGCAAAATTCATATGACCTGCAGCAGTGGTATCAAATACAGCAACAGCACCATGCACAACAACAGGCATATCAAGAACAATTGCAACAACAAGGATTTGTGAAGAAAAAAGGATGTAATTGTGGGAAAAAGAAGAACACAATAAAACACTATGAAGAATGAAACACTCATGTTACTGTGAGTGTTTTTATTATATATAAAAAGCGGTATTTCTGTATTAGAAATACCGCTTTTTACTAGCTAATTTGTGCAACTGTTAATGCTGCTGCACGGATGTCTACAGTTCCAATCAGTTCAACTGGTACAATTTGAATTAAGTCACCAGGGTTTAAGTTAATAAGAATAACACCGCTAGATACATCTACTTCACCAGTACCAATAACGTTAGAACGAACGGCTGTACCTGATCCAGGAATAATGTTAGCTGGCGTACCTAATGATAAGAAGAAACGACCAGCTTCTGGTGCTACAGGTGAGTTATCAAGACTAATCGTTAATGTATAACTGATTTGATAAATACCAGCTCGTAGAATTCGAATGCCATCTCCAACACTTACTGTATCATTTATTACAGGAACAGTAATATTTGGGTTTGGACTTACGCTAGGTAATAATAGTGGTGTAAATAGTGAAGCGAACTGAGGTGCAGACGCGTTGAAAGCAAAACCGAAGGCAGGTAGTGTACTAGCTGGTTTTGCCTCGCAATCAATTTTAGTAAATTCGCAATCAGAAGAGAACATGTTTTTCACTCCTTTATCTGTTTCTACTTTCAGTTAATGAAAAGGACAGGTTCTATGTTCTAGACAAGTTCCCAATTTTAAGAAATTTACATAATAATACTCTTTAAGCATGGATTGGGTGGCAGAATTATCTGCCACCCAATCCATGCTTAACTCATTATTTAGTTTTAAATAGAAACATCTCGTAAGCATTGAATAGCGCAGAAGCAACTTAAATCAACAGTAATGCAAGTGGAGGTTGATATTAGTCTTGCATTTGGTACAGCTAAAAACGTACAGATTGGGTCGTCACCAGGTGGTACAGCGGTACCATCACCTAAAACTACAGTTAATACACGCAATACAGCACAGTCATCATCATCTATACTTTCTACGCGGAAAATGGGAGATCGGCAGCTAGTAAGGCTTGAAGATGGTGCAAATGCTTCAAAAGGTTCTCCAGTTTTTGTGTATAAAATAAAAGGACGTGTATTCGCTACTGATGCATTGTTATGTGCACCTAAAAAGGGAACTTCGCAACCAGATCCACATGTTGTCGTTGCACATTCTTGTAGTTCATGTATAAAACGAACGACATTCGATACACAGTTGAAATCACACTCATGTTGATGATCTTCACAATTGCAGCTCATTATGTTCACTCCTTCTCGTGAGTTCTGACATACACTATTACAATATGAGTGGGATATGGCTGATATTACGTTAATTCTCACGATAAAAACAAGGAATTTATATAGGAGGGATGTACATAACGTGATATAAAAAAAGACACCCTTATTTAGTGGATGTCTTTTCAGGTAAATCTTTTCGCACAGTATATAAAAAACGAGATATTTCTAATTTCTTTCCTCTGAAAAATTGCGGAGAAGAAATGTAAAGTTCTTCTTTCGCACGTGTAATGGCGACATAAAGTAATCGGCGTTCTTCTTCTAACGCTTCAGAAGTTTCCGTAACACGATCATTTGCATCTTTTAAAGAAGAAGTATGAGGCAGGATCCCATCACTCGCTCCAAGTAAAAAGACACATGGAAATTCAAGGCCTTTTGCGTTATGAATTGACATAAGTGAAACGGCATCTTTTTGCGGCATTGTTTTTAATGCTTCCATTTCTTTTTGACCTTGAATCGCCTCGTCAATAAATTGTAAATAAGCTGGAATATCGGTGAAACGAGTTGCAGACTCCATTAATTCTTCCAACATTTCTTCTTGTATGTCTTTATGCATCGTAAAGGAAGAACGATCGTTACTTTGTAAGTACTCTAAATATTTTCCTTTACCATGAATGATTTCTTTTAATGCTTTTTTCGGTTCTAATTCTTTAATAAATTTAATAAAATCGATGCGCTCATTTACCTTTTTCACTTGAAAAGGTTTTAAGCTTGGATTTAATAGTAAGAAATGAAGAAGAGAAGGGAAGCGCCCCTCACCATATTTCCATTGTTCACGTTCAATAAATGAAATACAATCATCACGTCCGATATACATCGTCGGCAATATGTTTGAAAGTGATTCTAGTCGAAACGGCTCAATCACGAGTCTTAAATGATCTAATACAGGCTTGATTAAAGAATGTTCATAAAATGATTGGCTCGCCCCGTGTTTAATAAACGGGACTTTATGAATGGTAAGTTGATCAAGTAACGAACGACTTACAGAATGTGTGCGATACAGTAAACAAAAATCTTTATAGTTTCGGTCACCGCTATCTACTTTTTCTTGAATGAGCTGTAAAATTTGATTTGCTTCATCAAGAGTCGTAGCAGGTCTTGCATAAAAAGGTTGTACACCTTCCTCACGAACGGAGTATAGCTCTTTATCAAAACGTTCTTGATTTAATTTTATAACTTCATTTCCAAGCCCGACGATAAAGGGATTAGATCGATAATTCGTATTTAGTGCAATGATTGTTGTGTTATCAAATTCTTTTGGAAAAGATAAAATAATTTGGTGACTTGCCCCTCGCCAGCCGTAGATAGCTTGATCATCATCACCTGCGATGAATAAATTATTTCTTGGTGTGGCTAACAATTTTACAATTTCATATTGTGCATACGATGTATCTTGAAACTCATCTACTTCAATGTAGTGAAAACGTTGTTGTAATTGAGTTAGTAAAGGAGCATTATTTTCTAACATATAATATGTTTCCAATAAGATGTCATCGAAATCAATATAATTGTATCGTTGTTTTACTTCTTCAAAACGTTCATATACTTCTTTAAATTCTTGTTCCACTGGTGTTTTCGCTTTTACATCTTTCGGACGATTTAATTTGTTTTTCTCAAGTGAAATCATCGCGAGTATCGTTTCCGCATCATAATCGTCTTTTAAACGCAATTCTTTTAAGATTTTCTTTATCATAATTTGTTTATGTTTTTCATTTGCTAAAATTTGCTGATTATACCCTTGACTACGAAGCAATTTTAAGAAAACAGAGTGGAATGTACCAGCAACAACATAGCTACTTGCTGCATGATTCATACCTGGTAACTTCGCAACACGACTTCGGATTTCTTCAGCTGCTTTTTGTGTAAATGTAAGTAATAAAATATTTCGTGGATGAACTTGTTTTACATTTACTAAATAACCAACGCGAGTTGTTAAAACAGATGTTTTCCCGCTTCCAGCACCAGCTAGTGTGAGAACAGGACCTTCTGTTGTGCGCACGGCTTCTAATTGTTTTTCGTTTAAAAAAACATTTTGTTGTTCGAGAGCGCGGAAATAAGCCACATCTACATCTTCTTCCATAATTAAATGGGTAGATGTTTTCGGAATATGATATGTCGCACGCGGAATATCAGCGTGTGTTAATGATTTTTGTGAAAATTTTTCTTGTGTCATATGTTCACCTTCAAAACTATAGCATCAACATTTAACTTTAGCGGAAGAAAAAGAAAATAGCAATGTAAAAAACAGGAGGGGTCACCTCCTGTTTTCAAATTACAATTCTTTTATCATTACAACGTGCGGGATATTTGCTTCCATAAATACATCAGAACTTGTTACATATCCAAGTTTTTTATAGAAATCTTCAGCATGTGTTTGAGCGTGAAGTTTCAATTTTTGTAGCGAATTTTCTTTTGCATACGCTTCAAGAGAATCCATAACAATTTTTCCAATCCCTTTTTTGCGATGGGAATTTAGCACGCAAATGCGTTCCATTTTTCCTATACCATCAAGGATGCGAAAACGTCCAGCACCAACTGGAACATCATTGTCATATATAACAACGTGTGTTGAAGTTTCTTCAAACTCATCGTACTCTTCTTCAGCAGAGACACGTTGTTCATTTACAAACACTTGTTTACGTACAGAGAATGCATCTCTTAGTTGTTCGTCCGTTTGTACAATCTGTGCGTGCAAATTAGTTGTTCCCCTTTCCAAGACGGAATGTTTCGTGTACAGTCCATGTTCCATTTTCTAATTGATATAGAAGATGGAAACGATCAATTGGTTGTTCGTAATAGAAATCTTTCATACGTAATCGGCCCAACACATCAGCATGCTCTGCATCTGATAAGCCTTGTCCGATTGTTAAGTGAGGTACGAAAGCATATTCGCGTTCTTGCGTGAATAACCCGCCATGCATTTCTTCATTTAAGAAAGTAAGTTCAGGTGTTTTTTCTACTTTAAAGTAAAGGACGTTATTAACAGGTGCGAATGAACCAACTTTCCCAACATGAAGGGTGAAAGGGTTCGTTTTACTTGCGATTGTATGTAGCTCGTTTACAATCGATTCTAATTGTTCATCTTGCGCCTCAAAGGGTGTTTTCAATGTAATATGTGGCGGAACTAATGCGTAGTGCGGGTCATAACGTTTACGCAATCCGTTCGCTTTATCTTGAATCATTTTAGATGGAAAAATTACAATGCCTAATTTCATGTTCCAATTCCTCCCTTTGTAAGTCTAGTTAGATTTTGAGATAAATAAATCTCTTTATCTATTATATCAAATTATTCTGAATACTGCTCTCTATTATTTCATTGATAGAATATGAGAGAAGGCTTTCGGTAAATCAGTCTGCCAATATTTCCAAGTATGATTACCTTCAAACTCCTCGTAATGCGTAATGAAATTTCTATCTGTGAGAAGTGTATTTAACTCACGGTTTGGTTCTACGAAATCAGATACTTGTCCATCAGTACGCTTTACAGCCGTTTCTTCTGTACCAATGACGTGATACAGTTCTAATGCTTGTGGATCTTTGAAGTCTTTTGCTAAGTTCATCACTGTCTCATCCACAAATGGTGATTGCATAACGACTTTACCGAATGTATGCGGATACATAAGTGCAGTCATAAAGGAAACTGTTCCGCCAAGAGAATCACCAATTAAAACACGACCTTTTCCCATTTGGTACGTTGGATAATTTTCATCAATATATGGTGCAAGTTCATGAGCAAGGAAACGAATATATGCAGCATTTTTCACTTCACTTGGGAAATATTTTTCTTTACGATCCTGTACATTTTTATATGGAATACCGACAATAATTGTACGGTCAATTTCTTCAGTTTCACGAAGGCGCTCAATTACACGGTGCGCTTTACCAAGCTGAAAATAATCTCTACCATCTTGTGCAATTACAACTGTATGTTTGTGCAGTGGTGTGTAATTTACTGGCAAATAAACGAGAAGCGTAACGTCTTCTTGAAGTGATGCGCTATAAAATGAAATTTCTTCAATTCTCCCTATTGTTTGACTCATGTAGATCCCCCTAAATAAAAATTTACTGTAACGATTGTAAGAGCGACGCTTGTAGTGAAAAAGGAAATAAATATTCACTAATTGGTGCCTTAATTTCTATTTTACCATAATGGTACGAAGAATCTAAAAAATTAGTATTTAAGTTACGAAAGAAAACGGATATAATGAAGTGGGATTTTTGACAGGTGAGAGGGGAGACAGGATTTGAAACAAGAAAAATCAATCGCACTACCATTGGCTATTTCTATAATTGCTATTTCCTTTGCAGCAGTTTTTGTAAAGATGTCCTCAGCACCATCTTCAATATTAAGTATGTACCGCTTATGGATTATCGTACTTATTATGCTGCCTATCGTATGGAAAAAAAGAGAGGAATTTAATAGGATTCAAATGAAAGATTGGTGCTTTTTAATTGGATCTGGTTTCTTTTTAGCACTTCATTTTCTTTTATGGTTTGAATCTTTAAAGCATACAACAGTTGCTAGTTCAACAATTATTTTGGCACTTCAACCGATCGTATCTTTAGTTGGAGGTTTTTTTCTGTTTAAAGAAAGAACAACATATTCAGCCATTGCAACGATGGGAATCGCTATTCTAGGCGTAATGTGCATTGGTTGGGGAGATTTAGGTTTAAGTAAGCAAGCAATTTATGGAGACATATTATCCTTTCTAAGTGTAATAGCAGTTGTCGGTTATTTATTTATCGGGCAAACGACAGTAAAGAAAGTATCACACTGGATTTATAGCTTTACAGTCTTTGCATTCGCAGGTCTTTTTATGTGGATTTATAATGTCATATTGCAAGTACCCTTTACAGGTTATACGAAGTGGGATTGGACCGTTTTTCTTTTACTTGCGGTTGTGCCGACAGTGTCACATGTAATTAATAACTGGCTATTAAATTATGTAAATGCAACGACAATTTCAATGAGTATTTTAGGAGAACCTGTTGGAGCATCTATACTTGCGTTCTTCTTACTTGGAGAAAAATTAAATGCAATGCAAATTATCGGTAGCATGCTCGTATTGTTTGGTGTATCTGTTTTCTTACTGCAGCAACAAAAGCGAACAGCAAAAAATGTCGTAAACGAGCCGGTGTACACACAGGAATTATAGTGTTAGGGGAGAAAAGAGAAGTTGTGATACTTCTCTTTTGTTTTATAGAAATACGGGCGTAGAAGGGGAAGGGAAATGGAGTTTCCATCAAAAAAAGATACATGGTTATATCCAATTTTTTTTATTGTTTTGGGTGCTTGTTTTGCACCAATTTTTGTAGGGAGAGAATATTTTCTTTTGCTTTTTACAATTCCATTAGCAATGTTGTTTAGCTGGAGTTGTTTTTTGGCAAAATATATTGCCCGGGAAGAAATAATTACGATTAGATCGGGTCTCGTTACAAAACGTATTTTTATACGAGATATAAAACAAATTTCAAATACGAAAAATCCAATAGCAGCCCATGCATTATCATTTGACCGACTTGAAATTGTTTACGATACACATAAAACAGAAAGTATTTCTCCAAGAAATAAAGAACAATTTATTAATCTTGTAAAAAGTAAAAACTCAAATATTGAAATCAAGTAAAAGAGTGGCTACAAAGCCACTCTTTTACTTTGGATTTGTCATATAAGGTTGTACATGAATGACACATAGGTCACGGAATTTGCCTTCAGCAGTTGTGACAATTACGACTGCTCTACCTGCGTTTTTTCCAGTAATTATCACGGTGTCGTCTTTTGGATATATGGTGATGATATCAGAATTCATATTTGACCAAATAAGCTCTTTATGCGTTGCTTGTATTGGCAAAATGGAAGCTGATAACACAATGTTTTGTCCCGTTTTTATTTTTAATTTATGTTTTTCCATATGAACACCGATGACTGAAATAACAGAAGGAGCAATTGAAATTTTAAGCGGGTTAGGTTGCATGTTTAAACAAG
Source organism: Bacillus sp. PSXD-155 (assembly GCF_049310765.1). NCBI lineage: Bacteria > Bacillati > Bacillota > Bacilli > Caryophanales > Bacillaceae > Bacillus > Bacillus sp. PSXD-155. The sequence goes on along the minus strand of NZ_JBMOWC010000004.1, from coordinate 313,211 downwards.
ACGCAGAAGTATTTGTGATAGGTGAAAATTTTCGTGTTTGTTGTTGCTGGAAAGCTGCTAACATGTTGGAGTCCCCTTTCTGTATAAGTGCTGATACTCATACTATAAAGGAGTAGTGTTATGTTAAATTTAACGAAACATAAAGAATTTGTTAAATTTGATAAGAAGATTGTCGAACTGTAAAAAATCTCTGCTGTTATCGTAACAGCAGAGATTTTTTTATAAATTATGACGATGTTGTTTTTCGAAATCCTCAAATTGCTCTTCAACTTCTTTTGAAGGTTGTGTTAGTAAACTAACAATTACGATGGCTAGTAAACTAATAGCGAAACCTGGAATCATTTCATATAAGAAATCTTTTAAGAATTTGAATTGAGTCCATATAATAACAGTAGCGGCACCAGAAATCATACCAGCAAGCGCGCCCCATTTCGTCATACGTTTCCAATATAAGCTTAATAAAATAGCAGGTCCAAATGAAGATCCAAAACCAGCCCAAGCGTACCCAACAAGAGCTAAAATCGTATCATTTTGTTTAAACGCTAAAGCGCACCCAACTAAGGCAATAACAAGCACAGCCATACGACCGACAAATACAAGTTCTTTATCAGATGCAGAACGTTTGAAGAATGTACGATATAAGTCTTCCGTTACGGCACTAGAAGTAACGAGTAACTGAGATGAGATTGTACTCATGATCGCTGCTAAAATAGCGGCTAATAAAAATCCAGTAATAAGTGGGTGGAATAAAATTTTTCCAAGTTCAAGGAAAATTGTTTCTGGGTTAGATAATGTTAACTCTTGTTGTGAATAGTAAGCAATACCAATAAGACCAGTAAACATAGCTCCAACAACAGAGAAAATCATCCAGCTCATACCAATTCTTCGTGCACTTTTAAGTTCTTTTACAGAAGAAATTGCCATAAAGCGTACGATAATATGAGGTTGTCCGACATAACCAAGGCCCCATGCGAATAGAGAAATCATTCCTAAAGTAGAGGCACCTTTAAAAATATCTAGACGTGTTGGATCTACAGATCGAATTGTATCAAATGCAGGTCCAAGTCCGTTCGAATTCATAATTGTTACGATAGGAACAAGAATAAGAGCGACCACCATAATGATTCCTTGTACGAAGTCTGTCCAACTTACTGCTAAGAAACCACCAAATAATGTGTAAGCGACAACAACGCCTGCAACAATGAATAATCCAACATGATAGTTCATGCCAAATGAATTTTCAAATAATACAGCGCCTGAAACTAATCCTGAAGCTACATAAAAAGTAAAGAAAATCATAATAACAAGTCCGGATACTAAGCGTAGCATATGAGATTTGTCGTGGAAACGGTGTTCCAAAAATTCTGGAATAGTAATAGAGTTGTTTGCAATTTCTGAGTAGGTACGTAAGCGAGGAGCGACATAAAGCCAGTTTGCGTATGCGCCTAGTGTTAGGCCGATCGCAATCCAACTACTACTTAATCCAACGCTAAACATTGCACCGGGTAATCCCATTAAAAGCCAACCACTCATATCGGATGCTCCAGCACTTAATGCTGTTACTGCGGGGCCTAGTGTACGCCCGCCAAGCATATAATCTGTTAAGTTGGACGTTCGTTTGTAGGCGAAATAGCCGATTACTAACATCCCGAGCATGTAAATAGAGATAGAAGTTAAAGTTAACATCTGCGTACTCATGTAGTTCCCCTTTCTTTTGTCAGGTCTTTTGATGCGTTATGCATATTTATCCCGCATTAACGGGTAGCAAAACTCCCACCTTAAAATTGGCTGGGCAAGGAAGTTAGGTGGGAGATCAACTGTCCGTAAATGCCCGAATGGTTCAACTAATAATCAGTGGGGATGAACACCCTCTACTGATTAAAGTTTCACTTTATAATCTATCATGATTATTCTGAAAAATCCATATAGAAATACGAATTTTCAGAAATGTAAGCGTTTTTTGATGTCATTTTACTTTTTTAATATATAATATTCATACAAAAAACCTTATTTTTAATAGAGTATTTATTATATTTACATAAAAAGAGGTTGTTTTGTCAATATAATATTGAAAGGAAAGAAAAATAAAATTTTTAAAAAAGTATTGACTTGTGAAAAAAGTCAGGTCTATAATGAGTGCAACTTAAAAAAATGCAAGCGTTGATGAAGAAGAGTACACATGATGAACATGTCAGAGAGCTGATGGTTGGTGCGAATCAGTATGGAATTGATGTGGAATGGGCTTCGGAGCTTCCAAACCGAAACGAAAGAAGTAGGCTTTGGCGACATGATCTCATCGATACAAGAGACACGTATTGTTTTTGATACGGTAAAGTGCGTTACATTTGTAACGAATTAAGGTGGCACCACGGGAGTACCCGTCCTTTCTATAGGATGAGTACTCCCTTTTTGTGTATAAAAAATTAAATAAATGAAATCGTTTAAGTAAGAAGAGTACGTATATTGGAGACGTTACAGAGAGCCGGGAATAGGTGGGAGCCCGGTACGGTGCCATATACGGAATGGGCTTACGAGAGGTATGCTGAACAATTATTTTTAGTAGGCAACCCGGGTTCCGCCGTTACAAGGATAAGGTATAAAATTTGTACCTGAACAAAGCGGGATGCTTTTGCATCCAACACGAGGTGGTACCGCGGTATATTTATCGTCCTCTACATATTTTCGATATGTAGGGGACTTTTTTATTTTTCAGAGTGAGGTGAAGGACATGATGACGAAAGAAGAATTTATAAAACAAAAAAGAGAGAGAAAGACATTTTTAGTAATTACTGAAGAAGAAGGAGATAGCATTACGCCAATTTCTTTATATAGACGTATGAAAGGAAAGAAGAAATTTTTATTAGAAAGTTCACAGCTTCATCAAGATAAAGGGCGTTATTCTTACTTAGGATGTAATCCTTATGGAGAAGTAAAAAGCGTTGGTACGGAAGTAGAACGAACGATTTTCGGGCGAACAGAAAAGTTACAAGGTAACGTACTACAAGTGTTAGAAGAAATAATCGCACCATCACAAGTAGACAGCCCATTTCCATTTTGCGGAGGAGCAGTTGGTTATATGGGATATGATGTCATTCGGCAGTATGAAAACATTGGAGCGGATTTACACGACCCATTAAATATTCCGGAAGTACACCTCTTACTATATCGTGAGTTTATCGTTTACGATCATTTACGCCAAAGGTTGTCGTTTGTATATGTATGCAGGGAAGATGATTCAGCAGATTATGAGGAAGTATACGAAAGGCTACGAGTATACAAAGAGGAAGTGCTACAAGGAGAAGAAACTGAAGTAAATGCAATACAATCCACATTATCATTCACTTCTTCTATAACGGAAAAAGAGTTTTGTGGGATGGTAGAAATGGCGAAAGAACATATAAGAGCTGGAGACATATTCCAAGTCGTACTGTCACAGCGTTTACAAAGTGAATGTATTGGTGATCCATTCGCGTTATACCGAAAACTTCGAATTGCAAATCCATCACCATATATGTTCTATATCGATTTTCAAGATTATGTTGTACTCGGTTCTTCACCGGAAAGTTTGCTATCAGTAAGAGAGAATAAAGTGATGACGAATCCAATTGCTGGTACAAGGCCGAGGGGGAAAACGAAAAGGGAAGATGAGGAAATCGAAAAAGAACTGTTAGGCAATGAGAAAGAGCGAGCAGAGCATATGATGCTTGTAGATCTTGGGCGAAACGATATTGGTAGAGTGAGCGAAATCGGCTCGGTTACGATAGATAAATATATGAAAGTAGAAAAATACTCTCACGTTATGCACATTGTATCTGAAGTTTACGGAATATTGCGGAAACAAATGAGAGGATTTGATGCATTAGCGTATTGCCTACCAGCAGGAACAGTGTCGGGAGCTCCGAAAATTAGAGCGATGGAAATTATAAATGAGCTAGAGAATGAAAAAAGAAATGTATACGCCGGAGCAGTTGGATACGTTAGTTTTTCAGGAAATCTTGATATGGCGCTCGCCATTCGAACGATGGTCGTAAAGGATGAAAAAGCATACGTTCAAGCAGGAGCAGGAGTCGTTTACGATTCAGATCCAGTAGCTGAATATGAAGAAACATTAAATAAAGCGAGAGCGCTTTTGGAGGTTATGAAATGATTGTACTTATCGATAATTACGATTCGTTCACATATAACTTGTACCAACTGTTAGGCGAACATGAAGAAGAAATTGTAGTTGTAAGAAATGATGAAATAACGATAGAACAGTTAGAAGAGATGAATCCAAGAGGAATTGTACTTTCACCAGGACCAGGAAAACCAGAGGATGCTGGCATTTGTATCGACGTCATCCGCCATTTTTATAAGAACGTTCCCATATTAGGGATTTGTCTAGGCCACCAAGCGATCATAGCTGCATTTGGAGGAGACATTGTTAGAGCAGAACGTATTAAACACGGAAAAACATCGCGTGTGAAACATAACGGAACGTCAATCTTTTCATACGCTACACAGCCGCTAACGGCGATGCGCTATCATTCCCTTGTTGCAGAGCACACGAGCTTGCCAAAGTGTTTTGACATATTAGCGACAGCGATGGACGATGGAGAAATAATGGCAGTCCGTCACAATTATTATCCGCTCTTCGGATTACAGTTTCATCCGGAATCAATCGCAACAGAAGAAGGCGGAAAGTTAATACGTGCCTTTTTAACAGAAGTAAAAGAGGAGGAAAGAGTATGAATAGCTATCTTCGTAAATTAGTGGAGGGTCAACATTTAACAGAAGAGGAAATGTATAAAGCAGGACTACTTTTATTAAGTGAAAACATATTAGAAAGTGAAATTGCAGCTTTCTTAGTCTTACTGAAAGCGAAAGGTGAAACTGCAGAAGAAATATACGGTCTCGTTCGGGCTCTTCGCGAAAAGGCATTGCCGTTTTCGAACCATATACAAGGAGCAATGGACAATTGCGGAACGGGTGGTGACGGTGCTCAAACGTTTAATATTAGCACAACTTCAGCATTCGTACTGGCAGGAGCTGGCGTAAAGGTTGCAAAACATGGTAATCGTGCTGTTTCTAGTAAAACAGGAAGTGCGGACTTATTAGAAGAATTAGGTGTAAATATTAGCAGTACGCCAAGCGAAATTGATTATTTACTAGAGCATGTGGGCATTGCATTTTTATTTGCACCAGCGATGCATCCAGCACTAAGGCGCATTATGAAAATAAGAAAAGAGTTAAACGTGCCGACGATCTTTAATTTAATTGGCCCTTTAACAAATCCAGTGAATTTAGAAACACAATTTGTCGGTATTTATAAACGAGATATGTTATTACCAGTTGCGCAAGTATTACAAAAGTTAGGCCGGAAACAAGCACTTGTCGTAAATGGAAGTGGTTTTTTAGATGAAGCATCATTACAAGGGGAAAATCACGTAGTCCTTTTAAAAGATAATGAAATAGTGGAAATGATTATTGATCCAGAAAAGTATGGTTTTTCAAGAGTGAAAAATGAAGAAATTAGAGGGGGGAATTCAAAAGAAAATGCAAAGATTACAGTCGGCGTATTGAGCGGAGAAAAGAGTGTTTATCGCGATACAGTTTTATTAAATGCAGGTCTAGCTCTTTTCGCAAATGGAAAAACGGAAACGATTGAAGAAGGAATTAAACTCGCAGCACATAGCATTGACTCTGGAAAAGCATTAGCCAAATTAAACTTATTAATTGTAGCAAGCAACGAAAAATTAGAAAGGGTGAACTAAAGTGGGGACGATTTTAGATAAAATTGTAGAACAGAAGAAAAAGGAAGTTGCGGAGTTATATGAAATATATACACCAGTAAAAACAAAAAGAAAGACACATTCACTTGTAGAAGCGTTACAGCAGTTTACTGTCATTGCAGAAGTAAAGCGAGCATCACCATCAAAAGGAGATATCAATTTACACGTTGACGTACGAAAACAAGTGGGAACATATGAGAAATGTGGTGCAGGAGCAGTATCTGTTTTAACAGATGGTCAATTTTTTAAAGGATCGTTTCACGATTTACAAACAGCAAGAGAAGAAAGTAACATTCCGCTTTTATGTAAAGATTTCATAATCGATAAGATTCAAATCGATAGAGCGTATGAAGCGGGAGCAGATATTATTTTACTAATCGTAGCAGCGTTAACGAAAGAGAAGTTAAAAGAGCTGTATAGCTACGTGTTAGAAAAAGGATTAGAAGCGATTGTTGAAGTTCATGATGAACAGGAATTAGAAACTGCGATTGTATTAAATCCGCACGTTATTGGCATTAATAATCGTAATTTAAAAACGTTCGAAGTAGATTTAAGCCAAACTGAAAAGCTTGGAAAAAGATTGAATGAGGAGAAACTACTTTGGATTAGTGAAAGTGGCATTCATTCAAAAGAAGATATTATTCGTGTTAAAAGAGCTGGAGCCAAAGGTGTATTAGTTGGAGAGGCGCTTATGACATCATCTTCTATTAGTAGTTTTTTTGAAGATTGTAAGGTGAATATATGAAAGTGAAAATTTGCGGCATCACTGATGTGGAAACAGCGAAAAGTGCGTGCGAATATGGCGCAGATGCACTCGGATTTGTTTTTGCAGAAAGTAAGCGGGAAATCACTCCAAAGAGAGCGGAAGAAATCATTCAGGAGCTTCCAGCCAACGTGTTAAAAATCGGTGTTTTCGTAAATGAATCAGTAGAAGTGATCCAGAAAATTGCAGATGAGTGCGGGTTAACACATGTACAACTACATGGGGATGAAGACAATTATCAAATTAGAAGATTGAATATTCCGTCTATAAAGTCACTAGGAGTAACTTCAGAGAGTGATATGAAAAACGCCCAAGGGTATGAAGCGGATTATATATTATTTGATAGCCCGAAAGAAAAGTTTTATGGAGGAAATGGAAAGACATTTTCATGGGAGCTACTTAGAGATATGCCAAAAGAATTGCGAAAGAAAATGATATTAGCTGGTGGATTAAACGCTCTTAATATAGAAGAAGCAATTCGAACTGTTCGGCCTTATATGGTTGATGTGAGCAGCGGAGTAGAGACAGAAGGAAAGAAAGATGTAGAGAAAATAAAACAATTTATTATAAAAGCGAAGGAGTGTTCCAAATGAACTACGCATATCCAGATGAAAAAGGACATTACGGTATATACGGAGGACGATACGTTCCAGAAACGTTAATGCAATCTGTACTAGAACTAGAAGAAGCATATAAAGAAGCGATGCAAGATGAAGCATTTCAAAAGGAATTAAATCATTATTTAAAAACGTACGTCGGAAGAGAAACACCGCTATATTATGCTGAAAATATGACGAAGTATTGCGGTGGTGCAAAGATTTATTTAAAACGTGAAGATTTGAATCATACAGGAGCTCATAAAATTAACAATACAATCGGTCAGGCACTACTTGCAGTGCGAATGGGCAAGAAAAAAGTTGTCGCTGAAACAGGAGCTGGACAACACGGAGTTGCAACAGCTACTGTATGTGCTCTTCTCGGATTAGAATGCGTCATTTTTATGGGAGAAGAAGATGTAAGACGTCAAAAATTAAATGTGTTCCGAATGGAATTACTCGGAGCGAAAGTAGAAAGTGTAGCGGCAGGTAGCGGTACATTAAAAGATGCGGTAAACGAGGCGCTTCGTTACTGGGTTTCACATGTGCATGATACGCACTACATTATGGGATCTGTTCTCGGACCACATCCATTCCCGCAAATTGTCCGTGATTTCCAAAGTGTAATTGGAAATGAAACGAAAAAACAATATGAGGCGTTAGAAGGAAAGTTACCAGAAGCAGTCGTTGCTTGTATTGGCGGTGGTAGTAATGCGATGGGGATGTTTTATCCGTTCGTACACGATGAAGAAGTTGCTCTTTACGGCGTAGAAGCAGCTGGAAAAGGCGTTCATACAGAAAAGCATGCAGCAACTTTAACGAAAGGAAGCGTCGGTGTTTTACACGGATCAATGATGTATCTTCTGCAAAATGAAGAAGGGCAAATTCAAGAAGCACACTCTATTTCAGCAGGACTTGATTATCCAGGTGTTGGTCCAGAACATAGTTTGCTAAAAGATATTGGCCGCGTTTCTTATCAGTCGATAACAGACGAAGAAGCATTAGAAGCATTTCAATTATTAACGAAAAAAGAAGGCATTATCCCGGCGTTAGAAAGTTCACATGCTGTCGCATACGCATTAAAATTAGCGCCGCAAATGAAGACAGACGAAGGGCTCGTCATTTGTTTATCTGGCCGCGGGGATAAAGATGTAGAGAGTATAAAACGTTATATGGAAGAGGTGTAAAAAATGGGAGTAGAAAAAATTAAAGCAGCGTTTGAAAATGGTAAGAAAGCATTTATTCCGTACGTAATGGGCGGAGATGGTGGCTTTGAAAAATTAAAAGAAAGAATTCGTTTTTTAGATGAAGCAGGAGCGAGCATCGTTGAAATCGGCATTCCGTTTTCGGATCCAGTCGCAGACGGTCCAACGATTCAAAGAGCAGGGAAACGAGCGCTAGATAGCGGTGTAACAGTAAAAGGTATTTTTCAAGCATTAATAGAGGTAAGGAAAGAAGTGCAAATTCCGTTTGTACTCATGACATATTTAAATCCAGTACTCGCATTCGGAAAAGAACGATTTGTAGAGAAGTGCTTAGAGGCCGGTGTGGATGGTATTATCGTTCCAGACTTACCGTATGAAGAACAAAATATTATTGCGCCGTTACTTCGAGAGGCAAACATTGCGCTCATTCCACTCGTTACCGTAACGAGCCCTATTGAAAGAATTGAAAAAATCACGAGTGAATCAGAAGGGTTCGTTTATGCTGTTACAGTAGCGGGCGTAACGGGAGTACGTCAAAACTTTAAAGAGGAGATTCATAGTTACTTAGAAAAAGTAAAATTACACGTCAACTTACCAGTAGTCGCTGGATTCGGCATTTCAACAAAAGAACATGTAGAAGAAATGGTTACAATATGTGACGGTGTTGTCGTTGGAAGTAAAGTGATTGAGCTATTAGAAAATGAAAAACGAGAAGAAATATGTGAATTAATACAGGCAACAAAACAAAAAGAAGAGGCGTAGTCTCTTCTTTTTGTTTTGCGTAATAAATGTTAAAATATACAGAAAATACATATAATTTAGAGGGTGAGAAGACATGCTAAGACGGAAATTACTATATCTTCTTTTAACTGTACCACTATACGCTTGGCTCATTAGCATGACGAAAATAGAGTTGATGGCTCTATTTTTAGGATATGTATTTATCTTTTCCAACTTAAATCGCATTCAAGAACAGTCTATTTTAGAAATATGTCTATTTTCGATTAGTATAGAATTATTTAGTATCGTTTCGATTGTATTATTAAACGAATTATTTCTACGGATTCATTCATTTACATTAATGAAATTTTGGAATATTGTATTGCAAGCAATATGTACTTACATTGTGTTTGTTGTGTTGAAAAAAATAATCGGACAGCAGACAGTTTTTCAGGATAATAGAAAATGGGAGTGAATGAAAAGGGACCGCTTGGCTCCTTTTTTAAATCTGTTTTAAAAACAATTGAAAATCACAACATCTGTTATATAATAGTTAAAAATTGTATTTTAAACGAAATGAGATGATAACATGGCCATATTGTTGGCACTTATCCCAATTATGATGATTTTCATTTGTTTATTTTTATTTAAACAAACGTCATTAAGGTCTTCGTTAATTTCTTATGCTGTATGTGTTGGAATCGTTTTACTCTCGCCAACGTTTCAATTAGGGATAAGTGAAACTGTGCACGCAACGATTAAAGGGTGGTTAATTTGTTTTATTGTCGGGTACGTTTTATTTTTCGGTATTTTTTTATTTCACCTCATGAACAAAATGGGGTACATCGATCAAGTAGCACGTTTTCTAGAAGAAGTTACTCAGGATCGCTTATTACAAATGCTGCTTATGTGTTTTGGCATTTGCCCGCTTATTGAATCAGTAAGTGGATTCGGTATCGGCTTCATGGTTGCAGCACCTATTTTTCTTTCACTAGGATATAAACCATTTCAAGCTGTACTGCTCTCATTTATCGGCTTACTAGCTAGTTCATGGGGCGCAATGGCAACTGGTACGATTATCGGTTCGCAGCTAATAAATATGCCTCTTACAACACTTGGTACAAATACAGCGCTATTAAGTATTCCGATGTTTGCTTACTTTGTTATTCTTTCTTTACACGTTGTTGGCGGCTGGCAAGCGGTTATAGAAAAGTGGAAAGAAGGGGTAGGATTCTTTCTATTATTTTCTCTCGGAATCTATCTTTCTAATGCGTACGTAAGTGTTGAACTAGCAGGGATATTAAGTTCTATCGTTACGATTACATTTGGCTTTCTTATCATTAAATTAAAAGGAAAAAGTGGGCAAAATCTTATAACAGAACATGCCGCTGCAACGGAGAGAGAAGTATCCATTATAAAAATTATTAGCCCTTATATATTTCTAACAGTTTGTATTTTACTTTCTCGCCTCGTTCCAGCATTACATGATTTGTTCAGATCATATGCGGTTCTTGATTTGAAATCATACTCTTACAAACTAGAGTTACTATATTCACCAGGATTTTGGCTCGGTATGACTTGCTTATTTACTATTATTTTCTTCCGCATCCCGTCTAATATTATTAAACAATCACTCTCGCAAACGATCAAACAATGGATTCCTTTTGCTATTACTACGACAATGTTTATCGCCATTTCAGAATTAATGGGTGCATCAGGCATGCATTTATTACTCGCAAAGACAGCTGGTGAAACATTTGGAACCTTTTTCGTTTTCGTTGCGCCGTTTATTGGTGCTATTGGTGGATTTTTAACAGGTAGTAACGCAGGATCAAATGCAATGTTTATAAAACTACAAATGCAAACCGCACAAAACGTAGCACTCCCGTGGCAATACGTCACAACACTGCAAAACACTGCATCATCAGTAGCGACAATCGCTTGCCCGTCACGGATTACACTAGGTGCGTACTTATGTAATATACCGTATCGTGAAAATGAACTATTAAAGAAGACGACGTTAATGATTTTGGGTGCAATTTTGCTCGTAGTAGTAGAGGTTATTGTTTGGTATATGTTGAGAAATTAAAAACCCTCCTAACATAGGAGGATTTTTTTTATGAGTGGATAATGATTTAAATATGAATAGCTTCTACTAAATGAATAGGAGATGAAATGTATGCCCCTAAAAAACTACGGTGTGTTAAAAGGTACAGTTATACAATCAAAGATTGGAAAAGGGAAAACACCTCATTATCAAGTTCATTTACAGGGCGAGACTGGAGTAGATTATCGTATTGCTATTAACGTAAAGTCGCAAAGTTATCCGTCAGAAGTTTTATATTTTGCGAGTAACAATATTAGGTCAGAGGCGATTCATATTTTACCGACATTACCATTTGGTTTTACGGAAGTAAAAAATAATGAACCGAAAGTAGCTTTAGATTATGTAAGAGGAAATCTATTTGACTCAAAACAAATGATTCCTTTGCCTCCCGAAAAAGCAGGAGCAGATAATGATTTAAACGAAAAAATAGAACGTTATATAAAGCGAGCGATGGAAGAAAAAGCAATTATTTACGCGTTTGGCGAAAGATGGGGACCAGAAGAAAATACACCAGATTCCTATTTTCATTTCAAACCAGGAAACGGTATACATGATATTCACATGAATCAAGGGAATGTAGAGAAATGGAAAGGAGATAATGGTATATGGCAAGACGGAGGAATACTCATTCACTTTGAAAAGGAAGAAGAATGGATTGGTATCTTTCTTGCCTTCCAATCACAGTCATGGTGTACCGATGAAGAGGGGCATGCTCGTGTTCGGGTTGAACATTGTGATTATAAGAGAAGTAATTAAAGGGAAGAGCTAGTTCGTAATGAACTAGCTCTTCTCATTATGAACAAGATATATGTTGTTTAATGGTGAAATTGTGTTTGCAATATGAAAAACAGTGATAGGGTTATTGTTTTTCATTCGTATTAGAAAGTAGATACCAATTAGCAGTACAAGGAGGTCTACCTTTGAAGATAACGGAAGAAAATGTTGTAAAACAAATTAAAAAACGTAATGAGAAAAGCATTACGTTTATTATTCAAACATATGGAGGATTACTCAGCGCTATTATTAAAAAATATGTACAGAGCAATCAGCAAGATTATGAAGAATGCTTAGATGATGTATTATTAGCGATTTGGTTTCATATCGATTCATTTGATTCAAGTAAAAATACGTTTAAACAATGGATAGCAGCCATTGCAAAATATCGGGCAATTGATTATCAGCGGAAAAATGTGAGAAATCAGCAACAAACTGTCTGTACGGAGATTAATGATCGTCTGTATCAAGAACAAAGAAAACAAAATGACTTCTTAGACGTACAGGAACTGCTTAGTGAGTTGTCAGCAACAGATCGTAACATTTTTGAAAAGTATTATTTAGAAGGTGTACCGTCTCGTGAAATTGCATCCCATCTTAACGTGAAGGAGTCATGGATTCATAACAAACTGTCACGCGGACGAAAAAAGCTCAAACAGATTTTTATTTTTAAAAATGGAGTGTGAGGGCATGTCTATTTATAAAGAGTTAAATGATATTCAGTTGGATATCACAGAGTTTGAGGAGACTCCCTTAACCAAACTAGAGGAAAAGCAGTGGGAAAAACGTGTGAAAAATAAGCTCCGTAAAAACAAACATTCAAAAAAATGGTTCGGAGTCGCAGCAGCTTGCATGCTAATTGTCAGCATTACAGTGCCGCTTGGACAAACATCTTTAGCAAATATGCCATTTATAGCGGGATTAATTGAAAAATATATTGATAAACAGCAACCACTTGACTATTCTCCCTATAAAACGGCTATTGGGAAAACCGCTGAAAATAAATACGGTAAACTGACTTTAAATGAGGTACTAGTGGATGAAAATAAATTATTTATCAGTTCAACATTTGAGCCAGCGAAAGGTGTGAAATTTGATTACCAAACATATTTAATTCCACAGGTACGAATAAATGGGCGTGACTTTTCTAATGCAAAGGATGCACAATCAATTGGAGTAAATGATTCTATGTTTACAATTTACGGTGGTGTTGAGTTAAGTGAAATGCCACAAACTGATGAACTTCAAATCGAAATTACTTATGATACATTCAACAAGGATACTGTAATTGAGCAACCATGGATATTTGATATAGAAGTATCACAAGCTCAGTTGATGAAAGAGAAGCAGACGTTTGATTTAAATGAAACAATTGCTTTATACGATGGCAATAAAGTAATTGTTAAAAAAGTAGTTTCTACGCCGATTTCCACAACAATTTATTATGATGTGCCACAAAGTGCAAATGAAGATATTTATTTTAAAATCGAATCAGAATCTGGAAAAACATATATATTTAAAGAGGCATTTGTATCGAATAAAGGCGGAGACATTTCTTTTAGTAGATTTGATGGAATTAATGTAGCGGCGGGAAAATATTCACTTGTACCGTATTCGGGGAAAGAAAACGAAGTGATTGGACCATCTATTCCCATTCAATAACTTATTAAATCTGATAAATAATTATTTAAAGATAGAAGAGGGCGTTCAAAAAGAACGCCCTCTTCTTATTTTATAAAACGAAAAACTAACGAGTGTAGAAAGACAAGAGAACAGCAATGCCACACTAGAAAACGCAATGAGATACATATTATATTTCATAACCTGTCCAATTAGCTGATTACTGTCGTATTGAAACAGTCCTGCTATTATGTTGAATAAAAATAACACGATAAACATGACGACAACACCGTCTATTGATCCTTTAATGTCTGGTTTACTTAAAGCGATATGTGCGGAAATGCAAATGGCGATAAATAAAAATAACCAAAAGGAAGGATTCAATAAATTGCCGATTGTAAATAAGCTTTTCAATAATACAAACGTCGACAAGAGCATGTTTTGAATCATTTCTACATTAATAGAAGTAGAAGCAATCGTTTTTTCGAGAGTTGTATTAAATAAAAAATATGATTCTGGTACGAAATAGCGCATTAAAAGGATTAATGCAGTAATACCAGAAATAATAGGCCCAATGCCGATAAAGAAATTCCCAATTCGTTGATACACACTTTTTTGATTGTATTGATGTTGTATATAACCTAAAGCCCCTTGACTTGTATCTGTTGGGAAGAACTGAGTCGCCACAATTTTATGACGGAACAGTACGCACATAATGGCATGTCCAAGTTCGTGAATCGGAACACCGATCCAAGCCGTTAATAGGAATCCTTTTCTTCCAAAAGCTCTCGACCAATACATGCGTGTGAGAGATTCTAAATAGCCTAATAGAAATCCAATTACAATGATAACGCCAATTAAAGATAATAATTGGATTACGCTTGTAAGGAGTATTTGAAAAATTGAGTTTACCAATTCCATTTTCTTTCATCCAATCTGTTAAAAATATTATTTATTCTGTTTCATAATAGCATTTTTTTTCAAGATTGCTAGCACATATATTTTCTTTCGGAAGAAGGATTTCAGAATCTTTTTCTTGTAGTCATGTTTTATGTACAAATTCATATATTGAACTTGTAACACCCTATAAGGTATATGCTTAAGGAGGGATAAGAGAATGAAATGTCCGTCATGTCATACAGAAAATGCAGTAGAGGCAAAGTTTTGCGGGAATTGTGGACATTCGTTAACGGAAGAAGTAGTGGCAAGTAGTGGCCAAGAAGAAGGGCTGGAACAAGCACGTGCGGCACAAGCAAAGGAAGCTCGGCCAAATGAAACGGTAGAGCAAGCGAAGCGGTTTGCGAGCGGCTATTTTCAATTTTTTAAACATGCATTACAAGCACCGACAGCGATTATGAAAAGCGGCGCTATTGAAGTGCGAAATGGAATTGTAAGTCTTGTTCTTATTTGTTTTTTAGGAGCATGTATTTTTTATAGAATGATGAGTGCAGCATCAGCAGTTACGAGAACATTTGCACCAGATATATCTACTCCCACGTTTTTTGGAGAATCTATAACGGTCTTTTTCTTTTTATTAATTTTAACTTTATTTGTCGGATTTATTATTTTTGTAAGTGGTAAGATGATGAAATCATCTTTTTCATTTCTTGAAGTATTTGGTATATGGGGAACGATAGCGACGCCGGCTATTGTCATATTAGTCCTTTCTTTTCTTTTTAGTTTCTTATTAATCTTTTTCTTACCGATATTATTATCGGTAGTTGCAACTTATATAGGCATTAGTATAACTGTAGCCGTATTAAAGCTAGACAATGGCGGATTAGATCTCGTTTACACACTTATTATTGCAAATGTTTTAATTGGAATTGCAACATTCATTGTACTTTGGTCTTACATTAGCACGATAATTCAAGCCTTAACACAGGGAATAACTGGCTTCTAATGAAAAGGTGGTTGACTGGATGAATGTATGTACAAAGTGCGGAATTCAGTTTGAAGATGGTGTGCAATTTTGTCAAAACTGCGGGACGAAGAGGGGACGTCCTGTAGTAAAGAAGAACATGAGCGGTGGTGCAAAAGTTGGCATTACACTGTTAGCACTATTTGTTATAGTGATTATTGGATTGTATTTGTACGGATCGTCGTATTATACGCAGGTAGCACAAGTAGACCGGATGATTACGATTTTACAAGAGCGGGACGGAGAGAAATTAGCTGAGATCGTTACGGCAGATGATCCATCGGTTATGATAACGAGAGAGAGTATAACGCCTCTATTTTCATATATAAAAGAAAATCCATCATACGTGAATGAATTAAAAGAATATTTGAGACAAGGTGAAAAACAATGGGACGGAATAGAAAGAACTGATTTTTCATTAACGAAAGACGGAAAGTATTTCTTTATATTTGATCGGTATAAATTGAAAGTGAAGACGTACTATACAACTTTGCTTACAAATGAAAAAGGCGTATCGTTAAAAATGAACGGAAAAGAAATTGATAAGACAGATGACAAAAAGTTTGAGAAGCAATATGGGCCATTTCTTCCAGGTAATCAAGTATTTCAATCAGAATATAAAAATGACTATGTAAAACTATCGCGTGAGGAAAAGGTTGTACTTATGAAACAAAGCCAAAATAACGTAACGATAGATTTGACGCTGCAAGGTCAATATATTACAGTTCAAACGAACGCGCCTGGTGCAACATTGTACGTAAATCAAAAACCGGTTACAGCGCTGGTAGGAGAAGAAATTACATGGGGGCCAGTAGCGACTGATGGAAGTGCGACGATTTATTTAGAACGAAATGGAGAAAGCGGACGAGAAACGACACAAGTAGAGACGGTAACGGCACTTTCGTCTTATAATCTTTCATTCCAAAAGAAAAGTACAGAAAAAACAGTTGTTTATAATGTTACCCCGCCACCTACGACTGGGTATGTATATAATGGTTTCATCTTTCCTGATAGTGATATTCGAAAATTAACGAGCGCAGATTTAACATATTTATCGAAAGAGCAGTTGAAAATTGCTAGAAATGAAATATATGCAAGGCATGGACATATTTTTCAAACGAAAGATATGCAAGTGTATTTTGCAAAACAGTCTTGGTATAGAGAAAATCCTTATTTTAAAGGAACGTTAACAGATATTGAAACTTATAATATTGAACTAATCAAATCAAGAGAATAGAGCACTTGAAAAAGGTACAGTGTATATTGCTGTACCTTTTCTATCGTTATTTAGCTGGACCAGGATCCCTTGAGAAAAAGATATGAAAGAGAAATGTGACTTTACTTGATCCTCCTGATGTACTAGCTTGTATATGTGATAAAGGACCAGACGTTAGAGCAGCCTCGGAATGGGGTGGTACGACTATTTTGAGCGCATGATCTGATTCTGGTGAAGCAGTAACAGTAATTGTATCATCAGAGAAGTTTATAATTTTAACAGAACCGACTGGAAAGATGGACTTGCCAGCATGTGATGCTGAAGCGAATTGGGTAGCTTTCCAAATATCTTGCGCAAACGTATCATCGTTAGATAACCAAGCACGAGCGCTATATATTGTTGCATTAATGGAAAATTCTTGGTCAAGTGAGACGGCGGGTTTCGGTTCTTTTGGTTCTTGCGGTTCATCTGGAAGCTGGGCGAGAAGGCCGGCGCACATACATTTCACCTACTTTCAATAGTAACTGTTATAGCATATTAAACATTTTGTTTATAAGACACGACAGTTACCTATTCATACATAAGTTTGTGCACCAAATTTGAAGATGAAATTCTCTTTCTTTACAATGGAAGTAGGTGTTATTTCTATAAAATATGGAAAACGTAAAGAGTATGTAAAAAAGAAGGAGTGGTAAAGTGAACTATGTCATTATTGGCGGAGATGCAGCTGGTATGAGTGCAGCTATGCAAATTGTTAGAAACGATGAAAATGCAAATGTTGTAACTTTAGAAAAAGGTGAAATTTATTCATACGCTCAGTGTGGATTACCGTATGTCATTAGTGGTGCTATCGCTTCAACTGAAAAGTTAATCGCGCGCAATGTAAAGACGTTTCGTGAGAAATATGGAATTGATGCGAAAGTGCGTCATGAAGTAACGAAAGTAGATACGGAAAAGAAAATGGTGTACGCAGAGCATACGAAGACGAAGGATGTCTTTGAATTTCCATATGATCGATTATTAATTGCGACTGGAGTACGTCCTGTTATGCCAGAATGGGAAGGAAGGGAATTACAAGGCGTTCATCTTTTAAAAACAATTCCGGATGCTGAGCGCATATTAAAAACGTTAGAAACGAATAAAGTTGAAGATGTAACCATTATTGGCGGCGGTGCGATTGGACTGGAGATGGCAGAAACATTCGTCGAACTTGGTAAGAAAGTAAGAATGATTGAGCGAAATGATCATATCGGTACGATTTATGATGCAGATATGGCTGAATATATACATAAAGAAGCAGATAAACACAATATTGAAATTTTAACGAATGAAAATGTAAAAGCATTTAAAGGAAATGAACGAGTAGAAGCAATCGAAACGGATAAAGGTACGTATAAAGCAGATCTTATTTTAGTGTCGGTTGGAGTGAAGCCAAATACTGATTTTCTTGAAGGGACAAATATACGTAAGAATCATAAAGGAGCAATCGAAGTAAATGCATATATGCAAACGAATGTACAAGACGTATATGCAGCCGGTGATTGCGCAACACATTACCACGTTATAAAGGAAATTCATGATCATATCCCGCTCGGAACGACTGCCAATAAACAAGGGCGACTTGCTGGACTAAATATGCTTGATAAACGAAGAGCATTTAAAGGTACGTTAGGTACAGGCATTATTAAATTTATGGATTTGACACTCGCAAGAACAGGATTAAATGAAAAAGAAGCAAAAGGGCTACATATCCCGTATAAAACGGTCAAAGTAGATTCTACAAATATGGCGGGCTATTATCCAAATGCAAAACGACTTTACTTGAAATTACTATATCGCTCCGATACGAAACAATTGTTGGGCGGACAAGTAATTGGAGAAGAAGGCGTAGATAAACGTATTGATGTGATTGCAATGGCGCTTTTCAATAAAATGAGCATTCATGATTTAGAAGATGTCGACTTAAGTTACGCACCACCATATAACAGTGTTTGGGATCCAATTCAGCAAGCGGCAAGGAGAGCGGAATAGCACTTTTTAAAGTGCTATTTTTTTGTTAAAGGGGAATTATCATTTTTTTCGAATGAAGAGGGTTGGGAAATAGTTACATATGAGGAAGGAGAGTTTTTTATGATTGTAGCACTTCAAAAAGTTCAAGAATCAGAAAAAGAAATATTACGTAATCTGTACGCTTTATATCTTCATGACCTTTCTAAGTTCACTATGAATATAACTATAGGAGCGAACGGATTTTTTGAATACGAAGATTTGCATATGTTTTGGAAAAATGACGGAATCACGCCGTATTTTATAAAAGTTGATCATAGTATTGTAGGATTCTTATTACTACTGGAACGTCCGTTTTTGAAGAAGGAAAATGATTTTGGTATTAATGATATTTTCATATTGAATCAATATAAAGGAAAAGGAATCGGTAAACAAGCTGTTGAGAATTTACTAGAAGAGAAAAGAGGACAATATTTCGTTATCGAACTTCTAAAAAATGTACCAGCAGTGTCGTTTTGGAAGAACGTATATAAAAAACTGAACATTGAATTTGATGAGAAAGAGCAGTTAATTGATGATGAAGAATGTCTCGTTCAAACGTTTAAAATTTAATGAAATTGGTGTTCCTTTTATATTACTTTGAAATTTAACTTTATCCCGCTATTTGCGGACAGTAAGACCCCCACCTCAAAATCCAGTGAAAGCAAAGAAGTTAGGTGGGGGATCAAGAAAAACCCCACTGATTAAAGTTTCACTTTATTTTGAATATACCGTTCCCCCTTGAAAACATATTACTAATCGCTTATATTTTCATATAGTATTTATTTTTTAAACGAAGCAATGAACGAACCAGGGGGCACAGTATGGCAATTAATATGAAAACAATCGAAGAATGGATTGTTGAATCAAATACAAGACATGAAGAAGACTTTGGACACGTTGTGGAAGAAATGAAAGAAGTATGTGTCGGACTTGATAACGCGACATTAATTTATACGAAAAATGTATTTTGTTTCGGTAAAAAAGTAGAAGTATTTTTCTTCTTCCAAGACCATGTCGTGATTGGACAAGAAAAAGACGAATATATTGAGATTGAAAAATTAAAGTATGATGACATTATAAATAATAATTTAAAAACAAATGACAAAAATACAACGTTAGAATTAAAGTTTGCTAACGGACAATCTATTAATTTAGATAGTTTAAATGATAACTACGGTACGAAAAATTGGTTATTTGCTAGACAAATTAAGAGTATTTTTAAGTTAATCTAGTAAAAAGCAGACCTCAAAGGGTCTGCTTTTTACTTAATTCCTATTACACAAAGGCAACCTCTTTCTTCATAGCATTTCACACTTGTAAATCCTGTTTTATAAAATAGGTTTATTAATTCTTCATTCGTTTTCCATTTCTCCATATGATATTGAATTTTGAAAGTTTCAGCTACTAATAAAAAAGATCCATTCGGTTGTAAGACGCGAAATATTTCTTTTATATCTTGTTCCACATCGGGCCAAAAGTAGTGTGTTTGAAAAGCGGTTATGAGATCGAAGAAGTTTGTATTGTAAGGAATAGAGGAGACACTTGCCTGATGAATGATTACTTTTCCTTTTTTTACGTCCTGTATATTGGCTTTCTTTGAGTTTTCAACAGCTTGATCTGAATAATCAATTCCATATATTTTCCCAAATGGAATTCGTTTTGAAAGAGTATGTATTGTTTTGCCGCCGCCACAACCAATATCTAAAGTAATTGCATCTTTACGTATATGTATTTTTTGTAATCCCCAATTTGTTAGTCTCATATGTGCAGCGTTCATAATACAAAGCATGGAAGAACCAATTGTCCCGCGAGGTTTTTTTGCTTGCTGAATTAATCGTTGTAAAATGTTCAAGTTACATTCTCCTTTTATGTAAGAATATATACTCATTTCGCTTTTTATAAATTAAGTCCTTTAAAAAAAGCACGCCGTCTACCGGCGTGCTTCTAATTATGCAAAGCCCCTTTTAACCAATCCCGCGCCCGATACGCCCCAACAGGAATTTGAATGAGAGACGTTTCATTTCCAGCATCAATTCCGTACAATTGATCACATGAATTTGTATCAAAACTTAGTAAAGGATGCCCGCCCATCCCCATAGCAGTTGCAGCAAAAACGAGTTTATGAACGAGGATACCAGCTTCCATTTGGTGAATACGGTATCCTCTATAGCCTAATGCACGTGTATAGTAATCTTTCTTTCCGACTACATGTAAGCAAAGTGGTACTTGAAAAAGGTTTACGTTATCCATCGTCATACTAGATTGAAGGAGATAACGAAGGTCCCCATATCGAAGTGGTTGTATGGAATGTGTTTTACTGTTATAAGTGTAAGCACCGTTTTCTATATCTTTTACGTTATAGAAACATCCATATAATGAGACGCGTGCATTTTCATTTACATACTTACCATCAAGGTCGCTGTAATAGGGGAAGGAGAGGCTCGCTTCTTGTAATAAAGTAGCGAGCTCAGCTGCATCCCATTTCGTTAAAATAAAGTCCGCATCAGGAGAATATCGTTTTTTACAAAGTTGTAGGAAATCATACGATAACCGTTCTACTTTAGGTAGCTGTACAGCGTACGTATTATGTTGATAGTGCTCTTCATGATGTAGTGTTTGGAAGTGTTCTGTCGATTCAATCATAGAAGCTTCATTTATTTTTGTTATCATCGGATGTTCATTTACATGTTTTGAGCGAACGAAATGTTCATGTGCTAACGGCGGAATTTGTTGCAACAACTCATGAGAAGTAACTGTTTTATTTTCACGGTAATCATTGTGAAACCAATTAGTTTCTGGCTCTGTACTTAAAGGAATAACGGCATACACACTTTCTTCACCTTCTGACAATCCGAGTAAATGGTTCAGTGCACGGTCTAGAAATTGAAAGTATACGCCGTTCGTATAACCGAACTGTTTTGCACATTCTAGTAATTGTCCAATGAGAACCCCGCTATCTAATCCTTGAAGGCGATATGAAAAATTATTGTATTTAAAGAAGTTTTTCCAAAACATAGTGGATACGAATGCGGCACCGAAACAATCATGTATATTACAGCGATTACCGAGTGCGTCTGCTAAATAAGAATCGAAATTTCCTTCGCGAAGTAAAATAAGTCGGTGATGCGCGGCGTCATAATGGTAAATGCCGTCTGGATAATCGTCAATCTTTAAATAGATATACAATTCATTCGGATATAAAGCACCGCCTGAAGGAATGGATCTGCGTAATACATTTCTCTCGCTATTTAGCTGACATAATTGTGTTACACCAAATGAATACCAAAGGTAGTGACCAATCTCATTTAGAGTAGGTGTAGTAGAAGAGTTCGATAAAGATAACGGGATTTCTAAGGAGAGCGGGATGGTAGGTACATTTCGATATAATTTATAAGGAAGCGGTGCGTCTTTCCAGTCCACCTCATGATTCGGCATAATTTCATCAATAGAGAAATGGAGATGATGTAAAAAAGTATCTAGCTGCATGAAATCCCTCCTTTACTATGGAAACGGGTGCGGATGTGGATTTAATTGTTCATTTGTTAACGGTTCAGTGCTATATCCAAGTGTCATCGGTACGGTATAGACTCTATCTAATCCTGTAACACGAGTAAGGTGATGGCCGAATGTCATCGGTAACATGCCTGGAATAATGACTTTTACACAGTGTAGTCCGTTCTTTTCTATAAGGGGAACGGTTTGATCTACAACGATTATTTCAAGATTAGATTGATGCAAACGATTTAAAAGTTGGTGGAGATCGGATGTTAAATCCATATCAAATGATTGTGATACATTCATTTCTTGGAACGTTTGTACCGGTGCATCTTCTCGTAAAAGGAAGTGAAGACGTTCTTCCGTTTCTTTCAATCCGTACAGCATACTGTGGTCTTCCATTTTATTAACGAAATAAGGATCTTGTAAGCATTTTTCATAGTATTCTCTTTTGTGCTCGAGCTCATCGTCTGTTATAAGTAACATGCCTGCGATTTCTTGAATGGCACTTTTTAAAGCTCGAATAGGATCTAAATGAGCGCCTCCCGCACAAACAACGTTCATTCCATTTTCACGTGTATTTTTTGCAATTACCCATAAGCTCGGGATGCCGTGTTCCATCGTCGCATTAAAAGCGTGTAATTCATATCCGGTAATCGTACGTAACCGCTGAATCATTAATTGTAATTCTGTATCATTTGCTGAACTCAGATCAAGGCGGGGAAGAGGTAATTCGGCATACCAAGTGAGTAAGAAGGCATCACGCTCTACAATTTCTAAAATGCCGTGAAAAATCGCTTCTTCTAAACTACCGCCAATTGCACATCCATTTGATGTTTCATACACGAAAGCATCTCGATGACCGAGGCTATAATAAGCAATTGATTCAGGAACTAAAAGCGGTCTGTTTTGTGATAAAGAATATCCCCATACCCAGTTTTGCTCATAATCAGGATCAAACGGCTTAAATGGAAAATTATCACGATTGTAATGTTCATTTGTATGTACACCGAGTGTGAGGGGATTTAGTGCATGTTCCTCTAAATCATGAAAACTACCATGCACATTTGTCTTTTTCCCGCGAGGCGACATACCGCAATATCGTTCTAAACCTTCTAAAATAGCAGTTGCTTCACTCACTGCAAATGAATGAGTTCGGCCTGCAACACCTTCATTTCCAAACATTAATGGCATGTTTATAATGACGTCAGCGAATGGCAATAAAGAATGCTGCATTTTGCCGTTCAACATACCGACCCGATAATCTAAATAGTCTCGCGTTAAAAATGTGTTTAATTCATGAATGGAACGGCAGCGATACGTTTCGGTGCTTACTTTTAAACTCGGTTGTAAAGAAAGTTCCGCCGCATCCGCAGTATCATCAGGTAAATTACTACATATAGGACAGAGAGGATCTGGAAGAAAAGAATGCCGCGTACATTGTAATGTTTGTAAGTTGAGTAAAATAAGTTCATTTTCTAAAGAAGAATGGTTATGAGTTAATATTTTCTCTGTTTCTACGCGAATAAGATGGCACATTTGTAACATTCCATTTTGGGTGGCGCGTACATCACGCCTCGTTACATTGTCGGCTTTAAAGGCGTATTTCCGCTGTAGTTCCCACATTTCTTGTTGATCGAAGCCAGCGATAAATCGGCGTCCATCAGAACAATGAGAACAGCCAGATGAAAGAGGATGAATGTAAGGACCGATAATACCTTCGCCAAATGAAGTGAAACCGCGAAGCCACGGAATATGATTTGAGCGAAAAATAAGTTCAGCATCATGATGAATAGTAGAAGGAGATCCGTCATGTAATACGAGAGCGAGGTGAATATTTTCAGGGAGTTCTTCTGTAATGGTATGTTGGCGAATGATGGAATATTGTTCGCATAATTGATCATGTACATAGTCTGCAAGTAGGCCATCTCCTATAAGCAATATATTTCGAGTCATAGACCATCCTCCTTTGCAATTAATACCCCATACACACCGTCTAAGTTTTCTTTCAAAAATGGTTCGATTGCTAAATCAAACACGAAAGGATAAAAATTATGTTCTTCTAAATGCTGTAAGGCAAGCTGTAAAGATTGCACATTTGGAATTTCTTCTTCTGGTTGTATTTCCACTCTAAAAGAATCAGTGTCATATAAAATAATAGATGAGTCATACAAAATATTAGCTCTGTAAGGAATCTCTTCATTTTGAATGTGAAAGAGTGCCAGTTGTAGTGCGTTTCGTAACGCTAACGTCATATTTATATTAGATGCACCGTACCATCTATCATTTATACCAATCCAAACGACAGGAAAACTAAGAATCTCTTCACTCATTGCTATTGTAGGTGTTTCATGGATTGTAGAGAGAGCATCGTAATAAAATCTACAATGCTTATCGTGAATGTCAGTTAAATCAATTGTTGTAAGTTCTTCTAGCGTATGTGACTGCCGTTCATACAGTTTATTGTTTAAATGTTGTTGTAGTGCGCGGTAAAAACCTTCTGTCATCGTTTCTCCAGCACCGATACCGATATCGTTATGTTCAGGAATAAGGCGGTGAATGATTTCTGCTACATATGTTTCAATTCCTGTTAAACCAGCTTCTCGGCGTGCCTCATTATGGGTCAATCCACTGCAAGTCATAAGAGGCAGGAGGGGAGCTGGGCCATCTGATAGTGGATTGGCTACTTGAATATAGCATTGTGATAACGGTAATTGATATGAATCTTGTTCATCCCATACATGGAATATACCGGCTTCTTTAGAAGTTAATGAATCGAAAAATTGGAATACATCAGTTGAAGTATGTTGGTTAGACCGATGCTCAAGTTTTTCAGAAAGATTCTCTATCGTATCAATTGTAAAACTTTCATCAGTTGCAAGAGGGTGTTTTATAAAAGGATGCCACGTTCCTTCGAGTGTTTCATAGTTTAATAAAAAGAATTGTGATCCTTTTTCCCGATGTGAATCATCCGCGACATGCTTAAATAATTCAAAAACGATTACATTTGCTAACATTGCAGATGTAATGGGTGAGAAGGAATCAGATGAATTTTCATTTTGCAAAGTCGTTTCATGTAGACGATGCCATGCAGATTCCCAGCATTCATCACGATTTTCCGTTACGACAGGTCCAGCTATACCGAGTGTTGATAAACAAATAGCTGGTATGAAATTCTTTTTCGCTTCTCTACAAATAGTGTGAACTGTCTTTAAACCGTCAATGTCTCCATTTTGAGAAACATATAAAATCCAATCAAAAGGTTCGAATACTTCATGCAAAGGACGGTCAATTGTAGTATCGATTTCTTGAAGGAGTACAGTGTTATCAACTTCATATGCACGTTCTATTAGCTCATGTATTCTGTCATAGTTTGTTTCATCCCGATCTGTAACGAGGTAATGAAATGTAGGTAAACCAGATTCTAATAAAGAAGAAACTAAGGAAGTAAGCATATCCCCAGAACCAAGTACAAGGACATTTGCCCCACGGTACGTTTCGAATTTTAAAGCACCCGAATGAGAATCAGCTTCTAAAAATTCAATTTGTGAAGCATATCTGTCGAGTAATGTACTGTTTAATTCATGAGGTTCATCTTGATTTGTATCGCGAACGAAACCATTTTCATATAAAATCTCTCCAATTTCAAATACGCGATTTTGATAGGGGAGAGGGAGACCATCGGTTATTTCTGCTAAAGAATAATTCCCGTTAAACATTGGCATTAGTTTTTCAATCCAGTCATAAATTCCAGCACCGTCCATGCGAAATGAACTGGCGTTATTTCGAAAATAGACACCCCCGTTTGAGTCGGGGAGGAAGAAAGTATCCTTATTTACTTTAAGTTTTGCATGAATTGGAAGGTTATTCATTTTAATCCTCCTTACGTTTAGGCATACATTATTACTTTATGTCATGAAATTTGTCCCGTATGAACAAAATAAAAAAAGGCTGTAGAATGATTCATTCTACAGCCTTTAATAGGTTAAAAATCTATCAACCTTCTAATAATAATGATTTTGGATCTTCAAGCATATCTTTAACAGCAACAAGGAAGCTAACTGCTTCTTTACCATCAACAATACGGTGATCGTAAGATAGTGCAAGGTACATCATCGGACGGTTTTCCATACGTTCTGCATCAATTGCAACTGGGCGTACTTGAATTTTATGCATTCCTAAAATACCTACTTGTGGGCTATTTAGGATTGGTGTTGACATTAGAGAACCGAATACACCACCGTTTGTAATTGTAAATGTACCACCTTGTAGTTCTTTTAATGAAAGTTTGTTATCGCGTGCTTTCATACCTAAATTACGAATTTCACTTTCGATTTCAGCGAAGTTTAATTGGTTAGCATCGCGTACAACTGGAACAACTAATCCATCTGGAGCTGCTACTGCAATACCGATATCATAGAATTTTTTGATGATAAGCTCGTCACCTTGAATTTCAGCATTTAATAATGGGAATTGTTTTAATGCTGCAACAACTGCTTTTGTGAAGAATGACATGAAGCCAAGACGTACATCATGTTTTTTCTCGAAAGCATCTTTGCGTTCTTTACGTAATTCCATGATCGCACTCATATCAACTTCGTTAAATGTTGTTAACATTGCAGATGTTTGTTGAACTTCTACAAGACGTTTTGCAATTGTTTGACGGCGGCGGGACATTTTCACACGCTCAACTGGTTTTTCGAATTCAGTTTTTGCAACTGGAGCAGGAGCTGGACTCTTTGGAGCAGCTGGTGCTTCTTTTGGTGCTGCAGCATGAGCTTGTACATCATGTGGTCTCACGCGTCCAAGTGGATCTGTGCTACGTACGTCGTTTAAGTCGATTCCTAATTCACGAGCCATTTTTCTAGCAGCTGGTGATGCAATAGGACGGTTCGTATTTGGTAAGCCTTGTAGACCCGTAGTTTGTTCAGCATTTGGAGCTGCAGCTTTCGGTGCTTCAGCTGTTTCTTGTTTTGGTTGCTCAGCAGCTGGAGCAGGTGTACTTACTGCAACTGGTGCTCCATTAGCATCTAAAATTGCGATAGTTGCGCCAACTTCAACTGTATCCCCAGGTTCGCCTAGTAACTTCGATACAATACCTGAATCTTCTGCAATGATTTCTACATTGACTTTATCAGTTTCAAGCTCAACAACGCTGCCACCTTTCTCAACTTTGTCGCCTACGTTGATAAGCCATTGTGAAATAGTTCCTTCGGTAATAGATTCTGCAAGCTCAGGTACTTTAATTTCGATCATTTTAAATGTCCTCCCCTTATTTGCCTAACGGTGTGTTTTTTCTTCTTTTGTCTTCGGTAATCTCCATTTGTTAGCCTGACCCTGGGCAGAATATCTGCCCGGGATCAAGCTAGAAACCGTCATTGTTACTTTTTAATTGCTGAAAACTTCAATTTCTAGTTTATCTTGACGGAAGTTATACTTCACATCTAAAGCGTGTGCAACAATTAGTTCTTGCTCAGCTTTGTGAGCGAATGGATCGCCGCCAGATGGGCTAGAGCGATCTGGGCGTCCAATGTAACCCGTTTTCACTTTATCTCCAGCTAGTTCGAACAGAATTGGAGCCATGTAATGCCATGCGCCCATATTACGAGGTTCTTCTTGAACCCAAATAATTTCTTCTAAGTTTTTAAAGCGTTTAATAATAGATTGAACTTTCTCAGCAGGGAATGGGTACAACTGCTCAATGCGAACGACATGAACCTCATCTAAGTTGTACTCATGTTTACCAGACTCAATTTCTGCTGCTAAGTCAATCGCCATTTTACCTGTACTTAAAACAAGACGTTTTACTTTGTTTGGTTTTGTGCCAAGGTTTTCTTGTTCTAAAGCAGGTTGGAAACGTCCTTCGCTTAACTGACTAGCAGTTGAAAGCGTAAGTGGGTGACGTAATAAACTCTTTGGCGTCATCAGTACTAATGGTCGAACAGCTTCGGTTCCTAAGATAGATGCTTGACGACGTAAAATATGGAAGTATTGTGCCGCGCTCGTTAAGTTTGCAACTGTCCAGTTGTTCTCAGCAGCTAACTGTAAGAAACGTTCAGGACGTGCACTAGAGTGCTCTGGTCCTTGACCTTCATAACCGTGTGGTAATAGAAGAACTAAACCAGATTTTTGACCCCATTTTGCTCTTCCAGCTGAAACATATTGATCAAATAATGCTTGCGCAGTATTTGAGAAGTCACCATATTGCGCTTCCCACATAACAAGAGTTTCTGGAGCGAATACGTTATAACCATACTCGTAACCAACAACAGCAGCCTCTGATAACGGACTGTTATGAACAGAGAATGAAGCATTAATGTTTGGTAAACGGTGTAACGGTGAATATGTTTCATTTGTTTCTGTATCGTGCAGTACGATATGACGGTGTGCGAATGTACCACGCTGTGAATCTTGACCAGTTAAACGAATTGGCGTACCTTCTTGTAAAATAGAAGCGAATGCTAACGATTCAGCAAGTGCCCATTCAATTTTACCGTTCTCTTCAAGAGCATCTTTACGGCGCTCAAGAATTTTCTTCACTTTCGGATATACGTTAAAGCCTTCTGGCCAAGATAATAGACCTTCATTAATTGCACGAAGTGAGTCAAGCTCAACACCAGTATCAATTGGCTGAATACCTTTTGCAACAACATCTGGCACTTTAACGTGAATTGTTGCATCGCTCGTATCAGCTGGTGGTACTTGTGCATAGTCAGATTTTAATTGCTCTTGTGTAAACTGTGTAATTGTTTCAATTTCATCTGCATTTAGAACACCAGCAGCTTGTAATTGATCTGCATAAATTGCTCTTACAGTTGGGTGATTTTTAATCTTTTTGTACACTTGTGGTTGTGTAACTGCTGGGTCATCCATTTCGTTATGACCATAGCGACGGTAACCAATTAAATCGATTAAGAAATCTTTTTTGAACAATGTACGATATTGAATTGCAAGGTTTGCAGCAGCAAGACAAGCTTCTGGATCATCAGCGTTCACGTGAACAATCGGAATATCGAAACCTTTTGCAAGGTCACTTGAATATTTCGTAGAACGAGAATCATAGCTGTCAGTTGTAAAACCAACTGCATTGTTTGCGATAACATGAATCGTTCCGCCTGTTTGGTACGCATTCAATCTGCTTAAGTTCAACGTTTCAGATACAATACCTTGACCAGGGAATGCAGCATCACCATGAACTAAAATTACGAATGATTTTGAAGTATCTTGTTCTGGAAGACCAGATTTTTTACGATTCTCTTGAGCTGCACGTGCGAAACCTTCTACTACAGGATTCACGAACTCAAGATGACTCGGGTTATTTGCTAAAGTAACGCGAGTGCTAACTTCTTCATTACTAACGACTTGTTCTCTACCTAAGTGGTATTTCACGTCGCCAGTCCAGCCAGCATTGGCTACTGCGCCTTCTATTTTTGCATGTTTGAATTCAGCAAACATGTGAGTATATGGTTTTTCTAATACGTGAGCAAGTACGCTTAGGCGACCGCGGTGAGCCATACCAATCATGACATCCTCTACGCCGTTCTTAGCACCTTCTAGAACAATTTCATCTAAAACAGGTACAAGCATATCAACGCCCTCGATAGAGAAACGTTTTTGCCCAACGAATGTTTTATGCAAGAATTGCTCGAAACCTTCAACAGCTGTTAAACGTTTTAAAAGAGCAGTTCGTTTTTTATTTGATAGTGGTTGACGCAATGAATTTGATTCCACCATTTGATGCAACCACGCGCGTTCTTCACTATCTTGTATATGAGAAAATTCATAAGCTAAAGATTTTGTATAAACGTCTTTTAATCTATGAATTACATCAAGTGCAGTGTGAATACCTTCTGGTGCATCTTGCCATACTGTTTTCGCTGGAATCGCTTTCAAGTCAGCATCGCTCAGTCCACTCATTGCTTTCTCAAGAAGTGATTGTCCATTTGCAGCATCTTCCATCGGGTTAATGTGAGCCAACGTGTGCCCGAAAGAACGAATTTGCTCAACAAGTTGAACGACTTTAAGAATTTTTTCAATGTTACCTGTGTTTTGAGGAGAAAAATGTGTTGCTGTGTTGTCCCCTGTTACGACATCATCTTGAAACGAAGGAGCTCCAAAAATTTCAAAAAGCTCTTGTAATTCCGGATCAACAGAACCTGCTCCAGTTACGTAAAGATCATACTGCTCAATAACATAACCAAGGTTCGGACCGTGGAACTTGGCCCAAGGGTTTGTCGTTGTATTCTTCCTCGTCATTTGTTTAAACCTCCCAATGCATATAATCCTTTTCCATACAAAGGTGCATTTTGCTCTTTTTCAATAAGTAATGAATCAATAATCAATGTAAATGTTTTCTTTACTCTTATGTTATTACAATAATTTACATAATACCAAACACTATTACTTATCTGTTTTGTAAAAAAACATTCACAATAACTTATCACCCAAGTTAATCTTTCACTTTATAAAGTAATTTTACAGAAAAATGGGGTGGATATATTTGGTATGCCTATACTAATAGCTATAATTGTTGCATTTAAATATAGGTATAATAGTTAGAATGTTTTGATAAAATTTAGTTTGAATTATGTATATTGAAATAATAAGCGCTTTCATAGATATTATACAACAATATAACGGAATATAGTATAAAAAATAAAAAATTATGAATTTATCGTAAACTTTATTTCGATAGTGTTAAATATCGAAAGGAAAATGAAGGATTTCCACAAAAAAAGTGGCTAAACATAAAAATTGCTTCATAACCCGTTAGTTTCTATAAATATGCCAAAAAACACCGTAAAACCAATAACGCATTTCATCTAATAAAGAAGAGAATGAAATATTTTAAAAGGATAAAACAAATATGAAGATATTAAATTTTAAAAAAGGTGAGGAGGAAATATAGTAACGATTACATACAGTGTTCCAGGTTTTATTACAAAATAGACGTGTTGAAATCGAACAAGTTTCTTCTATATAAATAGAGTGAAAAATGATTAAAAGGAATGTAAAGGAACCTTGACGTAAAGTTTACTTTACATATATACTCGATATATGGGAGGAGGGAGAAATTTCCTTGGAAAATAAAATGGTCGAATACCGAAAAAAATTTGGACTATCTCAAGAAAAATTAGCTGAGAAACTTGGCGTTTCAAGACAAACCATTATCTCAATTGAAAAAGGAAAATACGATCCGTCACTTCCGTTAGCATTTGAAATAGCAAAAACATTTCAAACAACGATAGAACATGTATTTATTTATGAAGGAAAAGAAGAGGGGGAATAGGGATGAATTATTCACAAAAGTACTTTGTAATTATGGGTGTTATTTTTCTATTTATGAGTGGATTTATGATATTAACAGGTATAATGACGCATTCTGCACCACCAGCTATAACGTATCCATTGCTTGGGATGATGATTATGAGTTTCTGCCTAAGCTACTTGCATCCGCAATTTAAAGAAAAAGACGAGCGAATGAAACTTATTCGTTATAAAGGAATGTTTGTAACCTTTTTTGCATTAACAGCATATTATCTTCTTTTCTCTATCGGCTTAAACTTAAAAATACTTACACTATCTGCTACTGAATTATTGAATATACTTATGGCACTTACAATGAGTACCGTCTTTATCTCATTTGTTGTTTTGGCAAAAAGATATTAAGATGGAAGAGAGAAAGGAAGATTAATATATGCAAATGATGTATGCTTTTGGCATTGGGCTTGTATTATTTTTAGCTGTATTCTTATTTATTCGTAAAGACGTTCAAGGCGGGACGTTAACGAAACGAGGATTTTATAAAATGATCGGCTGTTTAGTTGTTATGTTTATTGCGATTATTGTAATGATTGTTTTAATAAGTCGGTCACTATAGAATGTAAAAAAGGAACCTTACTTCGGTAAGGTTTTTCTTTATTGTTCAACCTGAAAATTACCGCTAAATCCATTTATTATAAATAACTTATATTATATAATCCAATGAAATGATAGATAAGGAGTGTAGTATATGAATAAAAAACTATCTTCTATTTATTAACTTGTCTACTACTTGTAGCTAGTACTGCTTATTATAATATGTAACAAACGAGAACAAGTGCCACCTATATTAGTATGTGAGGATCAGGAGTACCACGTAACGAATGAACCTGCCAAAGTAGAAGAAGTTGGGCAAAAACTTGGTGAAGTAACAAAAAAAATTAAAACAAGTAAAAAACCTATTAAAAATAGAGAATCTAATACATTACAAGAGAAAACAGAAGTATTCACAATGATTGAGGAAGAAAAAGATCCTCAATCACCTTTAATCATAAAGGAAACTTATAGTGATGAATATAGGGTAGTGAGGCCGATGTTGAAGCAGGTATTGTGATGAAAAGGAGAATCTTTTGTAGACAGTAATTTCGTATCCGTGGGTGTTAAGAAAAACTTTTTTCCTTTGTTTTATTTTGTCCCCTATCGGTGCCGCTTGCATTTTGATGAATAGAGGAGCAATACAAAAGAGAGATTTCATTTTATATTTATTATTTGCTGCTATGAATATATCACTTTGGTTATTGCTTATGATTTTTGATTGGAGTATGTGGATGGTAGTAGGGCATTATTTGTTTGGAGCAGTTGTTATTGTTTTTTCGAATATGAATAAGAGCTAAGCCAGCAACCTTAAAGTTGCTGGTTTTTATTTTGCTATTTATAATGAAGAAACAAATAAATCAATATGTAAAGAAGGAATGGTATAGATAAAAGTAACGCCTGAACGGTTAGAACAGACTGCAAAGACAGTAAATAACATCAGGCACTTCTTAGAATACTTACATAATGACTTATACAATCAAATTAAGAATATCGCTATACAATGGAATGGAGCGAGTAGAGAACAATTTTAACAGAGATTTAACGAAGTAAAACCAAAAATGTTTAATGTTTTAATAGAAGTTAAAAACTACAATGTTTATTAATGAAATCTAGTGGTAGACTTTCATTAATAAACATTGTAGTAAAACAGTTGGAAGATAGATTGAAATATTTGCCCGAAGGTTCACATCAGACTGTCGTGATAGATGTGAGAGGACCAGATGGAACGAGAGAAACATTGAAGTAAATAAGAGAAGAAATAAATCAAAGAACATTTGGACAGGCAGAAATTATCATTAAAAAGATACAAAAAAGTAGGTTATATTACAGAGTTAGCACAAATGCATAAGTTATAATTTCAAGTGCCATAAGGATAACCCTGAGGAGAAAAAAGACTTCTGATTTTTAAGATTATATAAAATATTCATAGTTGCAAAAACTCTATTGTGGTAAAATATTCTATATAAATATTTAAAAGGGGAATGGCTATGGGGGATATAAAAGTTACTCCTGAACAGTTGCGAAAAGTGGCAGGGACTATTAGATCAACTATCACGAATGCAACTGCAACACAGGAGCGACTAAAACGAGATATTGATATGATTTCTAGTAATTGGTTGGGCTCAACCTATATGAAATTTAATACGGATTTCCGTGATTCATCCTTTAAGATGGCACAATTTATAATCATATTGGAGCCACTTGAGAAGTTTCTTCTTGATTCTGCTAATAAATTTGAACAAGTAGATAACATGGATGTTGCTATTGCGTTGGCTTCCAGTATTTTAACTGGGAAACCTTTTAAAGGGGATTACGAAACTTTAACAGGTGATTTTAAATTAGCAGAAGGAAATCGAGTGGGAATGAAAGCAGAAGGTTCATTGATAAAAGGTGAATATGAGATTTCGAAAGGAACAAAGCTTACTTTTAAAGGGGGAAATGGCTCCTTAGAGACCAGTGTTCCAATGGATGAAAAGACATTTATTAGTGATGTTGCAGGAGGGGGGTTAGTAGGCTTTAAAGTTGGTGCTTCTCTTTTTGAGGACTCAATAGAAAAAGAAATAAATAGCGGTTTTGCAGAAAAAGCAACAGTTACACAAAAGTTTGCAGATGCATCTGCTGTTGTTGGAATAGATGAGTATACTTTTCAGTTAGGAGCGGAAGTTACAGCACAGAAATATGAAGTTTTATTTGAAAAAATTGATATTCCAGACTTTATCCCATTTTTTAAGGATCATGATTTAACAGTTCGTTTAGAATATGGGTTTGGTACTGGAGGGGCTAAAATACACCTCGGTCAAGAGATGGGTGCATACTTTGGTAAAGCTCATGGCGGAGGTTTTTTTGCTAAATTTGAGAAGAATACAAAGGAGTAGTATGATGATAAAAATTGCGAGAATCGTAATGATGATAGCAATTGTAATTGTAATCATTGCAGGGCTAATAGCTCCATTTTCATTAAAAGAAAAGATGGTACATACATTCGGCATGCTTGTTTATGGTGCAATCGGGTTAGGTGGACTTACTTTAATAGACTACATTATTAAAAAGAAAAGAAAAGGAGAATAACTATGAAACTTTTACCAATCGGAACAGTAGTTAAGCTAGAAGATATAGAACAAATTGTAATGATTATTGGAAGAATGGTTGTATCAGCAGATAAACGTGATTTTGATTACGTAGGTGTTCCTTACCCAGTTGGCTATCTTGGGGATGAAAAAGTATTATGTTTTAATCACGATAAGATTGTAGAGGAAATGCATAGAGGGTATATGACTGAGAGTGAATTGATTCTACGTGAGAAATTAGTAGAATTATAGGTTAGTTGGAAAATACATATAGATTTTAAAAATACGATAGGGGAAACAAAATGGGAAAGATAATGAGAGCTATTGTAATCATTGGCATACTTGTTCCTCCAGTGCTGCTGTGGAGTGCACCTGATATTCCGCTAAATGATAAGTTGCTATTTACAAGCATACAACTAACTGTTGGATTCATCACAGTAGTAGCGTTAGAGATTATATTTAGAAATCGGAAAAAGAAGAGGGCGAAATAGATATAAATTGTATAGAATGGCAGATAAGAATATTGGTGGCTAATCTTCTCAATAAAAGCAATTAACAGAAGCAGGGAGAAATCCCTGCTTGATTTTTGTATAGAAGTACTAATTAGGGTATCATTAAATTAGGATGTTCGAGTCGGCCCGGCAGGTATTATCTATTAAACGTATCGTTGTTTACCTCCTCAGTTAATTCGTCTAGATTAAAACTAAGAGTTTCAGAGATTTTTCCAGCTCGTATGCTAACTACAATTGTACGAGGGGGACAGATTAGCGAACTCTTTTTCCTCCTTGAAATTCTTCATAGCAAACTTAAGTAGCATTTTCTTTTCAGTCCTTTCTCAGTTTTATGGAAACAAAAAGAGGACTACCCCTGAGTCAGCTGGTTTGCTGACTAGAAGTAGTCCTCTTTTAACTTGTGGTGTCTGATGGAGACCTCCACAGTTTTAGCTTTTGAGAATACTCTCTCAAGCCTTGATACTATTAGGTTTTATGACCCCGGAGAGGCTCGAACTCACGACCTCCACCCTGTCAAGGTGGCGCTCTCCCTGCTGAGCTACGGGATCCCAACTATAAATATTACGATCAGCAATGTGTTTTCATTTCATTCATGTAATCGAAGGATTTGTATAATTTATTGAATATTTTAACATTTAATGTATTCCTATAATAACAACAAACTTTAATGGTGTAAAGATGTAATTTTCTGAATATTATCATTCCAATTTTTATATAAAAAAATAAGCCCCGAAGAGCTTATTTTAATAATAATATCACCGCAATTATCAATGATATTATCAAAAATATAAGCATAAATAATGGAGTTTGTTTATGAACTATCTTCCTGTAACTGTCATTCCTGCTGTGTAAATTGTATCTACAGAACCGTCAGTACTTACAACTTCAACTTTATAGCGATATGTTCCATTGTCTGAAATGTTTTCGCCATATCCTGTGAAAGTAGAAATTTCATCATTACTTCCAGCTGGAACCCATTGATTTTGCCAATGGAAGAAAGTATCATATTCTCCCCAGTTATCGCCATATTTTTTCTCGATGCTGACATTGTAATGAATATCTTCAGCTCGTTCATTTGTAATTCTTGCAATTACGTTTTGACCAAAGCTATATTCTGTAGCGTGTACTTGAACTGTAACACCGTTCAACGTTTCGCTAGGACCACAAATATAACGACAGAACTCGCTTGCTCCGTCAGCATTTGCCTTTGGTGTATCAATGTTCATAGCTGTTAAACCGCCTAAAGCTAAAGCTCCTGTTAATAATACTTTACTAAATGCTTTCACTTAAAATTCCCCCTAAGTATATTCTCAATTCGTTCGATAGATATCACATCAAGTAGTTTTATAACATTAATCTAATCGACCGCTTTTTTCCTCGAGTGTATTCGCTATGAATCTTTCATCTTGTAGTAATCTAACCTCTACATAAAATTTCATAGTTTTGATTCCATATATGTATCATGATTTACATAGAACAAATCTGTTAATACGTTTTGGTTAATTGCTTATCCCACTATTTTTTATTACCTTTTATTGGTAAAACATTGATTTTATTATATACCATTATTATCTATTTACAAGAGAAAATAATACTGTATGCAAAAATGCATAATAAAAAACACTGCTTGTATTCTGAATTACAGAATACAAGCAGTGTTGAGTTTCAATTAATATTTGATTGGAACCTAATGCTTATTTTTTATGTTTAACAGTATACATATATCATCGTTTATTAAAGTCATAATTGATAAACCTTGTCCAGGGGACGCCCTTCCTGCTGAGCTACGGGATCTTCAAAAGGGAAAGTATAAGCGATTATGAGAGTAATGTATAAAGGGATAATGATGAGAAGCGAATTTAGTAGAAAGTAGTCTTTGGATGTAGAGGTTATATTATTTCCGATACCAATCCAAAGGACCTTCATCACTCAAATCAACAAGAAAAGGGAACAAGAAGTGTAAAGGTAAGCTTATAAGTTCTGGCATAGCATTCACTGTTTTCTTTGATAGATATTGCCTCCCAAAACAATACGGACAATCTTTTTCAAATGCCAAGAGTATCGACCATACGTCTTTTACTTTCCATTTCGTTTTACAATACGTACAACGCGCCATTGAGTTCCTCCTCAGTTTAAGGTTTTTTCTAATATATTCTACTTTATTGTACGAAAGTCATTTGAATTTGATGTGGTAAAATGCAAAACAAGCCTAACCCCATTCTACATTCAGGAAGGGGCTAGGCTTGTTTTAATTTCGATCAAAGTCCCTTTGTATCAGGCTGTTTATACATTGCCTAGATAACTTCGCGTTAAATTCGGGAGGATAATTTTTCTATTTTTACTGTGTTTTTCAAATAGCTCTGATAGGAGAAAAATAAAATTTTTATACTGTTCATCATTTTCTTTCGGAGCATAAGATGCTGATAAATTCCTTCCCAAAAACCCTTCATAATCAAAAAGTAAATCATTTTGATATTCTTTAAACTCATACTTTCCATCCTTAAAAAAGCTATTAAATATTTCTGGAGTTTCATCTATTCCACCGCTAAATCCTTTAAAGTTTGGACAGGTTTTCTGGCAAATTTCTGCGTTCTCTTTAATAAGTGGACTAGTTAAATCTCTACTATTCCAAACAAGAGCAACGTTTGCTTTTTGTTTTAAAATTCGTTGGCATTCGATTTTGAAAGCCTCTTTATCAAACCAATGAAATGCTTGAGCAACCGTTACTAAATCCACACTATTTTCTTTTAAAGTGGTATTTTCGGCAGTTGCTTTTATGGATTGAAAACGAGAATATAGTTTTAACGATTGCTCAGCGATCTTCCTCATATCATCATTTGGTTCAACTCCAACAACATGTAAACCACTTTCAAGCAGCTGGCGACTAAATATCCCCGTACCTGAACCAATATCAGCCACAATCCGATTCCCTTTCAGTTGGTTAGCTGAAAGCAAGTAATCAATATATTCATTAGGATAACTAGGGCGATATTTTGCATATATATCGGCCCTGTCAGTAAAATTTTCTGTTGTTTTCACAGTACTACCTTCTTTCTTACGATATGATGTACAGAAATAGAAATTAAATATGAATTCCGGCATCAGTCTCTAAGTCTACAATTTAAGAGTCCAGCTAGATAGAAAGCCTCAGTTTCTTTATTCAAATATCCTTTATCCGTTTAGTATACTATTTTAGATAATATCTTCCAAAAGACTAGAATGGCTTACTCAATTATGTTTTAAAGTGTATATTTTTATGGATTTATTTAATAATTTATGAGCGATTGTATGTCGTATTACGTTTACGTAGGTAAGAGATTTTCATTTTTGCTATTTAAATTGGCCAATATATCCTTTTTACAATTTACTGAAAATCATGTATAACAGAGATACATGATTATTTTATCTCGCTATTTGCGGGCAGTAAGATCCCTTACCTCGAAATTTAGCAAAAGTAAAGAAGTTAGGTTGGGGTCGGGATGGCCGTAAAAGTCCGATTGGTGAGGGTTGATTAAAGTTTCACTTTATAAATATTCAGAAGTAGAGGGAGAAAAGTTGTAATGGTAAGAAAAACGTTCAAGATGCGCGTGTCTAAAAATAGAACGATTTCGATTAATGGCTCGATTCTTGATGTGGATGTTACACATGATGAATTTTTACAAGAGTTTGTTGAGTGGGTCGATTCTAAAGGTTGGTCGTTTATGGGGATAACGGATGAGATTACGCCCGAGGAAGCTAGTCAAAAGTTAATAGATTCGTTGATTGATGAGAAGGATAAGAAAGAGTAATTCCTTCTTATTTTTATTGTATATTTATGTTCTTTATCGTAAAAATATGATATAGTAAAAAATAGTGAAAATTCTTCCAGTTTAATACAAATTACATATGATTGGTAGATTTATTATTTTGTTAGAGGAGTAAATGGAAAAGGGAGAGTCATATGGTAAATTTTAAGAAAATTTTGGTTTTTATTACAGTTATTTGTTTGTTTTTGTTGACACCTATGACATTGCGTGCTGAGACGAATATTGGAGTAAATCCAGAACAAGTTGCACCACCACCTGCAGAAGGACCGAATGTTTTTAGTCAGTTTGCAACGACAATTGATGCGAAAACAGGAGATGTTTTGTATGACAAAAATGCATATCACCGTGCATATCCTGCTAGTACGACGAAGGTGTTAACAGCGATTTTACTCATGGAGCATACAAAGCCAGAGGATCAATTTACATTTTCACAATTAGCATTAGATCAAGAGAAGAGTAATTATCAAATTGAGTTTCAACCTGGAGAGACAATTAATAGAAATACTGCGCTTATGATTTTAATGGTGCTGAGTGCGAATGATGTGTCGTATGCGATTGCGGAGCGGATTGGCGGGAGTGTTGAGAATTTCGCTAATATGATGAATGAGAAAGCGAAGCAATTAGGGGCGAAAGATAGCCACTTTGTAACACCGAATGGACTGCATGATCCGAACCATTATACGACGCCGTATGATATGGCTATGATTACGAAGGGTGTGCAAAAGTATCCTGAAATTTTACAAGCGATGAATACGAAAAGAACGACAGTTACGACGTCTAGGCAGACGGTGTCTATTTTTAATAAATCTAATTTTTTTGAAAATCCATATAGCATTGGCGGTAAGACAGGGTTTACGAATGAAGCGCGTAATACACTTGTTTTATTAAATGAGAAAGATGGAAATCGTATTATAAGTGTAGTAATGGCTTCTCAAAGACCTGAAATTTATGAAGATTTGAAGCAGATGGCGGACTATTCTTTCGGTCAATTTACGAAGCAAACAGTGCTCGATAAACATAATTGGCATCAAAAAACAACATATTTAAATAAAGATGTTAGTTCTGAGTTGGAAAAAAGTGCAGAACTGATGCTTAAGAAAGATGAAGGGAAAAATGTGAAAACTATTTTCCGGGCAGCTTCATTAGATAAAGAATCTTTGTATCATAAAGG
Source organism: Bacillus sp. PSXD-155 (assembly GCF_049310765.1). Lineage (NCBI taxonomy): Bacteria > Bacillati > Bacillota > Bacilli > Caryophanales > Bacillaceae > Bacillus > Bacillus sp. PSXD-155. The sequence goes on along the minus strand of NZ_JBMOWC010000004.1, from coordinate 273,060 downwards.
AATACATCGTGGTGAGGTAGTTGGTGCAGTTGATATTACGAAAAATAATCAAACAATTGCGACGGTAAATGTTCTTTCAACAGAAGATGTCACTTTTGCGATGCCTAAGAAAGATACAGTTGCATCTGAGGAAAAAGAGTCAAATGTGAAAGTAATAAGTGTTGGGATAGGCGCAATTGTATTATTTGGAGCCATTTTATATGTAGTGTTACGCCGTAATACAAAAGGGATGAAAACAGAAGAAAAATAACGTAGTAGTAAAAAGACTGTGGAGAGATTTTGTCACAGTCTTTTTTATATGCTAAAAAGATATTTAACTAATAATTGTAAATTTTCTTATTGCAATAACTTAAAGTTCGTTATATCATTTACTTGTGTTCTTGTTAAAGAACGTAATGGATATTGCATACTTCAAATAATATAAAACAACGGAGAGGGAGAGAGACGATGAAATTAATTTGGAAGGTAATTAGCAACGCGATCTCATTTGTTTTATTTGCATTGATGGTTTTTTTAGCTTTTGTAGTTATTTCTTCAAAAGCGAGCGGTGGTGATCCGACAGTGATGGGATATCAATTTAAGAGCGTTCTTTCAGGATCAATGGAGCCGACGTTTTTAACAGGATCAATCATTGCAATAGAACCAAACAAAGATGGTTCTAAATATCAAAAAGGTGATGTTATTACCTTTAAAGAGAAAGATCAAAAAATTATCACTCACCGTATTATCGGTGTGAAAGATACAAATGGAAAAGTAATGTATGAAACAAAAGGGGATAACAACAACGGACCAGATTTAGAGCCAGTACTTGCAGAAAATGTAGTTGGAAAGTATGCAGATATTACAGTTCCGTACGTTGGTTATTTACTGAATTATGCGAATTCAAAAGCGGGAGCAGCATTACTTCTTATTATTCCAGGAGTCTTTTTACTTGGATATTCCGCGATTTCTATTTTTGGGGCTATTCGTAGCATTGACGGAGAAAAGAAAGATAAAAAAGTAGAACAATCCGTCTAGTTCGTTTGGTTATACTTTCCGTTTAGGAAGTTAACAAATATATATATTAAGGGGATATGGACATGACTTTAAAGAAAAAATTAGGAATGGGTATTACATCAGCAGTACTAGGAGCAGCGTTAGTTGGTGGAGGAACATTTGCATTTTTCAGTGATAAAGAAGTGTCAAACAATACATTTGCGGCTGGGACACTGGATTTAGCATTAAATCCATCAACAGTTGTTAACGTATCGAATTTAAAACCTGGGGATACAATTGAAAAAGAATTTAAACTAGAAAATAAAGGCTCTTTAGATATTAAAAAGGTTTTACTGAAAACAGATTATAATGTAGAAGATGTAAAGAAAGATAATAAAGATGATTTTGGTAAACATATTAAAGTAACATTCTTAAAAAATGTAGATAAGCATGAGACAATTGTGAAACAAACTACTTTAGATAAATTAAAAGGTGACACACTTACAGCTGTAGATAATGATTTATCGGCTTGGTTCTGGGATGAAAAAGGTATTTCAGCAGGTAAATCTGATAAATTCAAAGTGAAATTTGAGTTCGTTGATAATGGAAAAGATCAAAATCAATTCCAAGGCGATAAGTTACAATTAAATTGGACGTTTGATGCACAACAAACAGCAGGTGAAGAAAGATAATAACAAAAAGGGCTATCACATGGATAGCCCTTTTTCTATTTTTCTAGTATTTGTCTATCAATTTTAATAGTTCTTTACTATAATATAGATAATGTTCTGTATAAAGAACGTAATGTTCGATGGGAGAGATTAAGATGCTGAAAAGACCGCGTAATTTTAAAAAGATGCTTATATTGCCGTGTATGTGTTCTATTACGTTTTATTTAGGATCTCAAATTATGACTCATACAGAAGCGGCGTTCATTCATGAAACGAAAGTAGAAGCGACGCTTTCTACAGCAATTATATTTCCGAAAACAGTTAATACGTTAAAAGAGCAATCTGAGAAACATAAACAGTTTATTGAGCGTGAGTATGGAACGATGAAGGGAAAATCGAAAGCAACTTCTATTGAAGAAATAAAACAGGCGATTTCTGTATGGCAACAAGGGCGTGAGAAAATTGTTGCTGAGAAGGAAGCTCTGCAAAATGTATATACTGAAATAGAAGCTCCTTATAATCAAATACAAGAAGAATTAAAGGTAAATAAAGATGAGTCGATGCAGCAAGTGTCCGTATATGTAAATGAAGGCTTTCGCAGTATCAAAGAGAAACGTGACTATATTGAGAAAGAAATTAGCTTGAAAGCTATTGATGAGCAAATTCAGGCTCTTCAGCAACAATTAAACGTTGCAATTGAAGCGGAAGGACAAAAGAAAGTAGAAGAACAGAAGAAAGTAGAAGAACAGAAGAAAGCAGAAGAACAGAAGAAAGTAGAAGAACAGAAGAAAGCAGAAGAACAGAAGAAAGCAGAAGAACAAAAGAAAGTAGAAGAACAGAAGAAAGCAGAAGAACAGAAGAAAGCAGAAGAACAAAAGAAAGTAGAAGAGCAGAAGAAAGCGGAGTAACTGCTTTAGTGAAACAGCCGGAAAACAAGAATGTGGTGTAAGAGAGTGTGAACGAATAAGCAAGACTAGTAATATTTATACGAGTGTGAGGGAAAGTTAGCCCTCACCTCTTTGTTTTGCTTTTTCTTATAGTATTAAATGATTTGAGTGTGAAAAAAGATATAAATTATCATTCGTTTTTCTGAAAAGTCTAAATAATATTGAGAAATAAAAATAACTGAAAATATTAATAAATATGTGTTGTGTTTATATAGGTTTGTTCGTTATAATGAACATAAGGTTTTTAAAAAAGAACACATATTAGCTAAGCTAATATAGTTTTCTTTACATCTCTTATTGAAAAATAAGTGATAAAAATATAAAAAAAAGCTAGGGGGAATTGATTGTGAGTCTGAAAAAGAAATTAGGTATGGGAGTTGCATCAGCAGCATTGGGGTTAGCTTTAATTGGTGGAGGAACATTTGCATTCTTTAGCGATAAAGAAGTATCAAACAATACATTTGCAGCTGGGACGTTAGACCTTACATTAAACCCTAAGACGCTTGTAGATATTAAAGATTTAAAACCAGGGGATTCTGTTAAGAAAGAGTTCTTATTACAAAACAGCGGTTCGTTAACTATTAAAGACGTTAAATTAGCAACAAAGTATACTGTTAAAGATGCAAAAGGTGATAATGCTGGTGAAGACTTTGGTAAGCACGTTAAAGTAAAATTCCTTTGGAACTGGGATAAACAAAGTGAGCCTGTATACGAAACAACTTTAGCAGACTTACAAAATGTGGATCCAGATCTTTTAGCTAAAGACATCTTTGCTCCTGAGTGGGGAGAAAAGGGTGGATTAGCAGCTGGTACAGAGGATTATCTATGGGTGCAATTTGAATTTGTAGATGATGGAAAAGACCAAAATATCTTCCAAGGTGATACATTGAATTTAGAATGGACATTCAATGCTAACCAAGAAGCTGGGGAAGAAAAATAATAAAAAAGCGGGTATTCCCGCTTTTTTTTATAAAGAAAAAGAAGTGCTGGTTGTAAGCACTTCTTTCTATTATTATTTTTGATTTTGCTTCCACTTTGTAAATTCAAGAAATTCACGAAATTGTTCTTTGGAGACACCAGAGTTCATTGCATCTTTAACGAGTTGTGTCCATTCGGAGTCTAGGTTAGTTTCCTTTGTTGTTTCATCATGAAGTAAAGTATCAACTGGAATTTGTAGAACTGCTGCGATTTTTTCAAGAAACTGAATGGAAGGGTTTTTTTGTAAATTTCGTTCTATAGAACTAATGTAAGATTTAGCAACGCCAGCTTTTTCGGCAAGTTCAGTTAATGAAATCCCTTTTTGTAAACGAAGGCGTTTTATACGTTCTCCAATCATATTTGCGCACCTTTCTATCAATATGTAGTTGTCTTATGATGTCATTATTATAACATAAACTTCGTTAAAAAGAACAAACCTATTGAGCCTGACTGGATGGCTTCATACGTTGGAAAAATTGCTCAATGTCTTGCATGGCGATACCGGCATCTAGAGCTTCAAGTATTAAATCAATCCATTCTTGATCCAGTGCGTCTGTCTTATCTTTGTACAAATGTAATTCCTCCCTAATTATCGGTCATAATTGCTGCTACAGAATACATGATAATGCAATCGGATTTTGTGTTTTATATAGTGAATTATCAAATATTTTGTAGATGAAACAAAGATAAAATCCCCATTAAACTCCCTCTATGGAAATTATAAATTGTTCGATAAAAACTTTCAATATTTTCAGAAAACATTGTTGAATTGTGATATATTCGTATGCTAACTATGAAATTTTTACAAATATATTAAAAACATTACATAATATGACTAAATATTGAAAAAATATTGAATTTTTAATAAAATTCAATTTGTAATACATATTATTTATTAGGGGAGGAAATATGGGATGAACAAGAAACCGTTCAAAGTTTTGTCATCAATCGCTTTAACAGCTGTATTAGGCCTTTCATTCGGAGCTGGCACTCAATCTGCATATGCTGAAACACCTGTGAATAAGACAGCTACGAGCCCAGTCGATGATCATTTAATTCCAGAAGAACGTTTAGCAGATGCACTGAAAAAACGTGGGGTAATTGATTCTTCAGCTTCAGAGAAAGAAACAAAGAAAGCTGTTGAAAAGTATGTAGAGAACAAAAAGGGTGAAAATCCTGGGAAAGAAGCAACAAATGGGGATCAACTTACGAAAGAAGCATCTGACTTTTTAAAGAAAGTGAAAGATGCGAAAGCAGACACGAAAGAAAAACTAAATCAGCCAGCAACAGGGACACCTGCAGCGACAGGCCCAGTTAAGGGTGGTCTAAATGGTAAAGTACCAACTTCTCCAGCAAAGGGAAAAGAATATAACGGTGAAGTTCGTAAAGATAAAGTACTCGTTTTACTTGTAGAGTACGCTGACTTTAAACATAACAATATTGATAAAGAACCTGGTTATATGTATACTGACGATTTTAACAAAGAACATTATGAAAAAATGTTATTTGGTAATGAGCCATTCGCATTAGAGGATGGTAGCAAAATCGAAACGTTTAAACAATATTACGAAGAGCAATCCGGTGGTAGTTACACAGTGGATGGAACAGTTACAAAATGGTTAACAGTTCCTGGTAAAGCTGCTGATTACGGTGCAGATGCTGCTACAGGTCATGATAATAAAGGACCAAAAGGACCACGTGATCTAGTAAAAGATGCATTAAAGGCAGCTGTAGATAGCGGTCTTGATTTATCACAGTTTGATCAGTTCGATCAATACGATGTAAATGGTGATGGAAATCAAAATCAACCTGACGGTTTAATCGATCATTTAATGATTATTCATGCGGGTGTTGGACAAGAAGCTGGCGGTGGTAAATTAGGCGATGATGCAATTTGGTCACATCGCTGGACAGTTGGACCAAAACCATTCGCAATTGAAGGTACACAAGCGAAAGTTCCATATTGGGGCGGAAAGATGGCGGCATTCGACTACACAATTGAACCAGAAGATGGCGCAGTTGGTGTATTCGCGCATGAATATGGTCATGATTTAGGTCTTCCAGATGAGTATGATACAGACTATACGGGTCATGGTGAGCCAATTCAAGCTTGGTCTGTTATGAGTGGCGGCAGCTGGGCGGGTAAAATCGCTGGAACAACACCGACGAGTTTCTCACCACAAAATAAAGAGTTTTTCCAAAAAACAATCGGTGGTAACTGGGCAAATATCGTAGAAGTAGATTACGAGAAATTAAATAAAGGTATCGGTCTAGCAACATATTTAGACCAAAGTGTTACGAAATCTAACCGTCCAGGTATGATTCGTGTTAACTTACCAGATAAAGATGTAAAAACAATTGCACCAGCATTTGGTAAACAGTATTACTACAGTACAAAAGGTGACAATCTTCATACAACGTTAGAAACACCACTGTTCGATTTAACGAATGCAACGAATGCGAAATTTGATTTCAAATCGTTATATGAAATCGAAGCAGAGTATGATTTCCTTGAAGTACATGCTGTAACAGAAGATGGTCAAAAAACGTTAATTGAAAGACTTGGCGAGAAAGCAAATAATGGAAATGCAGATTCGACAAATGGAAAATGGATTGACAAATCATATGATTTAAGTCAATTCAAAGGTAAAAAAGTAAAATTAACGTTTGAGTACATTACGGATGGTGGTTTAGCATTAAATGGTTTCTTACTTGATAATGCTTCATTAACAGTGGATGGTAAAGTAGTATTCTCTGATGATGCAGAAGGTACACCACAATTAAAATTAGATGGTTTCGTTGTATCTAGCGGAACAGAGAAGAAAAAACATAATTACTACGTAGAGTGGAGAAACCATACTGGATCAGATAGCGCATTGAAATTTGCTCGCGGTCCAGAATATAACTCAGGTATGGTTGTATGGTATGCAGACTCAGCTTACGCAGATAACTGGGTTGGTTTACATCCAGGACATGGTTTCCTTGGTGTAGTTGATTCTCATCCAGAAGCAATTGTAGGAACTTTAAATGGTAAACCGACAATTGATAGTAGTACACGATTCCAAATCGCTGATGCGGCATTCTCATTCGATAAAACGCCAGCTTGGAAAGTTGTATCTCCAACGCGTGGAACGTATACGTATGATGGCTTAGCTGGTGTACCAAAATTTGATGATTCGAAAACGTATATTAATCAACAGATTCCAGATGCAGGACGTATTTTACCGAAGCTTGGTCTGAAGTTTGAAGTAGTAGGACAAGCTGATGATAATTCTGCAGGTGCTGTTCGTTTATATCGTTAATACAGTAAAACTACCGAGAGATTTTCTTTCGGTAGTTTTTTTTGTGAGCAATGAATTTTATATAGCTGAAAAAGTCATATATAATGTAACTTTAAGAATAGAAATTTGTTATATATGAAGTCTATATAAATAATGAAAGAATTGGATAAAAATAGTGGGAGAAGGTGAGTGAATGAGTATTTCCTCTATTGTAAGTAGGCAAAAGGAATATTTTTTAAAAGGGCATACGAGAAGCATCGAAATGAGAAAGAATAATTTGAAGAAGCTTTATGAAGGCATTCAGCGTTTTGAAGAAGAAATATTTCAGGCATTGAAATTAGATTTAAATAAGTCAGTTCACGAGTCGTTTACAACGGAAGTTGGATATGTATTAAAAGAAATTTCCTTTCAATTGAAACATATGTCATCGTGGAGTAAACCGAAGCGAGTTCGAACAGCACTCACTCATTTTGGATCAAAAGGAAAAGTAGTGCCAGAGCCGTATGGTGTGACGCTTATTATTGCACCGTGGAACTATCCTTTTCAATTAGCAATTGCACCACTTGTAGGAGCACTTGCAGCTGGAAATACAATCGTTTTAAAGCCGTCAGAGTTAACGCCAAGCGTTTCAAAAGTGCTTAAGAGAATGTTAGGTGAATTATTCCCAGAAGAGCTTGTAGCGGTAGTAGAAGGCGGCGTTGAAGAGAGTACATCTTTGCTGAGGGAACCAATTGATTATATTTTCTTTACTGGTAGTGTTGGCGTTGGAAAAGTTGTAATGGAAGCAGCAGCGAAACAGTTGACGCCGCTTACGTTAGAACTTGGCGGAAAAAGTCCTTGTATTGTACATAAAGATGCAAAGATAGAGATGACAGCAAGAAGAATTGTTTGGGGTAAGTTTTTAAATGCAGGGCAGACATGTGTAGCGCCTGATTATATGTACGTGCATTCTTCCGTGAAAGAACAGCTAGTTGAGGCACTGCGACATGAAATCACAGAGCAGTATAGTAAAGAACCTTTGCAAAATGAAAATTACGTGCGTATTGTAAGTGAGCGTCATTTTGAACGATTATGTGGATTTTTACAAGATGGTCAAGTCGTAATTGGTGGAAACTATAAGAAAGATACATTACATATTGAACCGACAGTGCTAACGGATATTACATGGCAAGATGCTGTTATGGAAGATGAAATTTTTGGTCCGATTTTACCAATCATAGAGTACGACAATATAGAAGATGTAATTGGCACAATCCAGCAACATCCGAAGCCGTTAGCGTTATATGTATTTTCGGAAGATAAAGAAGTACAAAAGAAAGTGACGAGTAATATTTCATATGGTGGAGGCTGTATTAATGATGTTGTCTACCATCTTGCCACGCCATATTTACCTTTTGGGGGTGTTGGAAGTAGTGGATTAGGGGGTTATCATGGGGAAGAAAGTTTTCGGACTTTTTCACATTATAAAAGCATTTTAGCCCAATCTACAGCATTCGACATGAAAATTCGTTACTCTTCTACAAAAAGTGCTTTAAAATTCATACGAAAGTTGTTAAAATGATGATGGTGTTTATCAGTAGGCGTAGCCGTATGATAATAGCCCCTTCGCAATGGAAGGGGTTTTTCTGTTCGACGTTATGTATCATGCGAAAATGAATCAAACATACTACATAAAGGATAGAAACGAACGCTTGCTAAATAACCATTTTTGTTTGGATCGAAACAAAAAATAGTCTATAGAACATAAATATTTATTCATGAATATAAAAATTTAAAATTTAAGGTAGATAGGACGGGAAAATGAAAAAGATTATTAAAGTTGAAGCAGTTGAAAAACATTTTGGAAATCAAGTGATTATCCCACCTCTTTCTTTAGATATTAAAGAGGGAGAGTTTTTAACAATTTTAGGGCCGAGTGGCTGCGGGAAAACGACTTTACTTCGTATGATCGCAGGATTTGAAACTCCAACTAAAGGGAATCTTTTATTAGATGATGAAAGAATTAACGATTTGCCGCCATATAAGCGTCATATGAACCTAGTGTTCCAACATTACGCACTATTCCCACATATGACAGTAGAGAAGAATATTTGTTTTGGTATGAAAATGCAGAAAGTATCAGCAGCAGAGCAGAAAGAGCGTGCTGAAGAGGCAATGCGTTTAACGCAGTTACTTGAGTTCCGTAATCGTAAACCTGCTAAGCTTTCTGGTGGACAACAGCAGCGTGTTGCAATTGCAAGAGCGATTGTAAATAATCCGCGTGTATTACTATTAGATGAGCCACTTGGAGCGCTTGACTTTAAGTTACGAAAAGACTTGCAACGTGAATTGAAAAACTTACAACGTAATTTAGGAATTACGTTTATATACGTAACGCACGATCAAGAAGAAGCAATGAGCATGAGCGATCGTATCGTCGTTATGAATAAAGGACATATCGAACAAATTGGAACGCCGAAAGAAATTTATAATAAGCCGAAAACATTGTTCGTTGCGACATTCATCGGTGAAAATAATATTGTGAAAAATGGGGAAGGCTATGTAGCAATTCGCCCTGAAAATGTGAAAGTACGTTCGGTTGAAGAACCAATTTTAAAAGAATACCATCTTGGACATATTGAAGATATCGAGTTTGTCGGAAATATGGAGAAGCTTTATGTACGTGATGAGAAAACATCAGAATTACTAATGGCATATCAAACTGCTGAAGAGGCAGTGCAGTGGAGCATTGGAGATAATGTATATGTAGGCTGGGAGCAAGAGGACGAGGTGACCTTAAATTGAAAAAAGGGAAATTACTCGCACTACCTACAGTCGCGTGGCTGTTAATTTTCTTCCTAATCCCGCTCGTATTCGTATTAGGATTCGCCTTCATGCAGCGCGGAGCTTACGGGACAGTAGAAATGCAATTTACGCTGGAGAATATATCCCGTGTGTTTGATCCATTGTACTTAGGAACGTTATGGGAAACTGTTAAGATTGCAGTTATTACTACAGTAATATGTTTATTAATTGGTTATCCATTTGCGTATACAATTACAATTGTTGACCGCAAATATCGTTCTATTCTTTTATTATTGGCAACGATCCCGTTTTGGATTAACTTTCTTGTTCGTTCATACGCATGGATTGTTATTTTACGTTCACAAGGTCTTGTGAATACGTTGTTATTAAAACTCGGCATTATTAGTGAACCGTTAAATTTATTATATAATACGCCTTCTGTAATACTCGGAATGGTCTATTCTTTATTACCATTTATGATTTTACCAGTGTATGCAGCAATTGAGCAGCTGGATAAGCGTAAGCTAGAAGCGGCTTATGATTTAGGAGCAACACCAATAAAGGCATTTTGGAATATAACAGTGCCGATGACAATGTCAGGAATTGCGACTGGTTCTATTTTAGTATTCGTTTCTTCTATCGGAATGTTTGTTGTATCAGACGTGATGGGCGGATCGAAAGTAGCATTAATCGGAAACGTTATTCAAAACCAATTCTTAGGTGCACGTGACTGGCCGTTTGGATCTGCGTTATCGATTATCGTTGTTCTATTCTCTGTTCTGTTAATTTGCTTATATTATCGTGCAACGAAAGTATATAAATATAATGAGAACGGAGGGGAATAGGCAAAGATGAAGAAGTTTTTAGTTTCTTATTCTTGGTTAATTTTGTTATTCTTGTATTTTCCAATGATGGTTTTAATGGTCTATTCTTTCAACGACTCTCGCATTAATGCGGAGTGGGAAGGTTTTACATTCCATTGGTATACAGATTTATTTCAAAAACAAGATGTTATTGATGCATTTGTAAATAGTATTACGATTGCAGTTATAACAACGATTGTGACAACGGTACTTGGTGTATTCTTTGCGATTGCTTTACATCGTTATAAATATCGTTTCGAAGGGGCTATTAATGGCCTTGTATATTTACCAATTTTAATTCCTGATATTTTAATGGGATTATCTTTACTAATTCTTTTCAGTCAGCTAGGAATGGAACTTGGACAAACAACGATTATTATTGCACATATTACATTTAGTATTTCGTTTGTTGTTGTTATTTTAGCTGCGCGTCTTTCAAGTATGGGACGTGACTTAGAAGAAGCTGCAAATGATTTAGGAGCAACGCCTTGGCAAACGTTTCGTTTTGTAACGTTCCCAGCAATTGCACCGGGAGTTATTTCAGCAGCATTATTAACATTCACATTATCAATTGATGATTTTGTAATTAGTTTCTTCGTATCAGGACCAGGATCAACAACATTGCCATTATACATTTACAGTATGGTTAAGCGCGGAGTATCACCAGAAATTAATGCTCTTTCTACAATTTTAATTGTTGCTATCGTAGGATTAATGGTTCTATCTGAAATCTTCCGTAACAAAGGTGCAGATGGTGAAGAAAACTCTGGAGGACACCTTCCTTTATAATACGAACGATATAGAAAGTACGAGGGGGTAATAAACCGATGAAATTAATGAAAAGAATAGCTGGCGCAGCAATTAGCTTTAGCCTTGTTGCTGGTGTGCTTGCTGGTTGTGGTGAAAAGAAAGAAGAATTAAATATTTATAGCTGGGCTGACAATTTTGATGAGCAAGTGCTAAGAGATTTTGAAAAGAAGTATAATGTGAAAATTAACTATGATAAGTACGCAAGTAACGAAGAAATGCTTGCGAAATTACAAGCTGGTGGCGCAAAGTATGATTTAATTCAACCATCTGATTACATGGTTAAAACAATGGCAAAAATGGATTTATTAGCGCCGTTAGATAAAAAGAATATCCCAAATATCGAAAACATGGTTTCTAATTTCAAAACACCTGCGTTTGATCCAGAGAATAAATATTCTTTAGTGTACACTTGGGGTGTAACAGGGATTGCATACAATAAAAAGTATGTGAAAGAAGCACCTACAAGCTGGGCTGACTTATGGAATGAGAAATATAAAGGACATGTAACGTTATTAAACGATTCTCGTGAAGTATTAGGAGTGGGTCTTAAGAAGCACGGGTTCTCAAACAGTACAAAAGAAGATGCAGAGTTAAAGACAGCAGCAGATGATTTAAAGAAGCTGCTTCCAAACTTATTAGCATTTGATACAGATAACATTAAACAAAAATTCATTACAGAAGATGCTTGGATCGGAACAGTTTGGTCTGGAGATGCAGCATTTATCGCAAAAGATAATAAAGATGTAGAATACGTTGTACCAAAAGAAGGCGGCACAATTTGGGCTGATACGTTAGCAATTCCAAAGGGTGCAAAACATAAAGAGCTTGCTGAGAAGTTTATGAACTACTTACTTGATGAAAAAGTAAGTGTGAAAAACTACGAGTCAATTGGTTACAGTAATCCAAATGAAAAAGCTCATCCTCTTCATAGTAAAGAATACCGTGATAATCACATGATTTTCTTAACGAAAGAAGAGTTAGATCGTACAGAATGGCTTGTTGATGTAGACGATAAGTTAAAAGACTATGATCGTTACTGGACAGAGCTAAAAACAAAAGGTAAATAAGTAAGAAAATGCGGTTTCTAAAGTAGAAATCGCATTTTTTCATAGTAGGAGGAAATCGTTTGAAGAAGAAGTTACATCAGTATGAGGTAATATGTATCGGTTTATTATTTGCTGTATTTAGTATTGTTGCTTGGCGCGTACATGCAGGTGGCGTTACAGTAATGGATACATATGTCCGCGGATTAGTAAAAGGGCTACAAACGGAAAGTTCCCTTACATTTTTCTCGTACTTTACAAAATTGGGGTCAGCAATTGGGATAGCTGCTACGCTCGTTATAAGTTTGCTTGTTTTTTGGAAGAAGCGTTATTATGCTGCGATGATTGTGTATCCAATGGGAATTTTAATAACACATCTTGTGAATAAAGGGATAAAAGAGATTGTAAAGAGAGAACGTCCGTCATTAAATGAAGCGTTAGATGCACTTGGATATAGTTTTCCTAGTGGACATGCAATGCTATCGATTATGACATTTGGATTTCTTGCTTATATCATTGCTGCTAATTTGAAAAGCATAGCTGGGAAATGTGTCATAACGATTTTGATGGGGACAGTAATCCTATCGATTGGATTAAGTAGAGTCATTTTAGATGTACATTACCCAACTGATATTTTAGCTGGTTACTGCGTAGGTGGTATTTTGTTAGTTATCGCTATTTACTATCATCGTTTACTTACTGAGAGATTGGGGCTTAATAAAGAGAGATAGAAAAAACGCCTGGAAAAACTATCATTATAGTGTTCCTAGGCGTTTTTTGTTTGTATAAAGATATGATACAGTATAAGTGACAATTGAATTATTTAAAGTAGGTGAAAATGTGTGAAGACAAATGTTCATAAAGTTGATAAGTGGGGGAAGTTAGGAGCTTTTTTGTATCAATTTCGTTATACAGTAATTGTAGCGTTACTGTTGCTTGCAATCGCACTTGGGATTTTTGCTCCAAAGCTACCGGGAGTATTAGGTGGTGACGGTTTCCAAACGGAAGGCGACTATCAAAAAACAAAAGAAATTTTAGATAAAGATTTTAAGAAGTCTCAAGATACGCTTCTGCTCGTTTTTGAGAAAAATAAAGATGCTTCGCATGAGGATTTTAAAAAGCGAATAGATGAAATTGTAAAGAATGTTCAAGAGAAAGAGAACTATGAATCTTTCCATCACCCAATCCAAAATAAAGAAATGCTACAAGATGACATCGGTTATGCGACAATTTTATTTTCCGGGAAAACAAATAAAGAAAGAATGGAAAAGACATTACAATTTGCTAATGAGATTGAGAAAGAAAGTAATGTAGCATTAAAAGTAACACCTACAGGATTTCCGAAAATTAATCAAGAGATTAATGAAAGAACGCAAAATGATTTAAAAGTAGCAGAAATGATTGGATTACCAATTGCGTTTCTTGTATTACTATTTTCGTTTGGTAGCCTTTTGGCATCAATTTTACCGATTTTGAATGGAGCGCTTAGTGTTATTAGCACGATGGGTATATTGTATTTCATCGGTGTGGATAAAGAACTATCTATTTTCGTGTTAAACGTTGCACCGATGATTGGACTTGCACTATCTATTGATTTTGCGCTATTATTTGTGAACCGTTTTCGAGAGGAAGTTGCTAAACGAACGGTAAAAGAAGCGATAGCAATTACATATCAGACGGCAGGACGTGCAATTGTATTTTCAGGATTATGCGTATTTGTTGGGTTATCCGGTTTGTTTTTCTTTAAGATAGATTATATTCAATCTGTCGCAATTAGCGGAATGATTGTTGTGATTATGAGCATTTTATTCTCACTCACACTTCTTCCAGCGTTATTATCGTTAATCGGTAAAAAAATATTAAAAAAGAATCAAGTAGCACATACGCCGGCAAAAGCATGGCGTAAATTTGCGCAATTTGTGATGAAACATCCAATTGCAATGATTGTTGTTGTTACAACATTTATTGTTATTTGTTTATTACCGTTACGTACAGCTAATTTGCAGTTCCCTAGTGTTGAAGCTTTACCTGAAAAGAGTGATACAAGGATTGCATATGAAAAGTATGAAGAAGCATTTAATAAAACTGTCAAAACACACGCTGATGTTACGTTAGTTGTAGAGACGAAAAAAGATATGAAAGAAAAAGAAAGTCTACAAAAGATAGAAGAAGTCGTTCAAACGTTAAAAGATGATAAAAAAGTACATGAAGTAAGAAGTTTATACGACGGGTTAACTGGAATGAAAGCAGATCAAGTTGCTAGAATATTGCAGTCGCCAGAAGCAGCAAAACTAACTCCTGTATTTGAAGCATACACAAAAGGGAATAAGACGACGATAGAAGTTTTTTTGAAAACAAAACCACGTACAGAGACTGCAAAACAGTGGGTGCGTGACTTTAAAAAGAACTATAAAGAAACGAATGTTACGTATTATCTAGGCGGAATGACGACGTTTCAACAAGAATTAGAAGATGAAATTAAAGATAAAGTTGTAATTGGTATGTCTGTTATATTTGGATCGACCTTTGTTATATTATTATTTGCATTCCGATCTATACTCATTCCAATTAAGGCAATTATTATGAATATACTTAGTTTGAGTGCAACCATTGGAATTGTTGTTTGGTTATTTGAAGGTGGTCATTTCGGTTTAGAAGCGAGTCCGGTTCTGTTTGTCTTACCAATCTTCATTTTTGGCCTCGTATTTGGGCTTAGTATGGATTATGAAGTATTTCTTATTTCACGTATTCACGAGCTCTATGAAGAAACAGGAGATAACGATCAAGCAAC
The DNA here is from genome assembly GCF_049310765.1 of Bacillus sp. PSXD-155. Classification (NCBI taxonomy): domain Bacteria; kingdom Bacillati; phylum Bacillota; class Bacilli; order Caryophanales; family Bacillaceae; genus Bacillus; species Bacillus sp. PSXD-155. The sequence continues at coordinate 257,917 of NZ_JBMOWC010000004.1, read as the reverse complement.
GTTAGAAGGGCTCGTTTCAACAAGTAGAATCATTACATCAGCTGCATTAATTATGATTGTTGTAACGGGTGCATTCGCATTTACTGATATTTTACCAGTAAAGCAGATGGGGCTTGGCGTGGCATTAGCAATATTTCTTGATGCAACAATTATTCGTCTTATGCTCGTTCCAAGCTTAATGAAGTTATTTGGAGACTGGAATTGGTGGTTACCATTTCGAAAAAAACGAGAAAAATCATCGTAAAAAAATGCTCATCATATTGATGAGCATTTTTTTATGAATAGCAAGACCTACATTTTGCAAATAGTATGTGATAAGAACATTACATACAAGTAGGTGAAGGCAATGTTTCGTTATTTTAAGTTTAAGTTAAATGATACAGTACAGTTTGCAGAAAACGATGGGCATATGTATCGCATTGTCGGTTATCGGTTAGAAAAGGGATTTTATCCAAAAGATGAATGGACTCATATCATTTATGAACTACTTAGAGAATTTGACGGGTATACGATGGATGCAGAGGAGGAAGAACTTGTAAAGGTCGTTCAAGTAGAGGATGAGTATTACAAAATACAAGAAGTATCAGGTTATCGTTATCCAGTAAAAATGAAACAAAAACAACAAGTGATGAAAATAGAAAGGATGGACGATTTATTAGATGCTTACAATGACTATAAAAGGTTGGCGGATTTCTTTAAAGATTTATCGTATGAACAAAAAGCTGAAGAAGTATTGTTAGAAATGAAAAGACTTAGAGCTTGAGGGGCAGTCTATTATAAGACTGTCCTCTATTTTTGACGGTGCACCAAAGTGTGTTTTCCGTTACAATGAGAGAATCAATAGAAATAAGGTGATAAACAGTATGGAAACAAAGAAAAAGGGCGAATGGTGTGAAATTACCGTTCCAGCTAAATGGAATGGTATAAGTATTGAATCGGTATTAAAAGTAGAATGGGAAATACCGAAAAAGCTATTACATCAGCTTCGTATGGAAAAAGGTGTTACGGTTAACGGAGAACAAAGAAGATGGAATGAGCTTTTAAAAGAGAACGATAAGTTACAAGTTCATATGTTTGCGGAGGAAGAGTACGGTGTGGATCCAGAATATGGTGAATTGCATGTAGTATACGAAGATGATCACGTACTCATCGTAAATAAACCAGAGAAAATGGACACACATCCTGCTGAAAAAGGTGGAACCGGGACGCTTGCAAATCTTGTTGCTTTTCATTTTCAAATGCAAGGTTTAGAGGCGAAGGTGCGTCATATTCATCGTTTAGATAAAGATACGACAGGTGGTGTCGTATTTGCTAAGCATAGAATTGCTGGTGCAATTATGGATCGTTTATTAATGGAACGAAAAATTAAAAGGACGTACGCAGCGCTCGTTGAAGGGAAAGTAAAGGGGAAACAAGGAACGATTGATGCTGCTATTGGAAGGGATCGCCATCATGCTACAAGGCGTCGTATTTCTCCAAAAGGTGACCAAGCTATCACATATTATAAAGTAGAAAAGTATTTTGAGAAGCAAAACACGACTTTCGTAACGTTACAATTAGAAACGGGTAGAACGCATCAAATTCGTGTTCATATGAGCCATAATGGTAATCCACTAGTTGGGGATGTATTATATGGTGGACAAACAAAATATATGTCCAGTCAAGCATTGCATGCGATGAAGATAAATTTCTTGCATCCAATTACGAAAGAAGCGATTGAAGTTGATGTGCCGTTTCCTACAAAGTTAGATAATAAAATAAGAGAATTTCAAAAAGAAAATGCGTAAAGTATAAGTTTTAATTTGAAAAAAGTAGATTTTTGCAGGGATTTCTCTAAAAGGAGCGAAGCCGTTAAGAGAAAAGAGAGGTGAGAATCACTTGATCAAATATAAGTATGTACTTGGAATATTTTTCGCTTGTCTTTTAGTTACTCTATGTCTCTATCCCTATTTACCAACTCGTATGGCAGTACATTGGAATGTAAATGGTGAGCCAAACGAGTTTATGAGTAAACAAGTTGTTGTAGCATTTATTCCTTGTTTTATTATTTTTTCATATGGATTTTTGTATATTATTTCACATAATATATTTAAGTTTAATGAAAGAGAGCATGGTATTATAGACGGATTTATAAAGAAAATTACGTTATTTATGTTGTTTATTCATATGCGTATCCTCTTTATTAATTTTGAGGATTTGATATCCTTTCAAACAGGATTAACGATTGGGATTAGTATGTTTCTTTTTATGCTGAGTAAAGAATTTAAGAAAATAAAAGGCAAAGAAAAAGACCCAATTAAATTACAAAAAATTCGTTTAGTAAGTAGACGGATTTTTCAAGTGATGGCATGTGGCATATTGTTTTCATTGTTTTTGAACTTAGAGTGGGGATTTTATGTATTGCTTAGTGTAATAAGCTGTGGATCTATGCTATTTATGTTATATATTTTCTATTCATACATAATAGAAAGTTATGAAACTTAAAAAAGAGTCTTCTCATTATGAGAAGACTCTTTTAATCTATTTACTTTGTAATAAATTGTTGTGTCCAGTAGTTGCCGCTTTCTACATAACCAACACCGATGTGAGTGAAGCCGTTATTTAAGATGTTTGCACGGTGTCCAGCGCTGTTCATCCAAGCTTGTACCACTTCTTCAGGTGTACGTTGGCCTTGAGCGATGTTTTCACCTGCAGATGTATAAGAAATACCAAATTTCTTCATCATGTCAAACGGAGACCCGTATGTAGGGCTGTTATGATCAAAGTAGTTGTTTTTTTGCATGTCTTCAGACTTAATACGTGCTACTTTGCTTAATTCAGTATCGATTTTTAGTGCTGGTAAACCTTGTTTTGCACGCTCAGCGTTTGTTAATTCAACAACACGTTGTTCGAACTCGCTTAAAGATTTTGCTTCTTCAGCAGGCTTTTGCTCAGCTGGTTTTTGTTCAGCAGGTTTTTGCGTATTGTTGTTTTCAGCAGGCTTTTGAGCTTCTGGTTTTTGAACTTCTTCAGCAGGCTTTTGCTCGGCAGGTTTTTGCTCAGCAGGCTTTTGAGTTTCTGGCTTAGCTGTTGGTTGCTCAGTTACAACATTTTCAGTAGGTTGTTGACCAGGAATGAAGCAGTTTGGTTGGAAGTTTCCTTGTTGCCATTGTGCTAATGATTCAACTCCCATAGATTGTAAGAATGCTTGTAGTTCTTGTTGGCTCATTTGCTTCATCATCACTTTTGAATGCTGAATATTTTGAACCTTTATGTTAGATGGTTGTACTGTTGCAGCTTGTGCATCTAGAGAAGATACTCCTAAAGTAAGAGCTGTTGCAGCAGCTACAGATAATAAAACACGCTTTTTCATGATGTGTGTCCCCCTATATAAAGTTTTAATTTGTTTTCACACGATTTGTTTTTGACAGCCTGTCTGACTGACAAATTCATCGTAGCATACAATTTGCGAGAAAAAAGATGGAAAAAAATTCATAGACTTTAAAATTACCTAATTTATCCTAAGAGAAGAAGGGAGCAAAAATAAGAGAAATATAGAGTATAAAAGGAATTTATAGTGTTTTTATACTTGGTTTTAAGAGGGGGTTTTTGGATAAAGTTACCTAAATAGAAAATGAAGAATCCTATTGTATCAATGGTTTGAGCGATTTTTTGAGGAATATAATGGATTGATTTTTACAAAACTGTAATGTTTCTGTTGTTCTTTTTTATAATAAAGTAACATATTTTTAATGTTGTAGCAGACAAAAAAGCGGCTATCTCTTTACATAGACGAAGGAGATAGCCGTTTTCCTATTATTACGTATGTTACGAGTTATTACGAGTTAGTTTCAATTGCTTCTAATAATAAATCCACAATGTGAATTCCTCTCATTTTATGAGAAAGCCCTTCTCGCTCAATGCCCAATTTCATTTGTAATAAACAACCTGGATTTGCAGTAACAATGGTTGCTGCGTCTGTTTCATGCACACGGTCCATTTTGTAATCTAGAAATTCCATTGATAACTCTGAATGAACAATATTGTAAATACCAGCAGAGCCACAGCAGCGGTCCGCATCTTTCATTTCTCGATATGTTGCACCTTGGATAGCCTCTAGTAACATACGAGGTTCAGAAGATGTGCGCATAACATTGCGTAAATGACAAGAGTCTTGATACGTAATAACCTGCGGCGTGAGTCGTAAGTCAGTTCGCTTATGGAAGTCTAGTTCTACTAGTATAGCAGTAATATCTTTAATCTTAGAAACAAACTGCTTAGCACGTTCAGCCCAATCCGGATCATCCTTTAAAAGATAATCATAGTCTACGAGGTAAGCTCCGCAACCTCCTGCATTCGTAATAATATAGTCGATGTTTAAATCTTCGAATGCTTTTATATTTCGCTTTGCTAATTCTTTTGCTCCACTCTTTTCACCAGCATGTCCATGCAATGCACCGCAACAACTTTGTGTTTTCGGAATAACAATATCACAACCAGCTAATTGAAGAAGTTTCATCGTTGCGTTATTTGTTTCTAAAAACATCGTATCCATTAAACAGCCTGCGAAGAATGCAACTTGTTTTTTCTTTGTACTTTCTGCAGGTAAAAATGAAGGACGATCTTTCATTGCTTTCATTTTAGGGACTTTTGGTAAAACGAGATCCATCGTTGCAAGTGTTTCAGGGAATAACTTTATAATACCTGTTTTATGTGTTAGCGTTTGTAAACCAGAACGTTGATAAAATCCGATTAGTCCGGTTAATGTTCGCATTCGATTTTGATGGGGGAATAATCCTTCAAAAACGACTTTTCGAACAGCTTTCACTGGCATTGAGAATTTTTTATTTTGATTAATAATATCTCGAGCCTCTTCTAATAAATGTCCATAATTTACACCAGATGGACAAACGGGCTCACAAGCACGGCAACCAAGACAAACGTTTAATGTATTTTCAACATCTTCATCTGGTTCGATTAAACCATCAACGACTGCTTTCATTAATGCGATACGTCCGCGTGGTGAATGTGACTCTTTATATCCGGATTGAATGTAGGTAGGACAAGTAGGTAAACAAAAACCGCATCGCATACAGTTTAGTAATTCATCTTCATTTAATCGTTCTTTAAATTCTTTTTGAATATTTTCTTTATTTAATGTGGTCATCGCTCAACCACCACTCTTTTTCGAGTGTCTTTCGCGAACATTTTTCCAGGATTCATAATGTTATTTGGATCGAAAGCTTGCTTTATTCCTTGCATAGCTGCAATACCTTCTTTACCTAATTTCATTTCTAAATATGGAGCTTTCATTGCACCAACACCATGTTCACCAGTAATTGTGCCACCAAGTTCAATTGCTTTCGCAAATATTTCAGCAAAAGCTTGTTCAGCTCGGTGCATTTCTTCTGCATTACGAGCATCTGTCATACAAGTTGGATGTAAGTTACCATCACCAGCGTGTCCAAACGTACAAATAGGAATATTATATTTTTTTGCAATGGCATTAATAGCTTCAACCATTGGAGCGATTTGTGAACGTGGTACAGTCGCATCTTCTAATATTGTAGTAGGTTTTAATCGTGCGAGCGCTGATAGAGCACTACGGCGAGCAGTACGAAGCGCATCTGCTTCTGTTTCATCTTTTGCAATGCGAACATCAACTGCATTCATAGAGCGGCAAACGTTAGCCATGTTTTCAATATCTCGATTGACTACTTCGGGCGGGCCGTCTTGTTCGATTAATAAAATTGCTTTTACGTCAGTTGGTAAACCGATTTGTGCAAACTCTTCTACAACTTCAATTGTCGGTTGGTCTAAAAACTCAAGGGTTGCTGGAATAATTTTATTTGCAATAATAGAAGAAACAGCACGTGCAGCTTCATTAATATCTTCATATAATGCAAGCATTGTTTTCTTTGTTTCAGGCATAGGAACAAGTTTTAATATAGCTTCTGTTACCACGCCAAGTGTTCCTTCAGAACCGATAAATAAACGAGTTAAATCGTAACCAGCTACATCTTTTGCTAATTTACCACCAGTGCGAATAATATCGCCATTTGGTAAGACAAGTTCAAGCCCCATTACATAATCACGTGTTACGCCGTATTTCAAACCGCGTAATCCACCTGAGTTTTCATTAATATTACCGCCGATTGTAGAAATTTTCATCGAGCTTGGATCTGGTGGATAAAATAAACCTTTTTCTTCTACCGCTTTAATAATATCAAGTGTAATGACACCAGCTTGTACAGTAATTGTTAAGTTTTCTTCATCAATTTCTAAAATATTGTTCATATGGCGGAAAATAAGGACGATACCGCCTTCAAGTGGACATGTTCCTGCGCAAAGATTTGTTCCAGACCCGCGCACATACACAGGAATTTTGTGAGTGTTACATACTTTTAACACTTCAGCTACTTCATTTGTATTACGAGGAGCAATGACTGCATCAGGCATTGCTTGGAAGTTTGGAGTGGCATCATAACTATAAGTTAAACGCCCCATATTGGATGTATCTACATTATCTTCGCCAACAATAGATACGAATGAATGAATAATTTGTTTTTCTAACATTGGAAATCCCCCTCAAACTGTTAACGTGTTTAGTTATAATAAACAACGTGGTAACAGTGCTTTCATTATAATGATAAAAAAGTCGAGGGATTCTTTCTATGTGTAATCATCTGAAGATTAATCTGTTTTATCGTTCTTTTTTGTATGATCATCTAATAGGAGGAGTGCGAAGTATAAAACGTTTAAGTCTTTGAATTGTTTTGGATCAAGTCCTGTATGTTCTTCAATCTTTTTTAGCCTGTAATGTAATGTGTTAATGTGTATATGTAATTGTTTAGCCGTCTGTTTATAAGATTGGTTATAATCGATAAATAAGCGCAAAGTATGCATAAGCTCAGGAAATGATAATAAGTTTTCGATGGTACGCTCTAGAAATTGTTCACGCGTTTCGGCAGAAATATCTTGTAAACACATTTCTAAACGTAAATCTTCATTAAATACAATTTTTTTCGTTTCCAATGATACAGAAAGAGCGCGTAATGCTTGTTCGTAACATATGTTCATATTGTTTGAGGTAACTGTTTGTCCAATCCCGATATATAAAGGAATAGAAAATAAAGTTTCGCAGTCTTGTTTTAACCGTTTTAAAAATTGATAAGTTTGCTCTTTGGAGCTCGTTGCTGTAAATAAAATAAAACGATCATTTCCCCAACGAACAAATAGATGCTCTTTTGTTAAAATATTACGTATGTGTTGCCATATTTTACGCTGGAGCATCGTGTCATTTTTGCCAATAGAAAACAAAATAAGTTGTTTTTTCTTATATAAATCAATGCCAAGTGTTTTGGCGCGATCAAGAAAACTCGGGGACCACTCTGTATTTTGAAGCCAATCAAAGACAAAAGCTTCATAAGAACGGTGCTCAAGTTCTAGTTGCTCTAAAAAGTAGTTTTCATGAATTAATAATTCGGTCATCTTACGCAATATTTCGCCGTAGCGTGAAATATTTTCAGGTTCTCCTGTAATTCCAATGACACCAATTACTTCATCATGAAATAATAAAGGAAGATTCATCCCAGCCTTTACACCTTGCAATCGCCTTTCATCTTCTTTTGTAATGATGACGGTTTTCTTTTGTTTGGCGCAGCGGAGTGCACCTTCATGAAATTGACCAATTCTTTCTGTATCTGTACTTGCGATAATAACGCCTTCTATATTAATGATAATAATATTTTCTGTAATTAGTCTGCGTACTTCTCGTACAATTTTATTCGCTAAATCAGGAAATAGCATAATTGACACACCTCAAATTCTATTTGTTGTACATTATATATGTAAATTGAGTAAGAAAGGAAAATTTCACACTTTCCACACATTTATTTGTTATTTTACAATTATAACGAAATCATCCGAAGATGGAGGGAATCTTTTGAGAAAGTATGTTTTTCTTCTCTGTTTTTTATTTCTATTAGTAGGGTGTCAAGGAAGTTCGTATACACCAATTGCTAAAGATAAAAATGTTATTATAACAACGAATATAAAAGAAGGCAGTATTAGTTTTATTGATAAAAAAGATAAAAAGTTAATCACGACATGGGAACTAAATGAGCCAATGGCCGGAATCACACTGCTTCCAAATGGTGAGGAAATACTTGTATACGGTAAGCAATTAGAATATATGTATGTATATTCACTAACGGAAGGAAGGCAAGTGGGAAAATATAAAACTGGAAAGGGCATTGTAAATGTGGTCGTATCAGAAGATAAAAAACAATTATTTGCTGCCGATCAAAATGTTCAAAAGGTAAGGTTCTTTACGATAAATGGGAAAGAGACAGGAAATGTTTCAACAGGCAAAGGACCTATAACGATGGTAGAGTATCATAATCGGTTATCTGTATTAAACTTTTATGATACGAAACTAACGACAATTGATACGAAGAAAAAAGAAGTTGTTCAATCCTTTATGATTCCACCAGCATCAACAGGAGCAACGATTAGTCCTGATGGGAAAGAAATATGGATTGGCGGACATGGTGATGGAAATCAAGTAAATGAGAAAGTGTTAGTATATTCTTTGCAGGATGGAGAAATGGTACGTTCTTTACATGCTCCATTTATGCCTGTGAATATAACGAAGGATAGTAAGTACGTATATGCATTAAGTCATGGGTCGAATACACTTAGAAAGTTTGATATTAGCACATATAAAGAAATAGCTTCTGTAGAAGTAGGATCAAATCCATTTGCATTTTTGGAGAGCGGAGCAGAAGGATATGTAGCCAGTTATGATAGTGATGAAGTGTGCGTTATGGATATGAAGAATTTGAAAATAAAACAAACAATTAAAGTCGGAAAAGGACCGTTTCAACTCATAGAGAGGGAAGGGAAGGACAATGAATAAATATAGAGTACTAGTTGTAGATGATGAAAGTGATATGAGGCAGCTTGTTGGAATGTATTTGGATAACTTTGGATATGAGTGGGGAGAAGCTGAGAATGGAAAAGAGGCTCTTAAAAAACTAGAAACGGATCATTATGATTTCGTTGTATTAGATATTATGATGCCAGAAATGGATGGACTTTCAGTTTGTAAAGAAATTAGAAAAACGTCAGATGTACCGATTATATTTTTAACCGCAAAAGGTGAAGAGTGGAATAGGGTGAACGGTTTACGTATGGGAGCAGATGACTATATTGTAAAACCGTTTAGTCCTGGTGAATTAGTTGCCCGTATGGAAGCTGTGTTAAGAAGATATACAAAACAAGAACAGCAAGAAGAGATTCAATTTGGACCAATTCTTATCAATGAAAAAAGTAGAAGAATCGAGGCGGATGGTGAGTCGATTTCTCTTACTGTAAAAGAGTTTGATTTACTATATTTTCTTTGCCAGCATACAGGACAAGTATTTAGCCGGGAGCAATTACTTGAAAAGGTATGGGGATATGATTATGCCGGAAGTACAAGAACAGTAGATACGCACGTGAAAACGATGCGCTTGAAGCTTGGAGAAAGTGGAAACTACATTCAAACTGTTTGGGGTGTAGGCTATAAATTCGAGGTGTAACGTATGTTTACAATGGTACAAAAACTTTGGCTTACAGTAGTATGTGCAGTATGTGTAACAGTGTCCTTTCTTTATTTCGTATCTTTATACTCGTATGAAAAACTATACGTTGATAATTTAAAAGGTTCATTAGTAATGGAAGGAAAAAATCTTGCTGCCCAATATGATAAGCACGAAGGAATATCAACTTTTGAAGAGAAAGTAAGATCGTTTGATCAAATATCTAGTTCAGACGTTATTTTCGTGTCTAATCCGCGTGATTTAAGTGCATGTTTGCCTTTTGATGTGCATCATCATTCCCTTATAAGTGAAGGAGATAGGCAAACGCTATTAGATGGGAAAACTGTGACAAAAATAGGATATGAAGAACATTTTGACCGTAATATTATGGGGGTTGTCATCCCTGTATTGGAAAATAAAAAATTAGTCGGAATTGTCTATTCGTATATTCCTTTAAAAAGTATAAAAGATTTAATCTATGATATGGGTCTTATTTTAGCACCGTTAGCAATTGCTATGATTTTAATTACTATATGGGTTGGAAGAAAAATTATAATTGCAATTACGAAGCCACTTTCGCAAATGGAACGGGTTGCAAATCATTTGGCTACGGGAGATTTCTCGGAGCGGATTACAGTTTCTTCAGAGGATGAGATTGGACGACTAGGAAAAGCATTTAATAAAATGGCCAATTCATTAGAAACAGAAGATGTAAAGCGTAAGGAATTTTTAGCAAATGTTTCGCATGAACTTAGAACACCACTTAGTTATATAAAAGGGTATAGCGAGGCTATTTTAGATGGCGTTGCCAAGGGACCGCAGCAGGAAAAAGTAACGCAGCTAATTCATAAAGAAGCAGGTCGTATGCAGCGTCTCGTTCATGACTTGTTAGACTTAGCACAATTAGAAGGTGAGCACTTTCCGTTAAAGAAGCAACCTATCGTTTTTTCACAGCTGATTGAAGACGTATTAGATACGTATGAGATTAAGTTTATAGAAAAGGAACTTCATATTTCAACCAATTTAAATCCAGAGATCATTGTCATGATTGATGAGGATCGTATGCAACAAGTGCTTCATAATGTGTTAGATAATGCGATACGGTATACAAATCAAAACGGAAATATCGTTATAACTTTAGAGCAAATCGATGATTACTGTGAATTGAAAATAAAAGATACAGGAATTGGCATTGATATAGAGCATTTGGAGAATCTTGGGGAACGCTTTTACCGAGTTGATAAAGCGAGAAGTCGTCAACACGGTGGAACAGGTTTAGGCCTTGCTATTGTGAAACAAATTGTTCATATACATGGTGGACATTGGAAAATTGAAAGTGAAAAAGATAAGGGAACAACGGTTATTATTAAACTGAATGTACAGGATGAGGGGGGCATGTTCTAATTTTTAGGACATGTTCTTTATATTGAAGAAAATATTTATCCCGCTATTTGCCGGACAGTAAGACCCTCACCTCAAAATTCAACGGAAGCAAAGAAGTTAGGTGGAGGCCCTGCTGTCCGTAAAAGCCCGATTGGTGAGGGCTAATAATCAGTGGGGGATGAACAAAACCCCTACTGATTAAAGTTTCACTTTATACGTAAAAATATAAATTAATATGTAATAAATATCGAAAATTTGACTATTTTATGAACAAAACATTTGTACTTCTTATCAATTCGGTCTAAAATAGTTATGATGCAAAGTTCTTATAAATCGTTTCAATTGTTGTTTGGAAGATACTGAGGTGATTTAACTGGAGTACAAATCTATTAAACCGAAAAAAATTTACGAAGAAGTATCTGAAGCTATTTTAACAATGATTAAAAATGGTACGTTAAAACCTGGTGACAAACTACTCCCTGTGCATCAATTAGCTGAGCAGTTTCAAGTTGGTAGATCTGCTGTTCGTGAAGCGCTAAGTGCGCTAAGAGCGATGGGCTTAATTGAGATGAAACAAGGAGAAGGTACATATGTGAAGAACTTCGATTCTTCTTCATTAACGAAATCATTAAACAATAGATTATTAATGAAGAAAGAAGATATTTTGAATTTATTAGAAGTACGAAAGGTGCTTGAAGTGGGGGCAGTTCGAGTAGCGGCGGCAAAACGTACGGAAGATAATTTACAAAATATGAAACATTGGTTAGATGAAATGGCAAAGAGCATTGGAGATGAAAAGGCTGGCGAAAAAGCCGATTTTCAATTCCATATGGGAATTGCAGAGTCTTCGCATAATAACATTTTGCTTGAACTCATGAATCATGTTTCAGAGATGATTGCTGAAACGATTGGTGAATCAAGACGCATTATTTTATATGGTGAACAAACGACATCAGAACGACTTATAGAAGAGCATCAAGTTATATATGATGCGGTGTTAAAACAAGATGTAGAATTAGCGCAGCAAGCAATGCTAGATCATTTAACAAATGTAGAACATATTGTCACAGGTAAAAACGATATAAATTCGTAATTTAATCTTTTAAAAATTTAATTTTCTGATAAAATAGAGAAAGATTAAGTAAGCGTTTTCTTTAGAAGAGGGAGAGGATAGGCCATGGTTGAGCCTATTTCTTCTCTACTCAGTCATCTGATGACCATATGTTTGTTGGCGAAGTTGTAAAAAGGGGGAGTAATAGTTATGAAAGTTACTTTATTTGTTACTTGTTTAGTCGATATGTTCGAAACAAATGTCGGCAAAGCAACAGTTGAAGTGTTGGAGCGTTTAGGTTGTGAAATTGAATTTCCAGAAGCACAAGTTTGTTGTGGCCAGCCTGCTTATAATAGTGGCCATGTAGAAGCAGCAAAAGAAGCGATGAAACATATGATTGAAACTTTCGAAGATGCAGAATATATCGTTACGCCATCTGGTTCGTGTGCGACAATGTTTCATGAGTATCCGCATGTTTTCAAAGATGATCCAAAGTGGGCTAAACGTGCACAAAAAGTTGCTGATAAAACCTATGAATTTACACAGTTTATTGTAGATGTTTTAAAAGTTACAGATGTTGGTGCAAGTTTACCAGGGATAGCTACTATTCATAAATCATGTCATATGACACGTATGCTCGGAATAAAAGAAGCACCAGGAATTTTATTATCAAATGTAAAAGGATTAACTGTGAGAGATTTACCAAACGTGCAAAATTGTTGCGGGTTTGGGGGAACGTTTTCAGTTAAGATGACTCCAATTTCTGAGCAAATGGTAGACGAAAAAGTAGATAGTGTAATGGAAACAGGTGCAGATTATTTAATCGGTGCAGATTGTGGGTGTTTGTTAAACATTGGCGGACGTATTGAGCGTTTAGGAAAAGAAGTAAAAGTAATGCATATTGCTGAGGTACTGAATAGTCGCTCATGAAGGGGGAACATAAGCTATGTCTATGAAAATCAGTGAGAAAAAATTTAATGATCGCGTTGGTGATGGAATTCAAGATTCGTTTATGCGCGGAGCAGTTTCTTCTGCACAAACGCGTTTATATACGAATCGCTTAAAAGCCGCAGATGAATTAGGAAACTGGGAAGAGTGGCGAGAACTAGGTGAACAAATTCGTCAACATACGTTAGAAAATCTTGATTATTATTTAATGCAGTTAAGTGAAAATGTATCAAAAAGAGGCGGACACGTGTACTTTGCGAAGACGAAAGAGGAAGCAGCAAAGTATATTCAAGACGTTGCCAAAAAGAAACAAGCGAAAAAAGTAGTAAAATCAAAGTCGATGGTAACAGAAGAAATCAGTATGAATCATGCGCTTGAAGAGATTGGCTGTGAAGTGTTAGAGAGTGACTTAGGAGAGTATATCTTGCAAGTAGATAACGATCCACCTTCACATATTATTGCACCTGCACTTCATAAAAATAGAACGCAAATTCGCGATGTATTTAAAGAAAAGCTAGGCTATGAAAATTCTGATGACCCGTATGAAATGACAAAGTTTGTTCGTAAACAACTTCGTGAGAAATTTATGGATGCAGAAATTGGTGTAACTGGTTGTAATTTTGCTGTTGCAAATACTGGCTCTCTTTGTTTAGTAACGAATGAAGGTAATGCAGATCTTGTTATGTCAATTCCGAAAACACAAATTGCGGTAATGGGTATGGAACGTATGGTTCCGACAATGGAAGAATTAGATGTTTTAGTTGGTTTACTATGTCGTAGTGCAGTAGGTCAAAAATTAACAAGTTATGTAACAGTAGCAGGACCAATTCAAGAAGAGGAAGTTGATGGACCTGAAGAATTCCATTTAGTTGTTGTTGATAATGGTCGCTCTCAAATTCTGGGATCTGAATTCCGTTCAGTATTACAATGTATTCGTTGCGCTGCTTGTGTTAATGTATGTCCTGTATATCGTCACGTTGGTGGACATTCATATGGATCGATTTACTCAGGACCAATCGGTGCGGTATTAACACCGCTTCTAGGTGGATATGATGATTACAAAGAGCTTCCTTATGCATCTAGTTTATGCGGAGCATGTACAGAAGCTTGTCCAGTAAAAATTCCATTGCATGATTTATTATTAAAACATCGTCAAGTTATTGTTGAGCAAGAAGGTCGTGCACCACTTGCAGAAAAACTAGCGATGAAAATGTTTAGTATGGGTGCTTCTTCAGCTGCTTTATATAAAATGGGATCAAAAATGGCACCAGCGGCAATGAGTCCATTTACATCTGGTAATCGTGTATCAAAAGGTGTTGGACCACTTAAAAACTGGACGGATATTCGGGAATTCCCAGCTCCAAGTAAAGAGCGATTCCGTGATTGGTATAAAGATCATAAGAAAGGCGGGGATAAATAATGACAGGATTAATTCAAAACCGTGATGCCTTTCTAGATAACATTGCAAAAGAACTTGGGCGCGCGCGTAAAACAGAAGGTGTAGAGCGACCAGTATGGAAAAGTAATGTGAATATAGAAACGTTAAAAGATTGTTCACAAGAAGAATTACTAGAAGTGTTTAAAAAGCAATGTACAAACATTCATACAACTGTAGTAGAAACGACAAATGACCGATTAGGTGAAGACCTTCAAAAAGTAATCATGGAAAACGGCGGTGGACCTATTTTATTATCAGCAGATGAGCGTTTTGATGCATATGGTTTAACATCTTTATTTAAAGAAGAACTTCCAAAGCGAGACGTTGAAGTAAACGTATGGGATCCAGAGAGAAAAGACGAAAATATGCGTTTAGCTGAAAAAGCGAATATTGGTATTGCATTTAGTGATTATACATTAGCTGAATCTGGTACAATTGTTGTACAAAGTCATAAAGGGCAAGGACGTTCTTTACACTTTTTACCGACTGTATATTTTGCTATTATTCCACGTGAAACACTTGTGCCTCGTATTACACAAGCAGTTCAGGATATGAACTTACGCGTAGAAAATGGGGAGACAGCTGCATCTTGTATTAACTTTATTACAGGGCCAAGTAACTCGGCTGACATTGAGATGAATCTTGTTGTCGGAGTACATGGACCATTAAAAGCAGTATATTTTATCGTATAAAAGAGGGGAAAGCAGGCCAGAAAATGGCCTGCTTTTTAGTAGAATAAAGGATAATATGAAGTAGAAGTTCTCTCCTTTTTTTGCTATGTTTTTTGGGAAAGGAGAGGAAGGGATGTTCACTTATTTATATGCACTGTTAGCAGGGATGGTGTTTGGTTCTTTTTTTATGCTAGTTGCGATGAGGGTTCCATTAGGTGCGTCTATTATTACCCCGCGTTCACATTGTTATTATTGCAAATATGTGCTAAGGCCAAAAGAACTAATCCCCATCATTTCATTTTATATACAAAGAGGCTGTTGTACGAATTGTAAGAGGAAAATTCCAATTATGTATGTAGCATTTGAATGTATAACAGGAAGTATATTTCTTCTTACCGTGTATATGATTGGAATAGAACGAGAGCTTATTATCATTTTATCCCTTTTTTCGCTACTTCTTATTATTTCAGTTACAGATTACTTATATATGTTAATTCCTGATTGTATTTTAATTTCGTTTGCCGTTTTACTCATTCTTGAAAGTGTTTTTGTACAATTAGTTACTTGGACAGATAGTATAGTTGGTAGTGGTGTTATATTCATTTTGTTATATTGCATGCAAAAGATATATCCAGAAGGGCTTGGCGGAGGTGATATAAAACTACTTTCGTTACTTGGGTTTATAGTAGGAGTGAAAGGCGTTTTTATCATTTTATTTTTAGCATCTTGTTTCAGTCTTTGTTTCTTTGGGGTGGGTATCGTATTAAAACGTATAGAAGTACGAAAACCAATTCCATTTGGTCCTTTTATTAGTCTTGGGGCAATATGTTATGTATTGGCCGCATATTCAAATTAGAGAGGGAATAGAAAATGAACGTATATATGGATGATCAAAGAAGTTGCCCGTTCGGGTATGTGCCCGCAACTACAGTAGAATGTGCTTTGCAAATGGTTCGGGATTATGATGTGAATATTCTTTCCCTTGATTTTAATATGGGGTGGGGAGCAAAAAATGGACTGGATTTTGTAGAAGCTTTTTGTACAGAGGGGTTATATGTAAATGAAATTCACCTTTATACGAATGATGTCATCGGTATGCACAAGATGAAACAGAGAATGGATAAGGGAAAGGAAGAAGAAGAAATTAATCCTCACCTTGTTGTTAAATACGTGGGAAGCTAAAAACTCCAAAGTAAAACTTTGGAGTTTTTAATGTTTCATATGTGCTTGTAAAGGAATAATCTCTTCTTGTTGAGCTGCTGCGATTTCAGTTTCTTCCTGTTGAACTTCAGGTGTTTTTTTTGTTAAGTAGTGGTATACCATACCGACAAATACTGATCCGCCAATAATGTTACCGATTGTAACAGGAATTAAGTTATGAATAGCACCTGAAAAAGAAATTGTCTCAGGATGTGGTGAAACTAAAGATAAAGCAAAGAGTGACAAGTTTGCAATACTATGTTCGTAACCAGATAAGAAGAATGTGAAAACAAGTAGCATCATGACCATTATTTTTGCCGTGTCGCCTTTAACCTGAGATGGTAAGAAGCAAGCAAGACATACGAGCCAGTTACATAAAATGGCTTTAAAGAATAACTGCATTGTAGGTGTGTTCATCTTTCCTTCAACGACTTTATTCATTAGGTGACCGTGATCAATTGCTTCAAAAATTCCAGTTGCGTAAAATAGTAAGGCAAAGAATAACGCGCCGGCTAAGTTACCTGCATAACAAGCAACCCAGTTACGAAGTGTATCAGAAATCGTTGTTTCTTTTCTTAAAGTTGCTACAGTAAAGTACATTGTGTTTCCAGTAAACAATTCAGCACCGCCATATATAATAAGTACGAGAGCAATCCCGAAAAACATAGAAGCAGCTAAATAAGTTGCTGGTGAATCTGCAATGTGAAAAAAGTTACCTAATTTAAAACATAGTACAATAATAAAACCGATATAAATACCCGCAAGTGCAGCACGAATGAAATATTGCATTGGGTTTGTATCTAGCATTTTCTTTTTGCTTTTAGCCAGTTTGACAACATAATCTAGTCCTTGTTCTAGCATGAGTAATACGCTCCTTTAGTAAATCTTCTATAAATACTCCTTATATGAATAAAGTACATGGAATTGTTCTCACTTTCAATAAGTTTGTGCAATGTTTCACAAAAAGGACATACATACGTTAAGAAAACGTTTACAAAAGGTAGTATAATGGAATTTTTTCTGGACATTGAGAGGAAGAAAGGAAAAAGAAAAAGCGCTGTAATTACAGCGCTTTTTCGTCTAAATTCTTTTCTACTTTTACTTCTACTTCTTTTGAGAAGAACCAACCACCAACTGCGATTCCGACTAATACAATCCAGAATGTAAGCTTCCACGGAGTGGATTCTGGGAATGAATGTGGAATTACATTTAATGCAGGGTGTGCTAATGTATAAACTGCTAGCTTCACACCAACCCAACCTACAATTAAGAATGCTGCAGTTTCAAGTCCTGGTTTACGTTTTAAGATTTGCACGAATGCAGTTGCTGCAAATCGCATAATGATTAATCCGATAAGTCCACCTACAAAGATAACAACGAATTGCCCAGTATCTAGACTACCAATTGTACCTAATCCTGTTTTTGGTAAAGTCATTGCTAGTGCAACCGCAGCTAAAATTGAATCAACTGCGAAGGCGATATCAGCAACTTCAACTTTAAATACAGTCCACCAGAAGTTCTCTTGTTTTTTCTTTGCTTCTTTTTCTTCTGTTTCTTCATCTGTATTCTTTTTAACATATGTTTTAAATAAGTGATTACCAGCGATAAACATAAGGTAGATGGCACCGATTGCTTGCACTTGCCATACATCGACTAAGAACGAAATCATAAATAACGATCCAAATCGGAAAACAAATGCCCCCGCTAATCCGTAAAATAGTGCTTTCTTTCGTTTTTCTTCTGGTAAATGTTTTACCATAATTGCAAGAACAAGAGCGTTATCAGCCGCTAAAATCCCTTCAAGTGCAATTAGGATGAGTAATACCCAACCATACTCCAATAATAATGATACATCCATGTACATTCTCCTCTCATCTCTATAAGTTCTAAATAAGTGAAGAATTTCCCCACTATTTAGTTTCCCCATACTCCTGTCTATTAACTTTGGAAGAATTTGGAAATGAATACAAAAAAGACCTCTGCCGTTAATAGGCAAAGGTCTTGCTAGACATATGTAATAAAAATGCCAACAAAGCCGGAAGAACTAAGTTCTACGTAATGACGACTTTGTTTCCAAGAAATATTCTTGGACGCTACTCCCCTTTGGAGATATGTTATTGTATTCTCATTATATGGATAATTGATACGGTTGTCAACCTGTTAAAATATCTTCATTAGGATATTTTATTTTCCGGTTCTTTTTACGAGCAAATGAAAAAGCCAATGTTAAAGGCCCCATTTTCCCAAAAAACATCATAAAGATAATAATAGCTTTTCCGATTATAGTTAAGTGGGGTGTTAAGTTCATACTGAGGCCAACAGTCCCGAATGCTGAAAATACTTCGAAAGCACTCATCAATAGAGGAACTCGCTCAGTAATACTCAAAATTAAAATAGCAAAAAAGATAAATGAAATGGAAATAATAGTAATGGTTAATGATTTGACAATGAGAGTATCTTTAATGGATTTTTTAAATACGACAATATCCTCTTGTTCTTGTAAAAATTTAAATACGCCAAAAAATATGATTAAAAATGTTGTTAACTTAATCCCACCACCCGTTGAAGCACTACCAGCACCAATAAACATAAGGAGCATCATTAATAGGAGGGAAGGTTTTGACAATGTAGAAATATCAACAGTATTAAACCCGGCAGTTCGTGTTGAAATTGCTTGAAAATAAGAGGCCATTCCTTCTTCAAATGGGGTAAAACCTCTCATAGAAAGGGAGTTATGGAACTCGAATATAAAAATAAAAAGGGTAGCAATAATGTTGACGATTAGAGTAGAAGTGAGCATAAGTTTTGAATGTAGTGTAAGGTTTTTAAAGTTTTTCTTTCTTTTTATGTCTACAATTACTGTAAAACCAATTCCACCTAAAATGATGAGAGAGGAAATGACGAAATTGACAAGAATGCTATGAGAATGGGACATTAAATTATCGCTCCACACAGAAAAACCAGCATTGTTAAAGGCTGAGATTGAATGGAAAAAACTATAATAGATCCCTTTGGCAACCCCATATTTGGGTACCCATTCAAAAGAAAGAATTAAAGTAGCGATACATTCGACTGTAAAAGAGAATAAAAATAATGCTTTGGCAAGACGGATAACGCCGCCGATATTCGTTTGATTTAATGCTTGTTGTAATAAAATACGGTTTTGAAGACCGATTTTTCTTCCGAGCATAATAGCAATTAAGACCGCAAAGCTCATAATGCCAAGCCCGCCAACTTGTATAAGCGTTAAAATGACACATTGTCCAAATAAAGTAAACACTTTTCCAGTATCCACAACACCAAGCCCAGTAACAGTACAAGCGGAAACGGTTGTAAATAAGGCATCGAGCCATGAAATGGACGTTGTCGTAGCAATTGGCAGTTTTAATAAGCATGTGCCGACGACTGATAATACAATAAAAGATAAAGTAAGAACGCGGGGAGGGCTCATGCTAATATTAATCCGTTTCATGTCACATATTGCTCCTTTCGTTTTGCTTTGATTAGTATGTGAAAAAGCACTATTATGTATGTTGAAAATAGAAAGAGGCAGATAATATCTGCCTCTAAGCCATATGTTATATAATTATCCACGTAATTGTTGTTGAGCTAAAGCAACAAGACGTTTTGTTACTTCACCGCCAACTGAACCGTTAGAACGAGATGCTGTATTAGAACCTAAGCTTACACCAAATTCTTGTGCAATTTCATATTTAAATTGTTCAAGCGCTTGTTCTGCACCTGGAACTAATAATTTGTTTGTTTTTACCATGTTGATACACATCCTTATGAGTAGTCCAGTTCAGCTAAGTTCTTATCTAAACTGGTAACGTTATTTTATGTGGAAATGACATACTCATACGCGGAAGTAATCGGTGCGATTAGAAGTTCTTGGATAGAAAAAAAGAGTAGCAACTTTGCTACTCTTTTTTTAGTATTGTCGCTGTTCCTTCCACGACAATATCATCTGATTGATTATATATGTTTGTTTGCAACGTAATGATTTTTTTATCGTCACGCTTCTTAATAACCTCTGCCACAACGCGAAGTGTATCACCGATTTTGACAGGGGCACGGAATGAAACATTTTGGGATAAATAAATCGTATTTTTGCCTGGGAGTTTCGTTCCAAGGATGGTAGAAATAAAACTCGAAACGAGCATACCGTGAGCAATACGTTCTTTAAACATTGTCGTTTTTGCAAAAGAATCTAAAATGTGAATAGGATTCACATCTCCAGTCAATTTTGCAAAATTGATAACATCTTCATCTGTAATTGTTTTTGTAAGGGATGCTTGATCACCGACTTGAATCTCATCATAACGAAGCTCCGGAACAGTTTGTGCTTCTTGAAATGGATTCATTTTGTCCTCCTTCTTTTCCATATCGAAAAATGTTAGCCATCTTGATGTAGTAGGAGGAAGAAAGAGTTTTGTTTGTGCTGCAGTTAGCTCCCACATTTTTCTTACTTGATGGAAGTAAATAGATTTTTTGAGTTTTCCTCGAACTTTTTTGCGAGTTCCAACTGTTTTGACTTGAACTCTTCCAAAAAACCCTCTAACTGTTTTTGAGCCTCTTCACGTTGTAATTGTTGTTGCTCAATAAATTGTTTTGTTGTTTCTTCAAATTGACCGCTTGTTTGTGTAAGAATTGACAAAGATGTTTTTGTAGGAGAAACAGTAAGCTGCTGCATATGAGCAGAAAGTTCTTTCCACTTGTCTTGCCACTCGTTAATTTGATCATTTAAGGAGTTACCAGTTAATTGTTTCACGTAATCTGTATATTGGTTATTGAACTGAGCAGTGATTTGTTGTAGTTCTTTTTCTAGTTCATCTACTCCTGATGTTAATTTATGCAAAGCGTCTTGTTGTTGTTTTAATGTTTCTAAAGTAAGTTGCTCTAATTGTTTCCCAGCTGAAGAAAAAAGGGAAAGTGATTGAGACCAGTTTTTCCAAAATGCATCGACTAATTCGTATGGTTTAGTTTCCATTGTTTGACCCCCAAATGTTTTTTTACATATTGTGAACGCAGATTACTCTGCTGTACCACCAGGTGAAGATGAAGAATCCTTTTCATCCTTTTCTGGAGAAGTAGAAAATGGAAAGAATGCATTGGTGTATAACGTGAAAAACGTCCGCAACATATTTTGATAATGTTCAAAAGAAGTCGCACATGTTGTTAAATATTGCTCTCCATATTCAGTTAAAGAATAAATTCTTTTTGCCGGCCCTCCATCGCTTGTATCCCAAGTAGAAGAAATAAGGTTTTCTTTTTCTAATTTGCGTAGTGTTCTATAAACATTACCTTGGTCAACAGAAGAAAAGCCGATATCCATTAGCATTTGAATAAGTTTGTAACCATGAAGACTCCAGTCTTTTAGACAGAGAAGTAAGAAGGGAACTAAGAAGTTTTTTGGCATGGAGTTTGGTTGTTTCGCTTGGTTGTTCTCCAAACTTTCGCGTTGTTCTGGTTCATTTTGTAGCATGATTGTGCATCACCTCATGAATCAGTTAGATGGAATTTTTTGCTTATAAGTGCAATTTACACCTATCTGTTTTTAAAGTCAACACATTTGTTAGAAAATAGAAAAAAATAAAATATAGACTTGAAGTTTTATTCAGAATATTAGAAAATAGTGAATAGGTTGAATTGTTTCAAAAAAGAAAAAGGGAGTGTAGGTAAAGTGATTGATCAAAAATTCGATCCACTACAAGCATGGAAAAATGCTTATGAACAAACCGAAACATTTTGGGGAAAAGCGCTCAATGAAACAATTAAAACAGAAGAATATTCTGCTTGGATGGGCAGCGTTCTAGATTTGAATTTGTTTTATCAAAAAGCATTAAATGATACGACAAAAAACTATTTAGAACAAGTAAATGTGCCGACGAAAGAGGATATCGCAAGAGTGGCTACGCTTGTTATTAACTTAGAAAATAAAGTAGATAACATTGAGGAGTTTCTAGAGGAGAAAGTAGATTCTTTAGGACAAGCTCCTACATTAAAGCGTGATGTGACAAAAGTGAAACAAGATATTCGTACGCTTGAAACAAAAGTAGATCAAATTTTAGAATTGCTAGAAAAGCAAAATGCAGTACTAGCTAAACTACAAGTACCTGTAAAAGAAGAGATAAAGCCTGCGAATAAGCCGGAAAATAAAAAATGATAAAAGCGCTTGTTTATAACAGGTAAAAGAGAGAGGGAGAATCTCTTTTCACATGTAAACAGCGAAACATAATTATATAGGGACTCTACAGTATGAGTACCAAAATGATTCATAACAATCGTTCACAAATTCATTTAAGGGGGAAAAGAAATGGTTCAATTAAATGGCAAAGTAGCAATCGTAACAGGTGGAGCAAAAGGGATTGGAAAAGCAATTACAGTAGCATTAGCACAAGAGGGAGCGAAAGTAGTTATTAACTATAATAGCAGTAAAGAAGCAGCTGAAAACTTAGTAAATGAACTAGGAAAAGACGGACATGACGTTTATGCGGTGCAAGCGGATGTTTCTAAAGTAGAAGATGCAAACCGACTTGTAGAAGAAGCTGTGAATCATTTTGGTAAAGTTGATATTCTTGTTAATAATGCTGGTATTACAAGAGATCGTACATTCAAAAAGTTAAATCGTGAAGATTGGGAGCGCGTAATTGACGTGAATTTAAGTAGCGTATTTAATACGACAAGTGCGGTTCTTCCATACATAACGGAAGCGGAAGAAGGAAGAATTATTAGCATTTCTTCTATTATTGGTCAAGCAGGTGGATTTGGCCAAACAAACTACTCAGCAGCAAAAGCGGGTATGTTAGGATTTACAAAATCATTAGCGTTAGAACTTGCAAAAACAAATGTCACTGTAAATGCAATTTGCCCAGGATTTATTGATACTGAAATGGTAGCAGAAGTGCCAGAAGAAGTACGTCAAAAAATCGTTGCAAAAATCCCGAAAAAACGTTTTGGTCAAGCTGATGAAATTGCAAAAGGTGTAGTATACCTATGCCGTGACGGTGCGTATATCACAGGTCAGCAATTAAACATTAACGGCGGATTATATATGTAATGAAGTAAGAAAAAAGTGCATATCCATAGCAGGAATGCACTTCTTTTTTTAAGAAGGAAATCGACCAAAAAGGAGATAAAAAAATGACTACATTCGCAACAGAATGGGAAAAGCAATTAGAGCTATACCCAGAAGAGTACCGAAAAGCATACCGCCGAGTGAAAAGGGCGAGTGAAATTTTATTACGTGAACCAGAGCCGCAAGTAGGATTAACGCCGAAAGAGGTTATTTGGACGAAGAATAAGACGAAGCTTTATCGCTACATTCCAAAACAAGAAAAAACACAAAGAGTTCCAATTCTGTTAATATATGCTCTTATTAATAAACCATATATTATGGATTTAACTCCTGGAAATAGTTTAGTGGAATATCTAGTGGATCGTGGTTTTGATGTGTATATGCTTGATTGGGGCACATTTGGTTTGGAAGATAGTCATTTGAAATTTGATGATTTCGTGTTTGATTATATTGCAAAAGCAGTAAAAAAAGTAATGCGAACTGCAAAATCGGACGAGATTTCTTTACTTGGTTATTGCATGGGTGGAACGCTAACTTCTATTTATGCAGCACTTCATCCGCACATGCCAATTCGTAATTTAATTTTCATGACAAGTCCTTTTGATTTCTCTGAAACAGGATTGTATGGTCCTTTGTTAGATGAGAAATACTTCAATTTAGATAAAGCGGTTGATACATTTGGAAATATTCCGCCAGAAATGATTGATTTCGGAAACAAAATGTTAAAACCAATTACGAACTTTGTCGGTCCATATGTTGCTTTAGTAGATCGTTCAGAGAATGAGCGCTTCGTCGAAAGCTGGAGATTGGTTCAAAAGTGGGTTGGTGATGGTATTCCGTTCCCAGGTGAATCATACAGACAGTGGATTCGTGATTTTTATCAAAATAATAAACTGGTTAAGGGTGAACTCGTTATTCGCGGACAAAAGGTAGACCTTGCAAATATTAAGGCGAATGTCTTAAATATTTCCGGGAAACGTGATCATATCGCTTTGCCATGTCAAGTAGAAGCATTACTAGACCATATTTCTAGCACAGATAAACAATATGTATGTTTACCGACAGGGCATATGTCTATCGTTTACGGTGGAACAGCTGTAAAACAAACATATCCGACGATTGGAAATTGGCTTGAAGAACGTTCTAATTAAAAATAAAAAATCCAACTAGCCTATGTTAGTTGGATTTTTTTATGGAAAATAACAAAACATAGAAAGGAGAAACTTATATTTTAGGAGTATAATTATGAAACTTATGAACGGTAAGTTGTTTTGGAATACAGGAGTTTCTGTACCTTGTTATCCACTGTTAGAAAATGATATGATATGTGATGTGCTCGTAGTCGGAAGCGGCGAAGCTGGTGCTCATATAGCGCATTCGTTAGCGAAAATTGGCATGAGTGTTACGCTTATTGAAAAAAGAGCAATTGGGTGTGGTAGCACAGCTGCTAATACAGGTTTACTACAATTCCTTCATGATAAATCGTTAACCTCCCTTATCCATACATTTGGTAAAGAAAAAGGGGTACGAGCATATAAGCTTTGTTATGAAGCGCTAAGAACAATGGAAGAGGTTATACCGACTCTTGATATTGATCCCCATTTTATTCCGCGAAATAGTTTATATTATGCAAGTAAAAGTGAGGATGTCTCATTTTTACAAGAGGAATATAATACGTTACAGAATTATGGATTTCCAGTTGAATATTTTACAGAAGCTGATATTAAGAAACGTTATTCTTTTGCAAAACAAGCAGCGTTATATACGCAAGGTGATGCTGAGGTGAATCCGTATTTATTAGCGCATAGTTTTTTGCATAAAGCAAACCAAATAGGAGCTAATATATATGAACATACAGAGGCAATACATATAAAAAAACGCCAAAATGATTTAATTTGTTACACGAAAACAGGAAATCAAATTGTAGCAAAGAATATTATTATGGCGACAGGTTATGAAGCGCTTTTTGGAAAGAAAGAAAAAAATACAACAGTAGAAACTTCTTATGCAATTGTAACAAATGAAATAGATCAGTTTGAAGGCTGGCATGAGCGATCGTTAATTTGGGAAACGGAACGGCCTTACTTATATTTTCGAACGTATCGAAACCGCATTATTGTAGGCGGATTAGATGAAGCGATGCAAATTCAAACAATCGGTGATACGAAATTATTGCATAAGCGTGATATCCTTATTAATATTGTAAAAGAGATGTTCCCGCAGTATAAAAATATACAGGCAGACTACTATTGGGCAGCCGCATTTGGTGGTACTCATGATGGTCTCCCCATTTTAAAAGAAGACGAAAAGATACATAATTTATTTTACGCATTGCCGTATGGAGGTAATGGAACTGTATATGGAATGGTCTTTGCCAAATTATTTGAACAGTTATTTACAAATAAAGAAAGGGAAGATTTTTCTTTATTTAATCGATAGAAAAAAGGTAGCGAAGTGATGGAATGAGAGATATAAAAAAGTTTTTACAAAAATTACGTCCAGTACAACTCATTGTTTTATTTTATTTATTAGCAGTAGTTGTATCGGTAATCTTGCTTAGTTTACCGTTTGTTACGAAACCTGGTGTGAAATGGACATTTATAGATGCCCTTTTTACATCGGTTAGTGCGGTAAGTGTTACGGGGCTGTCTGTTATTACGATTTCAGATACGTTTACTACAGCAGGAATTATTGTTTTAGCCCTTATTTTACAATTAGGCGGCTTAGGAATTATGGCGCTTGGTACATTTGTTTGGATCATTACGGGGAAAAAGATTGGTTTGCAAAGAAGAAGATTAATTATGGCAGACCATAATCAAGGAAATTTATCGGGTCTTGTAGAATTGATGCGTTCTATTTTAATTGTAATTATTTCGATAGAACTTATTGGAGCAATCCTATTAGGTACAAGATTTTTACTTTACTTTCCGACTTGGCAAGAAGCTTATTTTCACGGTTTCTTTGCAGCAGTTAGTGCGACTACGAACGGTGGATTTGATTTAACAGGACAATCGTTAATTCCGTATAAAAAAGATTATATTGTTCAAATGATTCATATGTTACTAATTATTTTAGGAGCGATTGGTTTCCCTGTGCTAATGGAAGTGAAACAATTCCTTAGTAAAAGAGGACAACAATTATTTCGTTTTTCATTATTTACAAAATTGACGACAACAACATTTTTTGCACTCGTTGTTGTTGGTACAATTATGATTTTTTTACTGGAGAGAAATCACTTTTTAGTAGGAAAGTCATGGCATGAAACGGTATTTTATACATTATTCCAATCTGTGACGACGCGAAGTGGTGGACTTGCTACGATGGATATACGTGAATTGTCACAACCGACGCTTTTATTTATGAGTATATTAATGTTTATAGGGGCATCTCCCAGTTCGGTTGGGGGCGGAATACGTACAACTACATTTGCTGTTAGTATATTGTCACTATACACCTTTGCAAGGGGCGGTAGAACAGTTAGAGTCTTCAAACGTCAGCTACATGAAGAGGATGTACTAAAAGCATCTGTCGTTATGACGATGGGGATTTTGTTATGTGCTACTGCGCTATTCATTTTATCTATTACGGAAAATGTACCGCTTATGAGCTTAATTGTTGAAGTTTGTTCTGCTTTCGGAACGACGGGACTATCAACAGGTGTTACGCCTGATTTAACAACTGTTGGGAAACTTGTACTCATTGTGCTTATGTTTATCGGACGCGTTGGTATTTTAACATTTATTTTAGCTAGTGGTGGAAGGGAACAACCACCTCGCTATAAATACCCGAAAGAGCGGATTATTATTGGATAGTATGAAACCATTCTACCTACGTTAGGTAGAATGGTTTTTTAGTCGTTAATGCCAAATTGTGGATGCATAAAAGCTTCATTTTTATTATCCACTTCGTTTTTTAGTAACTCTTGATTTTCTTCTGAAATCCACCCAATATCATTTGTCGGATGGATCCACTCATCGCCAGCCATAATGGCAGGATCTACTTCATCACTCCAATTGTTAAGCGGACTGTTCTCGGAATTATATTTACTGTCTCCAATTACAACATTATATTGATTCACAAAAGGTTGTTGCATCGTTTTTCCTGTTCCTTTAAAAGATGGAAAATTCATTTGATGCGGGAGCGTTTCGTCTAAAATTGGTGATTGAATCTTTTCTTTTTTCTTCAAAATTATCGCTCCTTTTTATAATGATTTCTTCATATGTAGTATTTCCATCTAACGCCCCTTATGTACTTGTTAACACTTGCCAGTAATAATTATTTTAAGTTGTTTCAAACTAGAGTAGAAAGTGATTTCTTGAGAGCAGGTGAATGTATTGGTAAAAAGAAAAGTGAAACAAAATGCGGCAATCAATAATAATAAAACTCCGAAAGAAAGCTTACCAGATGCAGAATTTGCATTAGAGTATGAAGGAGAAAATAGCGCAAAGTATGCTAATCGTAATTCAAAAAAAGGGAAACAAAAATGAGGCGTTTTTTACAAACGCCTCATTTTTTTGTGGGATTATAAAGGTTTTTTTAATTATTTGTAAATTTAGTGTTTTCTATTAGCAGAAAAATGCGAAAAAACATAGAAGTAGCAACGTATTACACAAAAACAAACAACAAACAAAAGATTAATGTTGGTTTAATACTGCTTTTACACTAGTTGTTTATATTTGAGTTGTACATAAGATTTGTAAAAGGAGAGAGAAACAGTGAAAAAAACAATCTTTAAAGCTGTAGCGACTGGAATGGTATTTTCGTTATTAATGGGGTGTGGTGCAAAGAAGGAAGAAAGTGCTGGAGCGAAAGTGAAAGATGACAAATTATCTGGATCATTAACTGTTTACACAGCAATTGAAGAAGAGCTTGTACCAATTTATCTTGATTCCTTTAAAAAGAAATATCCTGATGTGAAATTGAACATTGTACGTGATTCAACAGGAGTTATTACTGCGAAATTGCTAGCTGAAGGGAAAAATACACAAGCAGATGTTGTATGGGGAACTGCGGCATCAAGTCTATTAGCTTTAGATAAAAAAGATATGTTAAAAGGATACTCTCCAAAAGGAGCAGATCGTGTTCTTCCACAATTTAAAGATGATAAGCAACCTGAAAAATGGGTAGGAAATACTGCATTTATGACGGGGATTGCTGTAAATAAAGAAGAGTTAAAGAAGAAAAATTTACCGATGCCAGAATCATATGAAGATTTAACGAAACCAGAGTATAAAGGAACACTTGTTATGCCACATCCAGCATCATCTGGAACAGGATTTTTAACAGTTTCTGCATGGCTACAAATCATGGGTGAAGATAAAGGCTGGGATTACATGAAGAAACTTCATGATAATATGGCAAGTTATACGCATTCAGGATCAAAACCAGCGAAATTAGCAGGAGCAGGTGAATATCCAGTCGGTGTATCAATGGTTTATAGTGCTTTAAAAGAGAAACAAAAAGGTGCACCAGTTGAAGTTGTACTGCCGAAAGAAGGATTAGGGTGGGAAGTAGAAGCGAACGCACTTATTAAGAAAGATAATGCGAAAAATGATAAATTAGCACAAGCATTTTTAGATTGGGCAATTACTGATGATGTAATGAAGTTATACTTTGAGAAAAATGGATTTGCGACAATTAAAAATGATTATAAACTTCCAGAGGGATTCCCGAAAGATGTTACTGAAAAATTATATAAAAAGAATGACTTTAAATGGGCAGCAGAAAATCGTGACAAAATTTTAGAAAAATGGGAAAAAGAGTTTGGCCAAAAAGCAGAACCGAAAAAGTAAGTGAGTGGGAGAGAGAAAAATGAGCGAATATTTATCAATTCAACACATTCAAAAACAGTTTGATGCATTTACAGCGTTAAAAGATATTTCTTTTACTGTGAACAAAAATGAGTTTGTTTGTTTATTAGGCCCGAGTGGCTGTGGGAAAACGACGTTGCTTCGCATTTTAGCGGGACTAGAGGAACCAACGACTGGCAGTATAGCTGTGAATGGAAAAGATATTACAGCATTGCCTCCTGGGAAGAGAAACTTCGGAATGGTTTTCCAATCGTATGCTTTATTTCCGAATTTAACAGCACTTGAAAATATTGAATACGGCTTAAAGACAAAAAAATATGGGAAAGCAGAAGTGAAAGAGAAAGCGCTAGATGCGTTAAAACTTGTAGATTTGCTGAATGTAAAAGATAAATATCCTGCTCAAATGTCTGGTGGACAACAGCAGCGAGTAGCACTTGCACGTGCGCTCGCTCTGTCTCCAGATATTTTGTTACTCGATGAGCCGTTATCAGCTTTAGATGCAAAAGTGCGTGAAAAATTACGTAGGGAAATGCGTGATTTGCAAGAGAAAATAGGAATAACGACGATTATGGTAACGCATGATCAAGAAGAGGCATTAACGATGGCTGATAAAATTGTTGTAATGAATCATGCGGAAATTATGCAGATTGGAACACCAGAGGAGATTTATCAAAGACCAGCCAATCCGTTTGTGGCAGATTTTATTGGTTCTATTAATTTCTTTTCGAAAAATAACGAAGAACATGCAATTCGTCCTGAACATGTAACAATTGTACAAAAGGACGGTATTAAAACAGTTGTGGAAAGTATGGAATTTCGCGGATCTGTATATCGGACGGAAGTGCGAGTCGTAGAAGAAAACACACACCTTTATAATGAGAAAATTGTAGTGGATATATTAGCATCAGAAGTAGAAGCAACGGCTATTAGAAAAGGAAAGCCGATTCAAATCTCTTTCTCAGAAAATCATATGTTGTCATATGGAAAGAAGGTCATTGTATAGATGGAGATGTTAGAAAACTATAAGGTAGAAAGTACGAAAAAAAAGATTAAGAGAAGTATAGGGAAAGAGGAATGGATCCAAAGGCTCGTAATTATCGGTATGATTCTTTCCTTCCTTATCATACTTGTATTACCGCTATTACAACTATTTACACAAGCTTTTTATAATAAAGATGGAGTTTTCATTGGTTTAGCGAATTTCAGTAAATATTTCACAACACCAACTTTAGTGCAGTCTTTACAAAATACAGTATGGATTTCGGGCGCAACAACAATTATTTCAGTTGCAATCGCATTCGTTTACGCATATGCAATTGCCCGTACGAATGTTTTTGGAAAGCGCGTATTTCAGTATGTAGCGTTATTACCATTGTTTGCACCAACGATGATGCACGGTATAGCACTTACATATTTATTTGGTAATCAAGGGCTAGTAACGAAAGGAATGTTTGGTTTATTTGAAGGTATACAAATCCCTTTATATGGACCAGTAGGAATTGTAATAGCTGAAGTTATGTATACATTTCCGCAAGCCTTTCTCATATTGCTAATTGCCTTTCAAGGATCTGATTATCGTTTATATGAAGCTTCTAATATGTTAGGAGCCAGTAAAACAAAGCAATTTTTCACGGTTACTTTACCTAGTGTAAAGTACGGATTAATTAGTGCAATGTTTGTTGTGTTTACACTTAGTTTTACTGATTTTGGGGCACCAAAAATTGTTGGTGGGCAATATAATGTGCTTGCTACTGACGTATACAAACAAGTAATTGGACAGCAAAATATGCCGATGGGTGCAACTGTCGGAATGATTTTATTAATCCCAGCTATATTCGCATTTGTAGTTGATCGTATTACGCAAAGAAAGCAGGCGAATTTCTTATCTTCAAAAGCAGTACCATACAGAATAATAGCTAATAAGAAAAGAGATGTAATCTCATTCATATATTGTAGTGTGATTACCCTTATGATCATTCTATTATTTGTTGCAGTTGGTATTGCTGCAAGTGTGAAAGTATGGCCATATAATATGAGTTTTACATTTGAGCATTTTAATTTTTCAAGTTTAACAGGAGATGGACTTGAAGCATTTAAAAATAGCGTAATTGTTTCAGCAGTTACAGCAGTTATTGGGGCGATCTTAACATTTGTATTCGCATATGCAATTGAGAAAATAGACCAGCTACAATTTTTTAGAAAAACAGGTTACTTTTTCTCTATAGTGCCGTTAGCGATACCAGGTTTAGTACTCGGATTAGGATATGTCTTTTTCTTTAGTCAACCAACGATTCAAATTCTTGGACTATCAGTAACGAATCCGTTTCATTCTTTATACGGAACAATCGCTGTATTAGTACTAGTAAATATCATTCATTTTTATTCTGTAACATTTGTCACGGCAACGACTGC
The DNA here is from genome assembly GCF_049310765.1 of Bacillus sp. PSXD-155. NCBI lineage: Bacteria > Bacillati > Bacillota > Bacilli > Caryophanales > Bacillaceae > Bacillus > Bacillus sp. PSXD-155. Next base: position 226,363 of record NZ_JBMOWC010000004.1, on the reverse strand, counting down.
CTTAAAGAAATTAGACCGAGAGTTTGAGCTTGTTTCGCAGTCGATGGGTATTCCGTTTTATAAAACATTCTTCCGAGTAACAGTACCAATGTGTTTACCAGCAATTTTAGAAATGGTAATGTACTACTTCGTAAATTCAATGGTAACTGTATCGGCAGTTGTGTTCCTATATGCAGCTGATTTTAAACTAGCTGCCGTATCAATCGTAAATATGGATGATGCAGGAAATGTAGCGCCAGCAGCTGCAATGAGTGTACTTATTGTTGTTACAAATATTGTAGTGAGAGTTGTATATGAATGGGGAACGAAAGCACTTCGTAACCGAACTTCACAATGGCAAAAAAGATAAGTAAGAAGGGTGATGGACAGAATGAAAATTGAAGCAGTTATTTTTGATTGGGCAGGCACGACGGTTGATTACGGATGTTTTGCACCACTAGAAGTATTCATGAAGATTTTTCATAAACGCGGCGTTGAAATTACAGCAGAAGAAGCACGTAAGCCAATGGGATTATTAAAAATAGATCATGTAAGGGCACTAACAGAAATGCCTCGTATTGCGGATGAGTGGAAGCGTGTCTTTGGTCACTTACCAACAGAAGCAGACATTCATGAGATGTATGAAGAGTTTGAAGAAATTCTCTTTTCTATTTTGCCAAGTTATGCTAAGCCGATTGATGGGGTAAAAGAAGTAATCGCTTCTTTACGTGAGAGAGGCATTAAAATCGGTTCAACAACTGGTTATACGAGAGAAATGATGGATATTGTAGCAAAGGAAGCAGCGTTACAAGGATATAAACCTGATTTTCTTGTTACGCCAGATGATGTTCCAGCAGGCCGCCCATACCCATGGATGTGCTATAAAAATGCTATGGAACTTGGTGTGTATCCGATGAACCATATGATAAAAGTAGGGGACACAGTATCAGATATGAAAGAAGGTAGAAATGCTGGAATGTGGACAGTTGGTGTAATTCTTGGAAGTAGTGAGCTCGGTTTAACGGAAGAGGAAGTGGAGAGTATGGATTCGGTAGAGCTTCGTGAAAAAATAGAAATAGTTCGTAATCGGTTTGTTGAAAATGGGGCTCATTTTACGATTGAAACGATGCAGGAGCTCGAAAACGTAATGGAACATATCGAGAAACAAGAACTTATTATTTCATAAAAGGGGTACGGGATCATGAATGAAAATCACTACTTATTATTAACACCAGGACCATTAACGACAACAAAATCAGTAAAAGAAGTTATGCTATACGATTGGTGTACGTGGGATGTTGAATATAATACGATGGTGCAAGAAGTAAGAGCTAAACTTGTATCGTTAGCGACGAAGGAAGAAGAGAAATATACAACAGTGTTAATGCAAGGAAGCGGTACGTTTTCAGTTGAAGCAGTAATTGGCTCTGTTATTCCGGGAAATGGGAAGCTTCTCGTTTGTACAAATGGTGCGTACGGTAAGCGCATTGTACAAATGGCAGAGATGTTACAGATTGATGTAGTGGTCAGCCAAACAGAAGAGTGGGAACCTACTAATATTGTAGAAGTAGAAAAGTTATTGGAAGAAGATAAAGAGATTACGCATATTGCAGTTGTTCATTGTGAAACAACGACAGGCATTATAAATCCAATTGTAGATGTATGTAGATTAGGAAAGCAGTATGGAAAGGTTACAATTGTTGATGCGATGAGTAGTTTCGGCGGGATTGAAATAGACATTGCTGATTTACAAATTGATTTTTTAATTAGTAGTGCGAATAAGTGTATTCAAGGGGTTCCTGGATTCGGATTTGTAATCGCAAAACGTGATGAATTATTGAAGTGTAAAGGGCAAGGACGCTCTTTATCTCTTGATTTATATGATCAATGGGAAACGATGGAAAAACAAAATGGGAAATGGCGTTTTACTTCACCTACACATGTTGTACATGCTTTTTATCAAGCACTACTTGAACTAGAAAAAGAGGGTGGAGTAAGAGCGCGTTACAATCGATATTACAACAATCAAAAACTACTAGTGAATAGAATGGGAGAAATCGGATTTAAGCCACTAGTAGATGAGAAATATCAATCTCCTATTATTACATCTTTCATTTATCCAAAAGGGGAGTTCGAGTTTCAACAGTTATATAACGAATTAAAATGCTATGGATTTGTTATTTACCCTGGGAAAATTTCGAAAGTAGATACGTTCCGGATTGGAAATATAGGTGATGTACATGAAGAAGATATTAATCGCTTAGTTGATAGTATTGCTAAAGGAGCTGTTATTGGGTGAAAGTATTTTGTTTAGGGGGAGCAGGTAAAATTTGTCGTGAAGCTATTTTGGATTTAGTTCAATTTTCATCTTTTGAGACGATTACTGTAGCCGATTTTAACGAGGAAGAAGGCCGTAAAGTAGTAGAATGGCTCAACGATTCTCGTGTTGATTTTGTAAAAGTAGATGTAACGAATCACGAGGATACGGTTGCAAAAATGAAAGGTTATGACATTGTATTGGACGGTACGACGATAAAGCTAAACGGATTGTCGACTCGCTGTATTGCAGAAGCAGGCTGCCACGGTGTGAACTTAAATGGATTTGGTGAAGAAAATGAATCGCATGCTATATTTGTTCAAAATGAAAAAACATGTTTGCCTGGGTTTGGCATGACGCCAGGTGTAACGCAAATGATGGCAATGCATGCAGCAAATCAACTGGATACTGTAGAGTCTGTCCGCGTAAGTCACGGTTCGTATCGTCCGATTGCTTTTTCTGCTTCAATTACAGAGACAACGACATATGAATATGATCCACATTTACCATCGCGTACAGTGTATGAAGATGGTGAATTTAAACAAGTACTTCCGTTTGCGCGTCCGAGAGAAATAGAATTGCCAGCGCCTTATGGTAAGGAAACGCAGTATATCATTCCGCATTCTGAAACGATTACGTTAGCAAAGGCACTAGAAAATAAAGGTGTCAAACTGATAGAGACGAGAGGAACTTGGCCAAAGCAAAATATGCAACTTGTACGTGCTTTATATGATTACGGCATATTGCGTAATGATCAGATTGAAATAAACGGGAAAGAAATAGGCATTATGGATTGTATTTCGCAGTATTTATTGCAATCGAAAGAAGGACAAGAAACAGAGCTTTATGGTTATGCACTTCATGTAGAAGTAATAGGTATGAAAAATAATGAGAAGCAAAGACATGTGTTATATCATACACATCCGTTATCTGATGGTTCTGTTGTAGGATGGGAAAAATTAAGAGCGTATACGAGAAACGTCGGTATTCCATTTGGGATTGCCGCAGAGTTAATTGCAAATGGAAATGTAAATAGGGTGGGTGTTGTTACGCCTGAAGAAGCTTTTGAAAATCCACAATTAATTTTTGATGAGCTAGCAAAGCGCGGTATTCATATTCATGAAGAAGTTTCTACTTACAAAGAAAATTATAACTTTGTATAAGTAAGAAAGTTTATGAGGGAGATATAAATGAGGTGAAGCTATGTCTGTAGTAGGAGAAGAAAGAAAGCGAACCATTCTTGAAAAGGTAGAATTTAAAGGGAAAGTAAAGGTTTCAGAATTAGCGAGAGAATTTGCTGTATCAACAGAAACGATTCGTCGTTATTTAGAAGAATTAGATCGTGAAAAGAAGCTGAAAAAAGTGTATGGTGGAGCTGTTCAACTTCCAGGCGCTGGGGTAGAGGCACCGATGTTAGAAAGAGAAATGTTACATATAGAAGAGAAGAAAAGAATTGGTTATAAAGCAGCGACATTTGTAGAAGATGGTGATGTCATTGCAATTGATGATGGAAGTACACCGCTTCAAATGGTTCCATACCTTGTTCATCGTAAAAACTTAACGATTGTAACAAGTTCATTTCCAGTCGCAACACAATTAATTTCTTCTATTAATAAAAAGATGTTTCACGGTGAAGTTTTATTTATAGGTGGAAAAGTATCTCCAAAGCATTCGCGTGTATCAGGGTCTATTTCTCAGCAAGTAATACAGCAATTCCATTTTCATAAAGCGTTCGTTTCGATTGATGGGTTATTACCTAGTTTTGGAGTTTCCAGCTTTGAATTAGAGAAAGCGAAATTGTCAGAGGCGATGATGAAATTAGCTGAGAAGACATATATTTTATGTGATCATACGAAGGTAGGCGTGAAAGGGAATTATCGTATAGCAGCATTTTCACGTATTCAACATGTAATTTGTGATAAAAAAATGCCATATAGTTTTGAAGAAGAACTTATGAAGCATAATATTCAGTGGACAGTTTGTTAAATAAAGTGAAAGTACCTAAACTCCCGCCTAATTTTTAGGAGGGAGTTTTATTGTCTGCAAATCGTAAAATAAAAGATTTGCATTTATGCAAAAAGTGGACACATTTTCTCATCTCTTTCATATAATTTACCAATACAAAAAAAGTTGGTCGAAGGAAAGAAGGGAGAACATGTCAGAACGAATATATAATAAACTTGTATTGTACGCGAATATTTTGCAAAAAATTGGTGTCATCAATGAGAAGGAAAAAAGTGAAATTCTTCATACGATAGGTAAAAAAGCCCTTTGAATAAAGGGCTTTTTATTTTTTATCTTTAAAAATATAAATTTAATGTAATATTCTCATTGACAATGATAATGAGATTCATTATCATTTATTTGTGGATAATTGATAAGGGTTATCAATTATAAAAATTATATATGATAGGGGATATTATTTTGAAAAAAAATTATATGAAGGCGCTAGTAGTAGCGACAACATTAGTAATTCCATTTGCTACGTATTCTACTCCAGCATTAGCGGCATTAAAAGTTGAAGCAAATCAATCGGTAGCAGCAGCGAGTGATCGCACGTATGATACTGAAATTAAAATATATAAGGACCAAAAAGACGAGCCATCTATGGTTTCTCAATATATAAAAGATCCTAAAGTAACGATTGCAGCTGGCAAAAAAATTGTCACTGTAACAATGCAAGATAGCGATTATTTTCAATATCTTAGAATAGAAGATAGAAACCAGCCTGGTGTATTTCATGATGTGAAGGTTTTATCAGAAGATAAGAGGAAGAACGGAACGAAAGTAGTCCAATTTGAAATTGGCGAGTTTGAGAAGAAGCACAATATGCAAATGCATATACTTATTCCAGCTATTGGATATGATCACAAATATCAAGTTCAATTTGAAATTAAAGATCCAACTGTAGGTAACAAAGAAACAGAGAAACCAGATGATAACTCTAATTCAGGCAATACGGAAACGGATACTCCAGTTGATAATCAAAATATGATAACAGATAACAAATTAAGAGAACTTGTGAATAAAAAAGTATTTAATAGAAAAGATTTAAATACACCAATTACGAAAGAAGAGTTATTACAAGTAAAGGATTTATTTTTAAATACAAATGAGATACTTGATTATAGTGCATTAAAATATATGCCAAATTTAAAATCTTTAACAGTTGCGAATGCGAAGATAAAAGACCCGTCGTTCTTTGCGAACTTAAAGCAATTAAATCATTTAGCTTTGCGTGGTAATGAATTTGCAGATGTAACGCCACTTGTTAAGATGGATAATTTAGAATCTCTTGATTTAAGTAATAATAAAATTACAAACGTTGCACCACTAACTGAAATGAAAAATGTAAAAAGTTTATATCTATCAGGCAACCAAATAGAAGATGTAACAGCATTAGCGAAAATGGAACAACTAGATTACTTGAATTTAGCAAATAATAAAATTACGAACGTTGCTCCATTAAGCGCTTTGAAAAATGTAACATACTTAACTTTAGCAGGTAATCAAATTGAAGATATTAAAGCGTTATATTCATTACCTTTAACAGATTTAGTATTAACACGTAATAAAGTTAAAGATTTATCCGGCATTGAGCAAATGAAGCAATTAGAAGAATTGTGGATCGGGAAAAATGAAATAAAAGATGTTACTCCTCTAAGTAAGATGACACAGTTAAAACAATTACACTTACCTAACAATGAGTTAAAGGATATTACGCCATTATCAAGTCTAGTAAACTTACAAAAGCTTGATTTAGAAGCGAATTATATTTCAGACTTATCACCAGTGAGCAATTTGAAAAAATTAGTATTTCTAAGTTTTGTTGCAAATGAAATCCGTGATGTCCGACCAGTTATAGAACTAAGTAAGACGGCTTATATTAATGTCCAAAATCAAAAAGTATTTTTAGAGGAAACAGAAGTAAATAAAGAAGTAAAAGTACCTATATATGAAAAAGATGGTGAGGTTTCTACGAAAATCCGTCTGAAGAGCGATAACGGTACGTATAGTAATGGTGTAGTGAAATGGAGTACATCAGGTGAGAAAGTATATGAATTTGGTGTGAAAGATCCATTCGCGGATACAGGAATCTTCTTTACAGGATCTGTTATTCAAAATGTAGTAGAAAGTAAAGACGGTAATACATCTAAAGAAGATGAGAAAACAGAAGTGGTAGAATTTAAAGATGTACCAAAAGGACATTGGTCAGAAGAAGCAATTAATTACTTAGCGAAAGAAAAGTTATTTATAGGCTATGGAAATGGTGAATTTGGATTTGGGGATAACATTACTCGTGGACAAGTAGCACTTCTAATACAAAGGTACTTAAAATTAGAAAATAATCTAAAACCAAAAACGACATTTACAGATACGAAAGGAAATATGTATGAAACGGCTATTGATGCAGTAGTTCAAGCTGGGATTATGACAGGGTATGGAAATGATACATTCCGTCCAGATGGAGTATTAACTCGATATGAAATGTCAGTAGTACTACAAAGAGTATTTCAGTTAAAAGAAAATGAAAATAGTGCAGAGAACTTTAAAGATATACCAAATGGCCATTGGGCGAAAGGATATGTGAAAGCTTTAGTAGATAATAAAATATCAAAAGGTGACGGGGAAGGGAACTTTTTAGGAGATAATTTCGTAACACGTGAACAATACGCACAGTTTTTATATAATGCAATAAAGAAATAAAGTGAAACTTTAATCAGTGGGGGTCTTACTGCCCGGTAAATAGCGGGATAAAAAATGAGGAAAATACGCTATTCTTTAATTAAAGAATAGCGTATTTTTTTATGTGCAAAATGAAATAGGAAATAGATAGGAGTATAGACATATGAATAGCCTATTTTAAAGAAGAACCACGAAACTATATTGACAAAAAAGCGTTCTCATGTGATAATTCAATTAAATTTTTAGAATAATCAAAAAATATTCCTTTTACATAGAAAGGATTCGAAACTTATATGAATATTATGCCGGGGGTGACGAAATGTTATTTTTTCTGAAGAAATGGAATGAATTGAAAGATGTGAAATCTGAATTGGCACTTCGTGATTGGTTTTATGGTACCAAAATTAGTTTATCGCTATGTACGTCAAAAGAGCCGTTAACATTCTTAGTAAATGTTGAGGGAAGAGATAAAGGGCTATTTTCGGAAGAAGATTTTATTGTCGTAAATTGCATGTGCGAGTCAGTATTTGAAAATGAAGAAAAACCAGCTGCAGAGTCATTTATGCATGCAGATATTTATAAAAAAAGTAGTGCAGGATGTATTTTACAAGTGCAGACTGTAGATAGTCATTTAATATCAGAGTTATATGGAGAAGAAGGAGAAGTAACGTTCGATAAACGCAGTGTGGAGCGTGTTTTCGGAAAAGAAGGTATAACAGAAATGACAATTCCAATTGTAGAAGATGAAAAAAAATTCGCTGATTTATTAGAAAGTAATGTTCCGAATTTCATTGAAGGTGGAGGAGTAGTTCTTGTTCATAATTACGGCATGATTGTGTGGGGGAAAACGCCAGAAGAATCGAAAAAATGGCTAGAGGGTATAGAATATTTAATGAACTATCATGTAAAGTTATTAATGATTAAGGGCGCAAGGAGCTCTGTTATATAAAAATGTATGTGATATGGATACAAGTTAATAAATAAATGAAAGCGTTTTAAAAATAATTTCACTCATAAAATATAGGTCTCCTTATTATATATAGATTACATGTTGACATGTAAGGAGGAACATATTTTGCGAGTTAAATATCATTTTCTGCCAAAGCAGCAAGTAACATTTTGCAAAATAAATGATTCTGGTGAAGAGGCACTGCAAATGATGAACGAAACGGGATTTCGAGCCATCCCGGTATTAGCAGAAGATGAGAAGAAATTCACGGGGATTATTTATAAAGTAGATTTATTAGAAAAAAAATGCAATAGCGGATTAGATCATGTAAGTGCAGGAGATATGCTTGACAATTCCAATGCATTTATTTTTGAAAAGGATTCCTTCTTCAGAGCCTTTTATGTAATTCGTCGGCTTCCGTTTTTAGCCGTGCTAAATGATTATAATGAATTTGTCGGTATGTTAACGCATTCGAATATATTTGATGTTATTGAAGATTCATTTGGTATGCGAACAGGTGGTTATATATTAACAATTGCAACACAAGATTGTAAGGGGACGATTAAAGAGCTTGGGACATTGTTAAAAGCATATAATATCGGTGGTTTGTTTACACTCGATAACGGTGATCAATATATCCGTCGGGTTATTGTAAATATATCAGATGAGTTAGATGAAACAAGATTAAAGCAATTAATCGGAAAAATAGAGAAAAAAGGATTCAGAGTGAGTCATGTAGATTATATTTAAGTTAAAAAGAAAAGTACCTATCTGTTATATACAGATAGGTACTTTTTTGTCCCGTTATTTTTGGGCGGTAAGATCCCCACCTCAAAATTCAGTGAAAGCAATGGGGGGCTTCCCGTAAAAGCCCGATTGGTTAGGGCTGGTTATATGTGAGTAATGAACTTTATTTTGAAACAGGAGGCGGGGATAATGCTAGATCAGATAAAAAAATAAAGTCTGCATGCTCACGAATTTTAGGGATAGAAGTTTCAATAACGCGTGATGTAATTTCACCTGGGGGGCCCACATGCCCGATAGCTACCATAATAGGCTTTTCTTGAATTTTTTTGATGAGTAATTGGGCTTGTTTTGAAATATGTCCTGCTGTATACACATCATCAAAAAATAGTTGGTTTTCAATAATAGGAACTCCTAATTCTTTTCCGATTTTTGGGACGACACTCTTAGGATTCGTTTTACTATCTAAGTAAAATAAACCGTGTTTTTTACAAGCAGCAAGTATAAGGCGAACAATTCTTTCATCCGCTGTTACTTTTGACCCCATATGATTGTTCATTCCAATTGCATGCGGAACTTCTTGAATAGCTTGTTCAAGTCGGTTGTTTATTTCTTCATCGCTTAAATCGGTTGTAATGGCTTTCGGCCCAAGCCATTCTTTTTTACCTTTAATAGGTTCCATTGGCATATGTATAATAACTTCATGGCCTTTCTTATGGGCAGCTATTGCATCTTCTTTTGTGGAAGGAAGAAAAGGCATAACAGCAACAGTTAGTGGAATTGGAAGTGACAACATTTGATTAGTCCCCTTCATATTATTGCCGAAATCATCAATGACAATAGCAACTTTATTCGTATGAGCAGTTGCTTGAATAGGAAATAAGAAGGACGGTAAAAACAAAACAATGATGAATAATGCAATCGTATATTTTCGCATATAAATATTTCCTTTCTCTTGTTATCCCGCTATTTGTGGGTAGTAAGACTCCCACCTCAACATTGGGCTGGATAGGTGGGAGATTCACTGCCAATAAACGCCCGATTGGTGAATGCTAATAATCAGTGGGGCTGAACAAAAAACACTGATGAAAGTTTCACTTTATCAATCATCATTATGTTTTGCTTTTTTATATAAATTAAACAAAAAATGTCGAAGAAAAGTAGGTGGAAAATTAAGAATCCCCGGTTTACGTAGAATTTGTAAAAAAAGAAGATGAAAAAAATGTCTATTATTGCGAATGTATTTACAAAGATAGAATAATTTGTAATAATTCTCAAAGTGAGGGTAAAGATTTGTAAATTACAGGGAGAAAATGTTAAATTTTCTGATTCTTCAAATTTGCATATGATTAAGTAGTTAAAAAAGTCAATGGAGAAGTGAACTTGAGAGCATGGAAGTATAATAAGGGGGATATGGATGTTTACTGTAAAAAGGAAGTACACATTAGAAAAGCTTTCACGTGATATTCATATGAAACGTGAAGAAATGATTCAACTAGGATTAACAAGTGGGCTAAATAGTAAGGAGACAATTCAAGTTAGTCAAGAATTGGACAAGCTTATTTTACAATATCAGCGTTATAAAGAAAAACAAACACCGAAATGGTTTTCAATTATAAAAATACCTATTTTCCAAATCGGGTATGAAGGAAAATCAAATAATTTTTGGCGAATGCTTGTCGCTGGTTTTATGAAATAAGTATAATTACCCTTATAGGATAAGGATAATTATACTATGTGTAACGGAATTTCGATATGAACTGTCGTTCCTTCGTTTTCTGTACTGTCAATAAAAATATGCCCATTATACATCTCTACAATTCGTTTACATATGACAAGTCCAAGACCTGTTCCAGTATCTTTATTAGTAAAGAACGGATGAAAGAGGTGTTTTTGAATATGTTGTGGAATCCCTTTCCCAGTATCTATAATCTGTAATTGTGCATGTGTTTCATTGTTTTTTACTACAATGGTTAGTGTATCACTAGAAGTCATAGCCTCAATTGCATTTTTTGTAATGTTTAAAACCACTTGTTTCATATGGTCTTTCGAACAACGGATATGAACGGGATGGTCTGGCAAATGTAAATGGAATACAATGTTATGTAAATTCGCCTCAGATTGAATAATTAATGCTACCTCATTTAGAATTGTTCTTACATCATATGTTTGTTCGATGATGGCGGTTGGCTTTCCGAGAATAAGAAATTCACTTACAATTTCATTGATTCGCTCTATTTCTTGTTCAATTACGGAAAAGTAGAACTGATCTTGTTCATCTTTATATTTCTCTTTTAATAGAGCGACGAGTCCTTTAATTCCAGTAAGAGGATTACGGATTTCGTGTGCTGTACTTGCTGCAAAAGTTCCAACTAATTCAATTTTCTGTAGTTCGTTTTGTTGTCTTTCAAGTTTTGTTTGACGTTTTAACAACATATATTGAGCAAGTAAAAATAAAATAGACATTAAAAATAAAGTAGCGATACACTCTATTGCAACCCACTGGTATAAGGTTTTCTGATGAATAGGTAATGGAGAAACAGAGACCTTCCAATTTAATCTTTGGAGTGGGGTAGTAAGCATATTAGAATGCGTATCACTTGTGTCGTTATTATCATCGGTTAGAAAAACTACATCATGTTTATCAGTTACCTCAAAATGGTATTGTGGTTTAATGGCATTTAAAGAAGATGAAATGTAATCAAAGCGTAAACTAGCTAATAATAATCCTGAGAGCTCTTTCTGTTTATTGAATATGGGGGTAGCAATCATAATAGCTTTATGTCCAAGAACGCGATCAGTAATGACTGATGATACAGTGGTTTTTTTAGTTTGTAGCACGTCTTGAATATATTTACGGTCTGAAACATCAATAGGCTTTGATTCATCTTCAGATGCGATTGTAATGACCCCTTCTGGTGTAGCGTAATATAAACCAGAAAAGCGTGCATCGTTCCCATCTGTATCATGTACAATTTGTTTAATGCCGTTTATATTACCAGTCTCGGTGCCTACAACTTTTGCAAGCATGTCTAAAGCAGAAATTGCTTCACCAAGATGATGATCTAAATAATCTCTATATAAAAAGAGAACTGTATGAGCGGATAATTTGTTTTCCTGTTTCATTTTATATGTATGATACGAATAAAATGTAGCACCAATCCCTATTGTCGGTAGGATAACAAGCAATATATATATAATTATGCTTTGGAATTTGACTTTCAAATGTGGTACTCCTTCTTTTTTATTATCATTATATATAAACTATGTTAAAATTGTCATGTTTTTATTCAAGAATGATTCTTAATATATTAGGGGGAGAGGAAATGGATGAGTGAATGCTCATTCGGAATTCACATGAAGTATGAAGTGGCATTTTCTTTTTATTGGTGAGAATTTAAGTGAAGGGTTGAAAGTTGTATGACATCAAATAATGAACGAGAAGATATTTCTCAATCTTTAAAAGTATTTATTGCATTATCTCGTGTACATCGTTCTGTTATGGATACTACAAATAAATCTATACAAAGTAACGGATTAAATCCAACTGAATTTGCTGTATTAGAACTGCTATATCATAAAGGCGGTCAACCACTCCAGCAAATTGGTGAGCGCATTTTAATAGCCAGTGGCAGCATTACATATGTTGTAGATAAGCTGGAGAAAAAGGGATTAGTAAAGAGAATCCCATGTCCGAATGACAGACGTGTTATTTACGCGCAATTAACTGAGTCTGGCGAGAACTTTATTGCTTCTATTTTTCCGGGGCATGAGAAAGTTATACATCAGTCTTTTGAAATGTTAACGAAAGATGAAAAAGATGAATTACTTGATCTATTAAAAAAAATTGGGAAGTATGAAAAATAATAATATGTTCCAAAGGAGCTTTGGATAAATAAATCCAGGGCTTTTTTATTTGCAATGAACTCAGAGTAGTCACTGCCGAATTTTGTTGAAAATTAAGAGGGAATTCGAGAATACGTATTGAATTATAATAAAGGTATGTAATGGAGAGGAGGCTCGTTCATGTCATTTAAAGACTATGAATATAAACGCCCAAATATTGAAGAGTTAAAAGAGAAATTTACTGTTGCTTTAGAGAAGTTTGATAACGCAAAAACTGTAGAAGAACAAAAACAAGTCATTCATTCAATTAATGAAATTCGCAACGATTTTGGTACAATGGGAAACCTTTGTTACATTCGCCATTCTGTTGATACGACGGATACTTTTTATAAGGAGGAGCAGGATTTCTTTGATGAATTCTCTCCAGTTGTACAAGGATATGGTACAAAATATTATAAGGCACTTATTAATTCTCCATCTCGTGAAGAATTAGAGGCGTATTATGGAAAACAATTATTTGCTCTAGCAGAATGTGATTTAAAAACATATTCAGATGAAGTCGTGAAAGATTTACAATTAGAAAATAAATTATCGTCGCAATATACACAGTTATTAGCATCCGCAAAAATTGACTTTGCTGGAGAAGAAAGAACGTTATCGCAATTGATTCCGTTTATGCAAGGAAAAGAAAGAAGCGAACGTAAAGCAGCAAGTGAAGCATACTACGGATTTTTAGCTGGAAATGAGGAAGAACTAGATCGTATTTATGATGAGCTTGTTAAAGTGAGAACGAAAATCGCAAAATCTTTAGGTTTCAAAACCTTTGTTGAACTTGGATATGCAAGAATGTACCGTACAGATTATAATGCGGAGATGGTGGCTAATTACCGTCAGCAAGTGCTGGATTATATCGTTCCCGTTACAACGGAATTAAGAAAGCGACAACAAGCACGTATCGGTGTAGAGAAGTTAGCTTATTACGACGAAAACTTTGAGTTTGCTACAGGTAACCCAACTCCAAAAGGAGATGCGGATTGGATTGTTGATCATGGAAAGACCATGTATAAAGAGTTATCGGCTGAAACAGATGAATTTTTCAATTTCATGCTAGATAACGATTTATTAGATTTAGTTGCGAAAAAAGGAAAAGCTGGTGGCGGATATTGTACATATATTGAGAATTATAAAGCGCCGTTTATTTTCTCAAACTTTAATGGAACATCTGGTGACATTGATGTATTAACACATGAAGCAGGTCATGCTTTCCAAGTATATGAAAGTCGTAAATTTGAAATTCCAGAATATAATTGGCCAACATATGAGGCATGTGAAATCCACTCTATGAGTATGGAATTCTTTACATGGCCATGGATGAAGCTATTCTTTGAAGAAGATGCAGATAAATATTACTTCTCTCACTTAAGTTCAGCACTTCTGTTTTTACCTTATGGTGTATCTGTTGATGAATATCAACATTATGTATATGAAAATCCTGAAGCATCACCTGAAGAGCGTAAGACAGCATGGCGTAACATAGAGAAGAAATATTTACCGCATCGTGATTATGAGGATAATGATTATTTAGAGCGCGGTGGTTTTTGGCAACGTCAAGGGCATATTTATAGCTCACCTTTCTATTATATTGATTACACGCTTGCTCAAATTTGTGCGCTACAATTTTGGAAACGTGCAAGAGATAATAGACAAGAGGCATGGGAAGATTATGTGAATCTGTGCCAACAAGGTGGAAGTAAATCGTTCTTAGAATTAGTAGAAGTTGCAAATTTAACATCACCATTTGCTGAAGGCTGTGTGAAAAGTGTTATTACAGAAATTGAAGCATGGTTACATGCGATTGACGACACAAAATTGTAAAAAACATGCGCTTTTTTTCACATGTTTAACATCGACATAATGGGAAAATGATGAGATAATAAAAGAAAATTCAGAATACTAAAGAGGTGTTTCTAATAAGGAGCACCTCTTTTCACCAACAAAAAGGGGGGAAAGAAGTATGCTTCAATCTAATATGGATGTGAGTTTAGAAAGTTTAGTAAGCTCATTACAGTCTACTCGAAGCACGCTATTATCAGAAATTGAAATGTTAAATGATACAGAAGTGAATGTAAAGCCACGCCGTGATAAATGGAGTATTATTCAAATTTTACACCACTTGCATTTAGTTGAACAATCTGTCACGTCTGCCCTTGTATATGCTTTACAAAAAAATGAAAGAAACATGACTCCATTTAAAGACCTCCAACTTACGCTTGATCGCACACATAAACGAGAAGCTCCTCAGCAAATGCAACCAACAGAAACTTTAATGAAAAAACAGCAAGGAATTCAATTACTAGAACATTCACGACAAGAACTATTACATGCGCTTCATAGTGTTATAGATGAAAAAGATCTATTTGAAAATGGATTAAAGCATCCTGTTTTTAATGATCTGAATTTGTATCAATGGGTTCAATTTCTTGATTTGCATGAACAAAGACATCTTACGCAATTAAAAGAGGCGAAACATGCAATTTTGCAGCGCTAAAGTGGAAGAAGTGGGAAACCACTTCTTTTTTTGATACGTGCATAGTTTTCTTTCTTATTTTGGAATACTACATGGAGAAAGAAAAGAAGGAGTTGAAAAAATATGTCTAAGAAGAAGCGAGAAGAAGAGCGCGCCTGGAAAGCGCGTAAAGAAAATCAACAACCGCACGGAAAAGTGAAAGCTTTTGCTGAATTAGTTGAAGGAACAGAAAAAACGTGATGATTATTTCATCACGTTTTTTGTATGAGTGGAAAAGTTAATAAAAAGGTTGTACCGATTCCTTTTTCACTTATAATATCAATTTTTCCATTCATAGCTTGAACAACACTGAATACGACCATCATTCCAAGTCCAGTGCCTTTTTCTTTCGTTGAATAGAAAGGCGAGCCAAGACGTTTTACTTGTTCTGAATCCATACCGACTCCTGTATCTTTTATATATAACTGAATATGCTTATGATCAGGAACTAATGTGAAATAAAGATCACCGCCTTTTGGCATAGCCTCAATGCAATTTTTTAAAATATTTAATAAACATTGATTTAGTTTTTGCTTTTCTCCAGCGATAAAAAAAGAAGTGCTTTGCTTTATATAATGAGTACGTACATTTGTTAAATTAGCAAGCGGTGTAATTAACGACAATGCATGTAGTAATTCTTCTTCTAACTGTAATGTTTGTTCTTTTTCAATGCTTGGTTTAGCAAAGGTTAAATAATCTGTAAGAACATGATTTGCTTGTTCAATGCCGTTAATGGCAATGTCGATATATAATTTTCGTTCCTGCTCAGTGCATGTATCTGATTGTAACAGTTGTAAAAACCCTTTTGTTGAAGTTAATGGATTGCGAATTTCATGAGAGATAGACGCTGCCATTTCACCAATTAAATGAAATTTTTCAGCATTTATAAGTTCGTTTTGGAGACGAACTTGAGTTTGTAATATGTGTAGTAAATATAAAATTAGAATCGTACCAAGCATTGAACATAACTCATACACAATAATATGCGGTATATAATCAGTCTTATTTGTAACCTTTGAAAGGAAGAAGGGTATCCAACTAAATCCGTATGTGAGACTGTAGATAATAGCAAGTGTTATTTTTATACGATTAGAAGTTCGATTGAAAAATTTATATGTTAATAGTAGAACAATAAATAGAAGAACAGAACCGATAAGAGATGGGAAAACACCGATCCCACCTAATAATAAGCGATATATGTTTAATACAACTAAGATAGAACCACCAGCAATAGGCCCTCCCGTTAATGTACCGACAATTAATACAATATGGCGCATATCAAATTGAAAACCATTATTTGTTTTTGCTGCAAATGTAATACAGAGTACGGTAGCGAGGCAACAGAGTACAATGAATATAGCTGAATTTAATTTAGGAGAGCGTTTCCCTTTTTGATTCCAAAATAAATGATATACGAGCATTGTAATCAGGATGAATAATATATTTAAAAAGAGATAAATAATAAAGGATTTCAGTGGGATGCCTCCTCTCTTCTTATATTAAATTAATCATACTATAAAATGAAAGAAATGAAATGATAAATAGCGGAAAAATCAGAAATTTTTACGCTAGTATACAATATGTTACAATAAGCTGTGTCAATGAAAGAAGAAATTCCGTGCACCGCGCGGGAGAGGTTCGCGAACTCCCTCTATAAAAAACTATGGAAACAACAATATCCTTAGGTATTGTTTTGTTTTTTTATTGTGACAGTTCAAGAACGTTCTTTCTTCTTATTTATAGTAGAGAAGGAGAATGAGTGAAATGAAAAAAGAAAAAGCAGTTGTTGTTTTTAGTGGAGGACAAGATAGTACGACATGTTTATTTTGGGCAATAGAGCAGTTTGCAGAGGTAGAAGCTGTAACATTTAATTACAATCAACGTCATAAGCTAGAAATTGATTGTGCAGCGGAAATTGCAAAAGAGCTAGGAATAAAGCATACGGTACTAGATATGAGTCTATTAAATCAACTTGCTCCAAATGCGTTAACGAGAACGGATATGGAGATTACACATGAAGAAGGTGAATTGCCATCGACATTTGTAGATGGACGAAATTTACTCTTCCTATCATTTGCTGCTGTATTAGCAAAACAAGTTGGAGCACGTCATATTGTAACAGGTGTATGTGAAACTGATTTCAGTGGTTATCCAGACTGCCGTGACGTGTTTGTGAAATCGTTAAACGTTACTTTAAATTTATCTATGGATTACCCGTTTGTCATTCACACGCCACTTATGTGGATTGATAAAGCTGAAACATGGAAATTATCAGATGAACTTGGAGCATTTGAGTTTGTTCGGGAAAAAACATTAACATGTTATAACGGAATCATTGGTGATGGTTGCGGTGAATGTCCAGCATGTCAACTTCGTAAAGCAGGATTAGATACGTACCTACAGGAACGCGAAGGAGCGAACAACTAATGGATAACTTTTTTGGATTTCGCATCGTAGAGAATTTGCAAAAAATGGACAAGGATATTCAGCGTAAACAACTCAAATACCATAATAAAAGAGTAATGGTCAGCAAGGAATTTACATTTGATGCAGCACACCATTTACACTGTTATGAAGGGAAATGTAAAAACTTACATGGTCACACATATAAAGTTGTATTTGGAATTAGTGGATATGTAAATGAAATAGGTCTTGCAATTGACTTTGGAGATATAAAAGAAATTTGGAAGAATGAAATCGAAATTTATTTAGATCATCGTTATTTAAACGAAACGTTACCTGCAATGAATACGACTGCTGAAAATATGGTCGTTTGGATTTATGAAAAGATGGCAGAAGCACTAACAAAAGAGAATCGAGTGAACGAATATAAAGGAGCTCGCGTTGAATTTGTTCGTCTATTTGAGACGCCGACTAGTTATGCGGAAGTAAGACGGGAGTGGATGCTTGATGAGTAAAATCCCTGTCTTAGAAATATTCGGTCCGACTATTCAAGGTGAAGGAATGGTTGTAGGGCAAAAGACAATGTTTATCCGTACAGCTGGTTGTGATTATAGCTGTGCTTGGTGTGATTCTGCTTTTACGTGGGATGGATCAGCTAAAGATCAAATTAGACAGATGACACCAGAAGATATTTGGGATGAGCTTGTTGCAATTGGAGGAGAAAATTTTTCTCATGTTACGATTTCAGGTGGAAATCCGGCATTACTGAAAAATATTGAGTTTCTTCTTTCAATATTAAAAGAAAATGGAATGCGAACGGCAATTGAAACGCAAGGGAGTAAATGGCAAGATTGGTTACTTCAAATTGATGAGGTAACAATTTCTCCAAAACCACCAAGTTCGACGATGAAAACAGATTTTCAGAAGTTAGATGCTATTATTCAGAAACTAGCAGGAAAAGATATTAGTTTAAAAGTAGTAGTATTCGATGATCATGATTTTGAATATGCAGTTAAGATGCACGAACGTTATCCAGGTGTACCATTTTTCCTGCAAGTAGGAAACGATGATACAAAAACAGTGGATGATGCGATGCTTATTAAAAAATTATTAGATAAGTATGAGTGGCTGATTGATAAAGCTGTAAATTGTAAAGAGATGAATGATGCAAAAGTATTGCCTCAGCTTCATGCGTTAGTATGGGGAAATAAACGCGGCGTATAACGAGAAGGGATGTTTAAAATGACTGGAAGATTAGATGAAGATTTAAAAGATGTAACATTATTAGGAAATCAAAATACAAAATATTTATTTGAATATAGCCCAGAAATATTAGAGGTATTTGATAATAATCATCCAAACCGTGATTATTTTGTAAAATTCAATTGTCCTGAATTTACAAGTTTATGTCCGAAAACAGGACAACCAGATTTTGCAACAATTTATATTAGCTATATTCCAGAGCAAAAAATGGTAGAGAGTAAATCTTTAAAGTTGTATTTATTTAGTTTCCGCAATCATGGTGATTTCCACGAAGATTGCATGAACGTTATTATGAACGATTTAATTAAATTAATGGATCCACGTTACATTGAGGTATGGGGGAAATTCACACCACGTGGTGGCATTTCAATTGATCCATACTGCAACTACGGTCGCCCAGGGACGAAGTATGAACAAATGGCTGACTACCGCATGATGAACCACGATCTATATCCGGAAACAATTGATAATCGTTAATAGAAAGAAAGGGCCTGTATACTATACAGGCCCTTTCTTTCTATTATATTATGCATTTTGATTAATGACAGTATAGTTTTTATGACTTACAACTGTAAGAGGTTCCATATCTAGTTCTCTAAAATTCTTCATAATTGTTATATCAACAATAACAGAGTTTTGATTTACTTTTTGAACACGGCCTTGCATTCCACCTTTAAATTCGATGATATCTCCAGTTTCTGCGATCTGCATAAGCAACTCTCCTTGTTACAGTTTTCCCAAAAAAAGAATAAATTTGGGTTTTTTTATTTCCTCCTATTTTGAACCATATTTCCTACTTTGTAAATGTTTCCAAAGTAAAAATTCGAAAAATATTCACTTTTTGTAAGAAAATATGTAGAAAATCCATGTTATTTGAAAAAAATAGCAAAAATGCGGGAATCTTTATATCGAGGTATAATGAAAAAGTAGAATAACCTGCTGAAGTGGGAGAAATTAGAGGCGGTAAAATGATGTTTGAATTTGTGGGGAGTGTTATAGCTTTAATTTTATTTTTATTTTCTTATATGCATTTAAAAAAGATTCGTCAATATGATACGAGTACATATTTTGATGGGATGGATGGTATCCATGCTTCGATAACGCATGATAGTGGTGGGGAGATGTAAAGGTATATGACTTTCTTTTCTTGCGTGGTATGATGTTTAGAACTAGTGCATAATAGAGTTCGTAAGTGATGAATGGAGAGTGAAAAGAATGAAGATTTCTTTTATTCGTCATGGTTGTTTAGGTCGTATAAGAGAACCGATGACAATTAATTCATTTCACGAATGGATGAAACAGTATGATTCCGAGTCAATGATACAAAAAGCTAAAATGCCGATAGAAACAATAGAGGCAATTGAAGCAGCGAAATTTGTCTTAACAAGTGATCAAAGGCGTGCTGTACAATCAGCAGCTGAATTAACGGATTCTTTATCTTTTATGCAAAACTCTCTTTTTAGAGAAGCTGAAGTTCCTTCATACTTTTTTGCTCCGAAGTGGTTGAAATGCACAATTAAGGTATGGATGTTCATTGGGCGCACATTATGGATACTTGGCTACCATAAAGATGTTGAGTCTTATAAGGAAGTAAGAGAGAGGGCAAGGCAAGCGGCTTACCTGTTACATCGTTATGCTCTCGTACATGGAAGTATTGCTCTTGTAGGTCATAATTATTTTAATTCGATGATTGGAACGGAGCTGAGGGCAATGGGATGGTCTGGTTCTCCTATTTTGCATAGAAAGCCATGGGGATGTACAACATATACGTTTCACGAGGCGATGGATGGAAATATATTAAATACGAATTTAACATAAAAGCACACGATTTATATAAATCGTGTGCTTTCTTTTTAAGATATAGAAATTTTGACGTTTAATGGTTTTACGAGATGAGCATAAGGTTCGCCTACTAGCATAACAATTTCATCTTTTTTATAACCTAACTTTTCGTATAGTGAATAGGCGCGTGTGTTTTCTAAATTAACAAGTAAAGCGATTTTTTCATGCCCTTTTTCAGTTGCATAGATTTCGGCAGCTTCAATTAATTTAGAACCAATACCTTTTCCACCGTGTGCACTTGAAACTGATAATGTATCAATGTAATACTCATCAAGCTCAGCTTCTTTTTCTAACGTAATCGATTCATCTTTATGTAATTCTCTTAAGTGATGTACAATTGGTGCGTCAAGCTGTGTTGCTTCACTACCGTGATAAGCGACAATAATTCCAACTGCACTCTCGTCTTGTTCATAAATAAAACAGTTTTCGTAGCTCAGACGGTTATTTTCTTTTGAGAACCATGTCTCAAGTCCTAGTAATACTTCTGCTTCAACTGTGCTACCTGTGATTTTTTCAGCAATTTCATGCAGAGCATTATACAATAAAGGAGCTATTGCCATTGCATCTGTCTTTTTTGCTTTCCGAATCATAGTATCCCTCCTAGTTCTATTTGTATATTGTAGCATAGTGGTATGGAACTTTGCATAATTGAATGCCGAAATGTTTGATATAGAGAAGTAGCTATGTTAGTATATGATATTTAGTGGACATATAGTAAAACGATATTGTTTGCGAAATAACGAAAATAAAATCATGGCATAACAACAAGATAAAGTGAAATGTTAATCAGTAAGATTTTTTGTTCATTCCACGACTGATTAGTAGTCAACACCAATCGGACTACCCGCAAATAGCGGGATAATTTTACAGTTGTTGACCTATAGAATATACGATAGAATAAAATATTGCAGAGAGGTGAAATACATGGATAAAGAATTAGCAAATACAATTTTAGATCAGCTGAAAAATGGTGAAATAACGGAGTATGTTGTTACGAAAGATGTATTTTATACGTTCAGAGAAGTTGTTGTAAATAGAGAAGACTTTAAGCATTTCATTGGTAACGCACAGCGAGGCGGGCAAGTGATTTATACATATTCAGAAACGCCACGTTCATAAAGGGGAATTTTGATCAGCAGGGCATCCCTCACTGATTAGTAACCTTCACCAACTGGACGTTTAATGTGGGATAAATAAAAGATAAAGGAGAGGGGAATTATGGGCGATTTTAAACAAGGCATTTTACCACATTGGGATTATATGTGGAAAGATAGAGCCGGCAATAGATTTATGGGAATGGTTATGTATCCAGAGAAACGAAAATGTTCAGCAAAAATGCTTCAGAAAATAAAAAGAGCATATGAAGAAGCGATAGAAATTAAAGTAACTGTACAAGTTCAACATACATATCAGTATGTAGAAGGAATGATTGTATACTTTGATGAAGAGGCTCCTGTATGTACAATGCTTGATAAAGATGAAAATCCACATCACATATTTGTAAAAGATATTTTGCGTATTGAGCACTCTGAATAAACTTTTCATAAATAAATTGAAGTTCCATAATAATAATCTTTTTCTATAATAGTTATCTTTTAGTATGTAACGAGAGACGAAAGTATATGTATAATATATTTAATAAGGTAAATTTGATAAATGTAATCGTTTTTTAGAGCAGATTATCGTTTTATATCTGTTCTTTTTTGCGTGATGCTGGAGAAATATATTTCTTCAGCATCTACCGTTTTATGACAAAATATATTGTTAACTTTTTTAAAAATAAGGTTAAATTCGTTGACAACTTTTTTGAAAAGCACTTTATTGACATGAGTTTTAGAATGTTGTTTCATAGTCATTGTATTGAAAAAAAACGGCTATCATGTCGAAAAGTAAAAGTTAAAAAAAGAAAGAATTTATACATATATCTTGTGTCTTATTTTGAAACGTAATACAATATATAGAGAAATCAAGAACAACATATAGAGAATATAGATTTGAGAGGGAGGGTCGGAAATGTTAGTTGCATATGATTCTATGACAGGAAACGTGAAGCGTTTCATTCACAAATTAAATATGCCGGCCGTTCAAATTGATGAAGATCTAGTAATAGATGAAGACTTTATTCTTATTACGTATACAACAGGTTTTGGCAATGTACCAGAACGTGTTTTAGACTTTTTAGAGCGCAATAATGAAAAATTAAAAGGCGTATCTGCAAGCGGCAATCGTAACTGGGGAGACATGTTCGGTGCAAGTGCTGACAAGATTTCTACTAAATATGAAGTGCCTATTGTATCAAAATTTGAGTTATCTGGAACAAATAACGATGTAGAATATTTTAAGGAAAGGGTGCGGGAGATTGCGACACATTGAACTGAATAATGAAATCACGCAAATGCAGGACGGTTTTTATCAGCTTCATAAAGATAAAGAGGCATTAGAAGTCTTTATGGAAGAAGCTAGAGAGAATACCGTTCCTTTTAATAGCGTGGCAGAGCGAATGGAGTATATGAAAGAACATGATTACTATTACAACGTTCTGGACGAGTATAGCTTGGAGGAAGTAGAGGAAGTATATAACATCGCTTATGGTGAAAACTTCGAGTTCCAATCTTATATGGCAGCATCTAAGTTCTACAAAGATTATGCGTTAAAAACGAATGATCAAAAACAATACTTAGAAAGCTATGAAGATCGTGTAGCAATTGTTTCATTATACTTAGGACGCGGTGATGTTTCGAAGGCAAGACAATTCGCAAGCATGATTGTAAAACAAAACTACCAACCAGCGACACCAACCTTTTTAAATGCGGGAAGAAGCAGAAGAGGAGAAATGGTGTCTTGTTTCTTGTTAGAGATGGACGATAGCTTAAATTCAATCGGCTTTAACATTAATACTGCGATGCAATTATCGAAAATCGGCGGGGGAGTAGCTTTAAACTTATCTAAGCTACGCGCACGCGGTGAGCAAATTAAAGGTATTGACAACGCTGCAAGTGGCGTAGTACCTGTTATGAAGTTGCTTGAAGATTCGTTTTCATATGCGAATCAGCTTGGTCAACGAAAAGGTGCCGGTGCAGTATATTTAAACATTTTCCATTGGGATATTATTGAATTCCTTGATACAAAAAAAATAAATGCCGATGAGAAGAGCCGTATTCAGTCTCTATCAATCGGAATTATCGTTCCAAGTAAGTTCTTTGAGCTTGCTGAGAAAAACGAACCTTTCCATGTTTTCGCGCCTTATACGGTTTATAAAGAATATGGCAAGCATTTAGATGATATTGACATTGATGAAATGTACGATGAATTAATGAGCAATCCGAAAGTGAAGAAGAAGCCACTAGATATTAGTGCACGTGATATGCTTATTAAAATCGCTATGATTCAGCTTGAGTCTGGTTACCCATACTTAATGTTTAAATCAAATGCAAATAATCAACATCCATTGAAGGATATTGGAACTGTGAAGATGTCGAACTTATGTACAGAAATCTTCCAGCTTCAAGAAACTTCAGAAATAAATGATTACGGTACAGATGACATTATCCGTCGTGATATTAACTGTAACTTAGGATCGTTAAATATCGTAAACGTAATGGAAAATAAAGAAATTCGTGAAGCAGTTCATGCGGGAATGGAAGCTTTAACAGCTGTTTCTGATATGACGATTATTCCGAATGCACCAACTGTGAAAAAAGCAAATGACGAGCTTCATTCAGTTGGACTTGGAGCAATGAACTTACACGGATATTTAGCAAAAAATAAAATCGCTTATGAAAGTGCAGAAGCGAAAGAATTCGCTCGTACATTCTTTATGATGTTAAATTACTATTCTATTGAGAAAAGTATGGAAATCGCTACAGAAAAAGGCGAGACATTTAAAGACTTCGATAAATCTGATTATGCGAATGGCACATACTTCGAAAAGTATGAAACAACAGATTACAGCCCAGTAACTGAAAAAGTTCAGCAACTATTTGAAGGAATTCATATTCCAACAAAAGAAGATTGGACAAGTTTAAAAGAGCAAGTGCAGAAGAATGGTTTATACAACTCATATCGTCTTGCTATCGCTCCAACACAATCAATCAGTTACGTTCAAAATGCAACTTCAAGCGTAATGCCGATCGTAAGTCAAATCGAATCAAGAACATATGCGAACGCGACAACATATTATCCAATGCCGTATTTATCAAAAGATACGTTCTGGTACTATAAATCTTCTTACGATATAAATCAGTTTAAATTAATTGATTTAATCGCAGAAATTCAAGAACATATTGACCAAGGAATTAGTACAATTCTTTACGTTAATAGTGATATTTCAACACGTGAATTAGCACGTTACTACATCTATGCACATAAAAAAGGCTTAAAGAGTCTGTATTATACGAGAACACGTAAATTAAGCGTAGAA
The DNA here is from genome assembly GCF_049310765.1 of Bacillus sp. PSXD-155. Lineage (NCBI taxonomy): Bacteria > Bacillati > Bacillota > Bacilli > Caryophanales > Bacillaceae > Bacillus > Bacillus sp. PSXD-155. Next base: position 201,348 of record NZ_JBMOWC010000004.1, on the reverse strand, counting down.
GAGTGTGTGGCTTGTACCGTTTAATATAAAAAGTGAGACATGATGAGCAGGGTTTTCTGAACCCTGCTCATGCTTAGTTATCATATTTAGAGAAGGGGCGATTTAATGCGTGCGGTAAACTGGAACAAAAAAGAAGATGATTTTAGTTTAATGTTTTGGAAGCAAAATATCGCTCAGTTTTGGACAGAAGAAGAAATCGCGGTATCTTCTGACAAAAATACTTGGGCACAATTATCAAAAGAAGAGCAGGTTGCTTATAAGCGTGTATTAGGTGGTTTAACACTGTTAGATACGAAACAAGGCGGCGAAGGGATGCCACTTGTACTTGTTCATCTTGAAAATTTACAAGCAAAAAGTGTATTAGCTTTCATGGGAGCTATGGAAGAAGTACATGCGAAGAGTTACAGTCATATCTTTACGACGTTAGCTACTGAAGAAGAAATTGATGATATTTTTGAATGGGTAGATACTCATCCATTACTTGAGAAAAAGGCTGGTATTATTACTGGTTACTATCGTCGTTTGTTAAAGCCTGAAGTAACGAAAAAAGAGTTATACATGGCAATGGTAGCAAGTGTGTTCTTAGAAAGTTATTTATTCTATAGTGGATTCTTCTATCCGCTTTACTTAGCTGGTCAAGGAAAACTAACAGCAAGTGGTGAGATTATTAACTTGATAATTCGTGATGAGTCAATTCACGGCGTATTCGTCGGTATTTTAGCACAACAAATCTTCGCAGAACTTTCTGCAGAAGAGCAACAAGAAGTGCAAAAAGAAACACAAGAGTTATTAATGGAACTATATGAAATTGAAATGGCCTATACAGAAGAAATTTACACTTCTATCGGTCTTGTAGAAGATGTAAATCGTTTCGTTCGTTACAATGCGAATAAAGGGCTTATGAACTTAGGACTTGAGCCGAAGTTTGAAGAAGAAGAAATTAACCCAATCGTTTTAAATGGTTTACGTACAGATACGAAAAACCATGATTTCTTCTCTGTAAAAGGAAATGGTTACGTAAAAGCAACGAACGTTGAAAAGTTAGCTGACGATGACTTCGTGTTTAACTTTTAATATAGGATTATAAAGAAAAGCTGTCTTATTCATTGATAAGACAGCTTTTCTTTATAATTTTGTTTACATAACACTATTATTTCTATATAGCGATTTATGTTTGGAAAGTTCTATTCGGTTAACGGATAGAATTTTTTGTAATTAAATGGGTATTTACAAACTTTTTGTATCAGTGTATTATTTAACTAGTACACCGATACAAAAGGAGGGAAGAAATGAAAATAGAGTTTTCTCCAAATATACCAATTTACATTCAGGTAATGGAATACATAAAAAAAGAGATCGTAACAGGACATTTATTGCCTGGTGATAAAATTCCCTCTGTCCGTGAATTAGCGAGTGAATTACAAGTGAATCCAAATACGATTCAGCGTACATTTCAAGAGCTAGAACGGGATGGAGTTGTTGTAACACGTAGAGGAATGGGACGGTATGTAACGAATGAAGGGGAGAAAATTATGGAGCTGCGAAAAGAGATGGCGAAAGAATTACTTCATTCTTTTATAGATGGAATGGACAATTTAGGTTTTTCAGAAGAAGAAATTCTTACAATTCTTCGTTCTTCATTACATGATAAGAGGGAGGAGAGCCAATGACAGAGCTATTAAAAATAGAAAACTTATGGAAGAGATACGGATTAAAAGCAGTGATCCGTGAATTAAACATAGAGATTACGGAAGGGAAAATCGTTGGGCTTGTTGGAGATAACGGGAGCGGGAAAACGACGTTATTGAAAATGATTGCAGGCTTGCAACACCCTTCTGAAGGTAGTATCACAATAGACGGTAAAAAGGTAGGATTACAGACGAAAGAAATCGTTTCATTCATGTCCGATAAGCCAGTCTTTGATGATTGGATGACTGTAAAAGACGCTTTATTTTTCTACCGGGATTTTTATAAAGACTTCGATATTCAAAAAGCGGTAGATACGATTGCAGAATTTAAAATACCGTTAGAAGAAAAAATTACAGCATTGTCAAAAGGTATGATAGAGAAGCTGCAAATCATTTTAACATTTTCTCGAAAAGCGAAGCTATACGTACTGGATGAGCCATTGGGCGGGATAGATCCTCTTTCTAGAGAACATGTATTGGATCTAATTCTACAGTTCTATAGAGAAGATTGTACGATATTAATTTCCACTCACTTAATAAATGAAATTGAAAATATTTTTGATGAAGTGATCTTTTTAAAAGATGGAGAAATGGTTCTATATGAAAATGTAGAAGAAATTCGTTTTCAGAGAGGAAAAGCAGTTCATGAATTGTTTAAGGAGGTGTTTAGTAAGTGAAGTCAGTACTTTCCTATTTATGGAATGTAAATAAGAAAAGATATATTGTTACTTTTTTATTCTTTGTGCTAATTGAAGCTGTGTTATTTTCACAAATAATTGTAAGAAAAAGTGATGCAGCTATCAGTAGACAAGAGGGTATATTTGGAATCATTATGATTATATTTTTCTTTTATATTGTTTATATGTTTATACAAACAATGAAATCATATTCACGCTTACTAACTAATCCAATGTTACGACTTACAGCAATATCTGGGAAACAATATGTAATTTCTATGCTTATTTTCTCATTTATCGCAATGGCTATATGGTATGGGATATGTGGAATTCTTTTCTACGTAAGTTATATATTAGCTTTTCCTACGACTTCTGTATATGTAGAGGCAAAAGAGATTATGCAAGTAGGCATAATTAATAATTTAATATATACGATAAGCGATTTATTTGAGTTTTTGTTTAGTGTGTTACAAATCATATTAGTAATTACTCTAGTTAAGTTACTTACGAAAAAGAAAAAGGCGCAAAATATACTAATCGTTATTATTTTTCTAGTAATAAATATAGCGATTACTTTAGCGACAACCTTGCTAGGAAAATTAGCTCCAGCTTTCCAAGTATTGCGAAGAGTAGAATATCATAGTGAAAGCAAGAGTCTGTTTATTAATATGTTTCAAGAAAATGGATTTAACATTTTTAATATAAGTTTCATGGTAATGGTTAGTGCTCTAATAATATATGTAATTGCTTATATTATCGATAAAAAACTAGAAGTCTAAAGGAGGAATCAGCATTGGGAAACGTAGTAGTAAAGTTAGAGAATGTTCGAAAAAGGATTGGTGGAACGGAAATTATTCGTGGTTTATCATTTGAGGTTCGTGAAGGAGAAGTATACGGATTCCTTGGGCCGAACGGTAGCGGTAAGACGACGACGATCCGTATGATGACAGGTCTTATTTCAATGACAGAGGGCGATATTACAATTTGTGGACATAGTATTCGCTCGGAGCGTGAAAAGGCACTAGAGCAAATTGGAGCGATTGTAGAAAATCCTGAACTATATGATTATATGACAGGAATGCAAAACTTAAAGCATTTTGCGAACATGGCCATTACTCCAATTAGTAAAGAGCGCATTGCTGAGATTGTAAAGCTTGTTGAATTAGAGCATGCGATTCATAAAAAGGTGAAAACATATTCACTTGGTATGAAACAACGTTTAGGAATTGCACAAGCATTACTTCATCAGCCGAAAATCTTAATTTTAGATGAGCCGACAAATGGATTAGATCCAGCTGGTATTCGCCAAATTCGTGATTATTTACAACGTTTAGCGAAAGAAGAGAATATTGCTGTAATCGTATCAAGTCACTTATTGAGTGAAATTGAATTAATGTGTAATCGCGTTGTTATTATTAAACAAGGTGAGTTTGTACAAGAGTACAACTTACATAAAAAAGTGAAACATGATGAGGCAGTCGTTGTAGCGTTTGAAGTAGATGAAGTTCAGAAAGCAAATGAAATCATTAAAGGTAAAGCAAAAGGGAATGTAATTGTAGCATCTGTAACAAAAGACAACATTCCGCAACTTGTAAAAAAACTTGTTCATGCTGATGTGCTTGTATACGGAGTTACTGTTCAAAATAAAACGTTAGAGGATGAGTTCTTAGCGATTACTGGGGGAGTGAAAGCGTAATGTTTAAATTAATTCAAAATGAATTTTTAAAGTTGCATGCGAAAAAAGGTATGTATATTTTAATTGGTGTCATTGCGGCACTCGAAATTTTAGGTACTTTAGCAATGTTGAAGTGGGGAAAAGGTGATGAGTTTAAGGGATCATATTTAGATTATGCAAACTCAGAGATTGGCTTAATTGTTTTATTTACAACGATTTTTGGGATTACACTTGCTGCCCGTACTCTTACTGATGAGTTCCAAAAAGGTACAATTAAACAATTGTTAATCCGTCCAAGAAAAAGACTTGCAGTTTTATTTTCTAAATATATTACAGTGTTATTAGCAATGTTATTTATCGTATTAGCTGGTATGCTAATTGCAATGATTATTGGCGGTATTGTAATGGATGGTAGTAAAACAGAATTAACGTTAGGAATCGTAATGAAGTCCACTTTATATCAACTACTTTCACCATTCTTTTTTGCAACACTTGCATTTTTCCTAGCAAATGTCTTTAGAAAGTCTGTATTACCATTAATTATTACGATGTTCCTATTCTTCTTACAAGGTGCAATTAACATGGTATTAATAATGTTTGCAAAAGGTGTAGCGAAGTTTGTAGTATTCAACCATTTGGATTTAAGAGCTTACGATAGTAATAAATTAATCAATGGTGGAATGGAACCAACATTTACAGAATTTACGTTTACAACTTCATTATTACTTGTAGCTGCATACTATGTTGTGTTACTTGTAGCATCAAGTGCATTATTCCAAAAACGTGACGTATTATAATAAAAGAAATCCCCGCTTGTAAAAACGGGGATTTTTATTACATAAATTTCACTTGGATTGCAACTTGAAGAACAGCGATATGGTATTTTAAGAGCTATGCTGTTTGAAATGATTTGAGAAAAATAGGAAGGATTTCAACTATATTCATATTATAATTTAGTTATCCTGCTATTTATAGGGAAAGGATTGCCTATAAAGTACTGATTAAAGTTTTATTTTATTTTTACTATCTTTGGGGGTGTTCTATATGCACTATGCATTTTCACGTATAAGGCTACGTAGCTTTTTTGGATGGATGATTATAGGGGTGTTCCTTATAATGATACCATTAGGTCTAGCAAATGTTTCTGAGAATACGATGGAGGTTATTTCACAAATAACTGTATTTTTTGTATTTCCGTTACTTTGGCTATACGTAAAAACAAATAAAAATAATATTGTATTTAACAGTTTTTTTGATAAGCCAGGGCGTTTATCTTGGGGATTAATTGTATTAGCAACGATAATGGGGATGATTTTTTCAGTTGGCATATCTCAGATTCAATTTTACATATTAGCACATACGTTACCGAATTTCTTAGTTACTATGCTAGAAGACGGAAATGTTATTAATACGAGTAACGTATATATGACGATATTTACTTTCATTTCAGCATGTGTGTTAGCACCTATTATGGAAGAGGTTATTTTTAGGGGATTTTTCTTACAGCGGATGGCTCATAAATGGGGAATTAAAAAAGCTGTAATTATATCTTCAATTATTTTTGGCCTAGGACATTTTGATGTTATTGGTGCGTTCATGTTTGGTGTCGTTATGTGTCTTTTATACATAAAGACAAAAAATATATGGACGAATATAGCTGTGCACGCTCTAAATAATTTGATTGCAACAAGTATGCAATTTTTCGGTGGAGAAGAAAGTGGTACAATCTCAATTACTGAATTACAAGCGCAAAGTAATTTATGGATTGGTATCGGTCTTACAGTTGTTGGATTACTATGGTTAATTCCGTATGTTTGGAAACAATGGCGTACAGTAAAAGAAGTTGGCGTGCCACCAGTACGTTTTATAAATGAGCAAAAAGTAGTGAATTCATCACAAGAAAATGAAGTGTATAGTCAAGTGATTGTAACCGATAGATTGATGGCCATAGAGTTACCAGATGAGGCTGTAAATAAGCTTCGGTTAGAAGAAAATGATTATGTAACAGTAGCTGTAGAAGAAGATAAAATCGTTATAAAGAAAGCACATAATAGATAATTAAAAAGTAGCTCTTAGGAGCTACTTTTTAATTTGTAATAATTTCTACACGAAAATTATTACCATTCTTTACATATTTAATATCTGTAACAGTGCGGACTGTCTTTAAAATCTCCACTTTTTCACCAATTCGCGGGATGGTCGGAACATTGTCCCAAATACCAAGCAAGTCATCTAATTGTGCCGTTTTTTCATAAAACCAGATTTTCAATGTAAAGCCCCTTTCTCGAATTTTATGTATTTTAATACATAATATATTATTTTTATTCTTATTGTAAGGGGTTTTTTTATAATTTATGAATAAAAATAAATTAATCTTCTGGGAAGATATGTTCTATATCAGGAGTAAGAGATACTTCTGATAATACGATATGAGAAACTGTCGTTGCATATGAAGAAACATCATTGATAAATTCTTCAAGTTCAACGAGTGAAGGAACAGAAATTTTTACAATGTAGCATAAGCTTCCTGTCACTCGGTAACAAAAACTTGCAGATGGATAAGACTGAATAAACTGTTGCATACGTGTTGTATCACCATTTTTTAAAGTGATTTCTAAAATACAATCTAAAACTAGTCCTGCTTTTTTATAGTCGATATCGATTGTATATTTTTGAATAACGCCTTCACTTTCAAGTTTACGAACACGTTCTGCAGTAGACGGAGCAGATAAGTTTACTCGTTTCGCCAATTCACGCATAGAAAGGCGACTATCATTATATAATTCATTTAAAATTTTTCGATCAACACGGTCTAGTTGCATTTGTAAATATACCTCCAGTAAAATAATGATTTTTGTAAAGGAAAAATATAAATTAAGATTCATATGAAATGTAAAGTGAACGTTATTTATTTTACAATAAAACAGAAGGAAATAGGAGGGAAAATGATGGAGAGAATTTCATTATCAAATGTAGGAGATACAAAGTTTCAAAAGTTATTAGGGCATAATTCGGATATATTACACTCGTGGAGTAAGTTAGAAGATACACTGTACAATAAAGGAACTCTTTCAGCAGAGTTGAAGGAGCAAGTGAGAAGAACATTAGCGTATGGGAATGAATGTCCGTACTGTATGGCAAAGGGAAGACCTGATGATGTGCAAAAGGCAGAGGAGATTGGTGTAGCCGTTACTTTTGCGCATACATTTGTTCATAACCGAAAAGCAATAGATGATACTATGTTTCACGTATTAAAACAATATTGGACAGAAAAAGAAATTGTAGAGCTTTGCGCCTATGTTTGCTTTATTACTGCGTCACAACAACTTGGTTTTCTATTTCAATTACAGCCAAATTAAGGGGGAAATGATGACAAATCAAATAGCACTTATCATAATCGATGTACAAAAGGCATTTCAATTACCAGATTGGGGCGAGAGAAATAATATTTTTGCTGAAGAAAACATGAGAATTTTGTTAGAAGAATGGAGAAAAAGGGAACGACCAGTTTTTCATATTCAACATGTAAATAAAGAAAATGCTCAGTCAATGTTTTATGAGAGAGCGGAAATGGTAAACTTTAAAGAAGAAGTGCAACCACTACTTGGTGAAGTGGTTATTCAGAAATTCGTTAACAGCGCGTTCATTGGGACAAATTTAGAAGAGCAATTAAGAAAGAACAAATGTAATGCAGTAGTGGTTGTAGGATTAACGACAAATCATTGCGTGGAAACTACGACACGAATGGCAGGGAATTTAGGATTTACAACATATTTAGTGAGTGATGCAACGGCTACTTTTAACCGTATAGGTTTAGATGGTAAAGAGTATAGTGCAGAAGATATTCACAATATGACACTTGTAAATTTACATGAAGAGTTTGCTACGATTGTGACGACAAAAGAAGTGTTAAAATTATTTTAAGAAAATAATTGCGAATTATGTAGAAAAAAATAAGAATATTTCGTATAATCTAAGTACAATCATTTTGAAAATAGGGGTGGCATCATATGGAGCAAATTTCAGTAAAGAAATTAGAAGAGGTACTTGTTGTAGCAGGGGATGATAAACAGAAGCAAAAGGAATTTTATGAATTGCTCTTATCTACTGAGTTTTATGTTGCTGGTTCACTAGAAGCAGAGGACGGGGCAACAGAAGGAATACTTCGTTTGCGTCATTTCCAAGGAGAAGGTAGATGGATCGTTCCGTTCTTTACACAAATGGAATTTGTAAAAGATGTGTTGCCAGAAGGAACGCCCCTTATTACGATACGTGGGAAAGAGTTATTTGGTAGCATTGAGAAAGATGCTACAGCTGTATTAAATGTTGGCACTGATATAGGTAAAACATTTATTCCAGAAGAAATTGCAGATATCGCATCTGGACGAATTTTTAATTATTATAAGTAAAAGTAAAAGGAAAAGCGTAATCGCTTTTCCTTTTACTTTTTAATTTGAATATGAAGTGGCTATACCAGAAGAAATAGAGACTGTTTTATTATTCGTGTTTATTGTCGCTGTAGCTCCAAGTGGAATACCGATGTTTGGACTTATATGTCCAATTGGTAAATCGAATAGGACAGGTATATGATATGGCGCGAAATATTCATATAATATTGTTTGCAATGATTGAGATGGCTTTGAAGGAGTGCAGTCGTGACAACTTGTGAAAATAACGCCCCTGCATTCATTAAACTTTCCAGATAAAAGTAGCTGATTTAACATACGGTCAATGCGGTACGGTTCTTCACCAATGTCTTCAAGTAATAAAAGTGTATTGTCCGTATTTATCTCGTAGGGCGAGCCAATTATACTTGCTAACACAGCTAAATTTCCTCCAACTAACGTACTTGTAACTGTACTGTGGGAGCTAGGTACGATACATTCTGATGCAGATAAAATGGTTGAATACGGATGGAATAGCTGATTAAAAGAGGATAAAGATAGGGAATCAATACCTTTTCCTAGTTCTTCAATCATCGGACCATGAAATGTTATAAGCTTTGCATAACGTGAAACAGCAGTATGTAAAGCTGTAATATCGCTATATCCCCAAAAGATTTTTGGATTCTGCCTAATAACTTCATATTGAATGTGAGGAAGAAGACGAGCACTTCCATAACCACCTCGTGCACAAAAAATTGCCTTCACTTCATTATTTGTAAATGCTTCATGTATATCGTCAAGCCGAACTTGATCACTTCCGGCTAAAAATCCATATTTCTCGTAAACACTCTTCCCGATTATTACGGATAACCCCATCTCTTGTAATACATTCACACCTTTTAATACATTTTCGATTGTAGGTGGACCAGATGGTGCAATAATCATTACTGTATCACCTTGTTTTAATACATTTGGATAAATCATTAAGCTCAGCCTCCTTCTCTTTCAATATATTCGCTTCATATGAAGTTCAACCCTTGCAAAAGCAGGGGAAAGCTTATCAAATAAAGAAGATATAAGGGAAATAGGAGGGAAAATGATGTTTACAAGTCGAGTAACAGACATATTAAAAATTGAGTATCCTGTTGTTCAAGCCGGTATGGCAGGCGCGATTACGACGCCAGAACTCGTTGCAGCAGTAAGTAATAGCGGAGGATTAGGGACGCTTGGGGCGGGCTATATGAGCCCAGAACAAATTGGTGAAGCGATTTATAGAATAAGAGAACTAACAGATAAGCCTTTCGGTGTTAATTTACTTGTAACGAAAGAGATACAAATAGAAGAAGAGAAGGTAAATGAGGCGAAAATATTACTAAGCGGAGTGAATAGAGAATTAGGTATAGAAGTAGAAGGAACGTTAAAGCTTCCAAAAAGCTATAAGGAACAATTACAAGTGTTATTAGAAGAAAAAGTACCGGTCGTTAGCTTTGCATTTCAAACGTTAGAAAAAGAAGAAATAGATGACTTAAAAAGAAGTGGAATAAAGGTTATCGGAACAGCTACCCATGTGACAGAAGCAAAAGTACTTGCAGAATTAGGGGTAGATATAATTGTCGGTCAAGGCAGCGAGGCAGGGGGGCATAGAGGAACATTTGTCGGGAAAGAACAAGATGCTATGATTGGTACTTTTGCGTTAATACCTCAGTTAGTAGGGGCTGTTCCGCATATCCCAATTGTCGCAGCAGGTGGTGTAATGAACGGACAAGGGCTTGTTGCGGCATTGGCACTAGGAGCAGAAGGTGTTCAAATGGGATCGGCCTTTTTAACAAGTGAAGAGAGTATTACGCACGATGTGTATAAAGAAGCGGTTTTACATAGTACAGATACGAGCACAACGGTAACTCGTGCGTTTTCCGGGAAATATGCACGGGGTATCCGGAATGAATTTATAGAGAGACATGAAGGAAAAGAAGAAGGGCTTCCGATGTATCCAGTGCAAAACGTATTAACTTCTAAAATACGCCAAGAGGCAGCGAAGCAAAATAAGGAAGAATATATGTCACTTTGGGCAGGACAGGCAGCATCGTTGGCACGAATCGAATCAGCTCAGCATGTAGTGGAGCGAGTTATGAAAGAAGCGGAGAATGCAATCGAGCAATTACAAAATATATACAAAAAGACCACTTGAGTAATTCAAGCGGTCTTTTCATTAGTTTGCTTTATAAAATTGTTGGATGGCTTCGTCGATGTAAACCCAGCCTTTCCAACCTAAGTGCATATGATCTTTTAAGAAGTATTTATCGTATTCATGATTTGAGAAGTCGGCAATTGGATAACCAGCTTTTTCGATTTGCTCATGAACTTTCTTATAGTATGCTTCGCGGCGTTCTTTCGGGAATCCAGCGTAGTCGTACCAAGGACCTTTGACAGGAACAGAAATGAAGAGTGGTTTTGCACCAGATTGTTTTAATAAATCAAGTACAATTTGTAAATCTTCATATTCTGGCGATTGGTCATAAGCATCATTTTTTAAGTAACCTTCACGTTGCTTTAATTTTTTCTTAATTTTGCTATTGAAATAATCATCTTCAATACCGTATTCATTAGATCCAGATTCTACTGCACCTGTTTGATCCGCATGTTTACGAGCCTCTTCCCAGTTCATTTGTTTTAATGAAGGATCAAGCTTTTCTTTGTGCGGTTTAATATTAAACATAGCTGTAAATAAATCTTTACGATCTAAAATGTTACGATAAATATAAGCGAAAGGTTTAGCAGCAAGTGCTTTTACTTTATACTTCGTATCATCATAAGCAATGCCTTCAAGCGAAATTTTTAATAAAGTTTCTTTTTTTACAATCTCAAAGTTTAATAAACGCTTTGCAATTTGTTTTTTCATTTCAGGTTTTAAATCATTGTTGAAAATGAAATGGTAACCTTGTTGCTTTGAAAAGTTAGGTGCAAAGTGCGTTTCATCAATACCTTGTGGTACAAACCATTGCGGAGAAAGAACGAATACCATTTTCTTATCTTTCAATTGATCCATTGTAGATGCGAAGTTTAACACATGTACAAGGTCTTGTGTTCCGCCGCGTCCAAGAAGGAATGGCGTAAATCCTTCAGGCTTTACTTTAAAATAATTAGATGGATGGAAAGCATCCATACGTGCGAATTCCGATGAACCGTACATCGGAAGATATTTTGGATCTGCTAACATCTTTTGCTGTAAAATCATACTTTGAATTTTTTCTTCTTTTAAAGAAGTAGCAGCTTGTTCTACTTTTTCATCACTTAAAAGTGGAAGTAGGAAGCGCGTTGGAATAAGTAAGAATACAGCAAAAAGGGCCAATGCTAAAAGCATCGGACCAAATTTTGCTTTGTTCATCGGATTTCTTCCAACTTTTTAATAACCATGTTTGGTGTAGCCCACTCGTCACGGTCAAAATCAGAAATAGAAACTTCAATATCTAAACGCTCTTGGAATTCAACTAATAAAGATACTACAGCGAAAGAATCAAGGATACCTTCTTCAAATAATTGAACATCTAAGTTTTCTTTCACAATATCGTTTTCACATACTTCTTCTAAAATATCTAATACTTGCTCTTTGAATTCTGCCATTTTTAAAATCTCCTTTATATCCGAAATATATTATATGTGCAACTTCTTAATGGAATAAGAAGGGTGCATTAAAAGTATCTGTTAAGGTGTCCAGAGAAAATTAGGAAACCGAAACATACAACGTGGAACGTAATTACAATCGCAAGGATGCGTGTAAATTTAGTGTTTGGCCAAAACTTATGCTTCTTGTTTTTTCGTTCGAAAATATCGAATAAAATAAACAGTGCGGCATGATATAGACCATAAATAATATACTGCGCAACAGCGCTTCCTTGGATATGCCAAATTCCCATAATGAAAAAGTTTAAAAATGCACCGATATACGAAATTGTGTAACGGTTCTTAATTAACTTTTTCTTCGTTGCAAAAAAGACGAAACGCATGTAAATAAAATCACGGAACCAGAATGATAAACTCATGTGCCAGCGGTTCCAGAAGTCTTTAATATTACGACTAAGGAATGGCTTATTAAAGTTTTCTGGCGTTTTAATTCCCATCATATAACTTACACCAATTACAAAAGAGCTATAACCAGCAAAATCAAAGAATAGATATAAGCTATAGCTATACATGTAAATCATATTTGAAAAGATTGTATCGTGTTGAGCGAATGCTGGATCCATACAATATTGCTTTATTAAGTAAGCAATAATAAATTTATACAAGAAACCTTGGAAAATACGATTTAGTCCTGTATATAGTAAATTTTGATATTCTTCAGCGCTAGGTGGCTTTTGAATATCTTTTTGGAATCTTCGGTAACGATCGATAGGTCCTGTTGAAATCGCAGGGAAGAATAAAACGAATTCCCAGAAGTTAAAGAAAGAAAGCTCTTTAATTAAACCATCGCGAACTTCAAATACCATTTGAACTGCTCTGAATGTTACGTAAGATATACCTAGAAAAACAACAAGTTTTAACTCAGGTAATAACGATGCAAATGGTGCGATTTTTGCCAAAATAAGAGGCAAAATCGATAAAATAACAGCTATGCAAAATGTGAATGTACTATTATTTTGTTTTCTTAAAATTAAATAGCCTTTAATAAGGACATATTGCCAAATAATAAATGCAGCTAACATAATCGCTTGCTTCGGTTTATCCGAGAAGATAATAGCAATCATGACTAATGTTAAAACGGCATTATATTTACGCAACATTTTACCTTTTAATCCAGCTATGATAGTAGGTATTAATAAAATGCCCACTATAGCGAAAAAATAAAATGATCCATATGCGGTCATGCTGTAACCTCACTCAATAATTTTTTGCGATCTACCTTTCCATTTGGTGTCATTGGAATAGAAGATTGATACATGAATTTACGTGGAATCATGTAGTTTGGTAATCGCTCATTGAGTTCTTTTTTGATTGCAGATGTTAATTTGAATTCTTTTTCAAACGAATGCTCCCCAGGAACAACAACCGCTAATAAATAATCGTATTTCTCACCTTTTTTAATTGGAACGATAACTGCTCCTTCTACGTAAGAACACGCACGAAGGTGATGCTCAATTTCTTCTAATTCCATTCGATAACCATGCAGCTTAATTTGGAAATCAAGACGACCATTATAGAATAGAAGACCATTTTCAACATAGCCAGCATCGCCTGTTTTATAGGCACGCTCACCGTCAATCATAGTAAATGCTTTTTCTGTTAATTCAGGGCTTCCTAAATATCCAACGCTTACGCTTGGACCGACAATTACGATTTCACCTTTTTCACCATCAGGTGCAATCGTGCCATCTTCTTTCATAATAAGAAGGCGACAGTCTGATTTACAATAGCCAACTGGAAGTGATTTGTATTGATCAAGCACTTCTTCTGTCACGTGAATACCTGTTACAGCGACAGTAGCTTCTGTTGGACCATACGTATTCATAATTGTTGCTTTCGGGAAACGCTCAATTAATTTTCTAGCTACTTCATTTGGTAACACTTCACCGCAGAATAAGAATGTTTTCATGTTCGGTAGCATATTCTCAGAGAAAGATGCTTCCATTAAACACATTTCAGCGAAAGAAGGTGTGGAAGTCCATACTTGAATATCCGATTGCTCTAAAGAAGCAAACAAGTCTTTTGGACGCGCAATCATATCTTTATCGATTGCCCAAAGTGTACCACCTGTTACTAATGATGGGTAAATATCCATTACAGATAAATCGAATGAGAAAGGTGCTTGGTTTAAGAATACTTGCCCTGTTTGTAAGTTGAAATCTTCTACAGCCCATTTTGTAAAGCTAACAAGGCAGTTATAAGTAATCTGAACCCCTTTCGGATTACCTGTGCTTCCTGATGTGTAAATAATGTAGAAGTTCTCATCACCTTTTACCGCATGTTCAGGATTTGGAGTGTTCCCTTTATGAGTAAAGAAAATATCTTTTAAGTTGTCTTCACTTACGATGCGAACTGGTAAATCAGTTACAGTTACTGCTGTTGCCGATAAAAGTAATTTCGCACCAGAATTTTCAGCAATACGTTGTACACGATCAGCTGGGATAGATAAATCTACAGGAATGTAAGCATGTCCAGCTTTTACACATCCTAAAAAGTTAATAATCATTTCAGGTTGCATATGGCCATACACCATAATTGGTGAACGATCGTCTGGATACTCAGAAGAAATCCAATGTGCTAACGCATCAGAATCTTCCTTTAATTGTTTGTACGTAATTTTCGCATCTCGCCAAACAAAAGCGGTTTGATCAGGCGTTTCTGCAGCCCACTTTTCAATTTGTTCTAATAACTTCATAACGTTCCCACCCTAGAATTCATTGTAAATAAATGTACTTGTGTTTGTATCATGGAATCCATACAACCAAAGTAATGCAAATAAAATTGCAAGATAATAAACCGTCTTTGCAACCCATTGTGTGAGTGGTCGAGACCATATCTCTTTTAATCTTTCCATGTCTTTCCCTCTCTTAATGAAATAATAGCTCTTTGTAGGTATCATGTCCTACATTATTGTGAAAAAAACAAAATCCCACATTTTAGGTAAAAATAAGTCAAAAGGCTCTTTTCTGATATTAGCACTAAATACTAAAAAAGAAAATCCCTAACTTAGCAATTATATTACATTCAGCATGAATTTGTAATGGGTTTGACATGTAAATAGAAAGTGGATTGTGTGAATACATAAAAGTGGACTATAAGAATACGTAAAAATGCAGTATTTGTTTTTATTAATCATTTAAGACGGAGTAAAATTTTAAATTTCTAGTTCTTTTGAAAAGGAGGAAATTATCATGAATAGAGTGTGGAAGAGTCTAATTTCGGAAGAAAATATCGTGAAATGGAGAAGGCATTTTCATAAGTATCCGGAATTATCATTTCATGAAAAAGAAACTTCGCAATTTATATATGATACATTATGCTCATTTTCTTCTTTTGAAGTAACGAGACCGACGAAGTATAGTGTACTAGCAATCAAAAGGGGTGTGAAGCAAGGGAAAGTAATTGCGATTCGAGCTGATATAGATGCTTTGCCAATTCAAGAGGAGACAAGTAAATCTTATACATCTGTGAATAAAGGAATGATGCATGCATGTGGGCACGATGCTCACGCAGCTATATTATTAAGTACTGCAGAGGTGCTTAATAATATGAAGGAAGAGTTTGTAGGAGAAATTCGTCTATTCTTTCAGCATGCAGAAGAAGTATACCCTGGTGGTGGACAAGAAATGGTCGAGGCGGGTGTTATGGACGGTGTTGATTATGTAATAGGTTTACATGTTATGTCTGGCTTGGAAAGTGGGAATGTAGGAATTGTATATGGACCGATGATGGCAGCACCAGACGTATTTACAGTTGAGATCCAAGGCAAAGGAGGGCATGCGGCGCGGCCAGAAGAAACGATTGATCCTATCGCTATCGGAGCGCAGATTATTACAAATCTACAACATATCGTATCTAGAAATACAAGTGCTTTCATGCAAAGAGTCGTTTCAGTTACGCAGTTTCATGGGGGAGTGGCTGACAATATTATTCCTAGTACAGCAACTTTAATGGGAACTGTTCGTTCATTTAATCAAGCATTGAGGGTGGAAGCAGAAGGGAAAATCGAAAAAATTGTGAAAGGAATTACAGAAGCACATGGAGGATCGTATACATATACGTATCGATATGGATATGATCCGGTTATTAATGATGAATATATTACGAAAATAGTAGAAGAAAGTGCACTACATTTGTTTGGGAATGAGCGTGTTGTGAAGCTTGAACCTTCTATGGGTGGGGAAGATTTTTCAGCATATTTAAGAAAAGCACCCGGTTGTTTCATTAAATTAGGAACAGGTAATGAAAATATATATACTTGTTATCCACATCACCATCCGAAATTTGACGTGGATGAATCAGCATTAATTTGTGGAGTGGAGCTATTTTTAGAGACGACTATAAGATTACTAAAATCATAGAAAAACAAAAAAAGGCAACTGCGCTCTATCGCAGTTGCTTTTATTTCTTTCCGTCAGAGAGGGCTGAGAAAGAACTATGCTCATTTATAGTATATGAATAGCTAACGGACAAGCTTGTACATTTTAATCATTTTTTTAAAAATAGTTGTTGACATTGATAATCAATGTCAATTAATCTAAATATAGTTGAAATTGATAATTATTATCAATAGGATGGATGCGACATGTTAATGAGAAAAAAATTTCACCTTCTACGGAGGGGATTAAAAGATAAAAATAAAGATGTTGATCAGCATATGGAATGGCAACGAAATGTAATTCGGTCTGAATATGTAGATGAGAAGAAGAGCATTCAAACAGAAAAAGAGATACAAAGTAAAGGGAGAGGTTCAGTTGAGTAAGTTAGTAATGATTTTTGCAAGTATGAGTGGAAATACAGAGGAAATGGCTGACCATATTGCCGGCGTAATTCGTGAAACAGAAAATGAAATTGAAGTTATTGATATTATGGATTCACCAGAAGCTTCTATATTGGAACAGTATGATGGAATTATTTTAGGTGCATACACATGGGGAGATGGTGATCTTCCTGATGATTTCTTAGATTTTTATGATGCAATGGATTCTATTGATTTAACTGGGAAAAAAGCGGCAGTATTCGGATCATGTGATTCGGCTTATCCGAAATACGGAGTGGCGGTTGACATTTTAATAGAAAAGCTACAAGAGCGCGGGGCAGCAGTTGTGTTAGAAGGACTAAAAGTAGAATTAACGCCAGAAGATGAAGATGTAGAAAAATGTTTACAGTTTGGAGCTGAATTTGTAAAACACCTTTCTTAATGGCAGAAGGGAGCTGAAGAACAAGTGCATGAGAAAATCTCAATCAAAACGATGACAGATTATCATTTGTATGATTTTATGCGGTGTCCGCATAAATTTTATTTTCGTCATATAAAAAGAAGAGAACCTTCTTCATTTGAATGGCAACAAATAGTGCAAATGATTGTGAATCAAATTATTAACGAGTATTACACGCTACCTGCGGGTCAACAAACGAAAATTGTACTTTTAATATTAATAGAAAAGTATTGGAAAAAAGTAAGGATTAATATGTTTGCTTCGAAGACGGAGTACTATATTGTATTAGCGAAGCTAACGGATCACTTATTACAGTTTGTTGAAAGGGATGATAGTCAGACACCACCATTGTTTTTATACGAGAAGTTTCAAACATATATGGAAGAGTTAGGTGTCCACATGTCATTGACATTTGAAGTTGGTGAGTGGAATGCTGAGTCGTTTGTAATTAAAAAGTATGTTGTCGATGCGGATGAGGAAATGCTTGCTCTTTGTCAGAAGCTAATGACAGTATTCAGTTATAAAGCTTTCGGCGTTCTTCCAGGAAAAATTGAAGTTATTAATTTAATAGAAGGAACTAAGTATGAGTACATTCCGAAACAGGAAGATATTATAACTGGAATGGCTGAGTTATCTAGAATGAAAGAAATGTTACAGCAACCTGAGCATTATACAGAGCGTCATTTTCGTTCTGAGTGTATAAGTTGTGCGTTTCGTAGTGAATGCCAAGGGGAAGAAGTAAAGAAAGAAGCGAAACAGAAGAAAAATATAGTTCATTAAAGGATGCAACTTTGCATCCTTTTTTGTTATTGACATGAAAAGCTTTTCATCATTTACGGTATATTTGTAGCAGATTTTAATAAAGTGAAACTTTAATCAGTGGGGGTCAATCGGGCTACCCGCAAATAGCGGGATAAAGGGAGGAATAATCAATGAAAGATGAAACGAAAGTATTTCAATGGTTAAAAGAACAAAATGCTCCTTTTGAAATTCAACTGCAAATTTTACAGGCATTTCAATTGTATAAAGTTATTGTTGAAATGGATAAAAAGTTAATGATGTATGAGGAGAGAGTATATAGGGAGAGAATGTAATCTCATCCCTGTAATATCGTTTTTAGTTGTTCTGTACTTGTAATGAATTCGAGTTCATTCTCTGATTCAAAGTTATAAATAATATTATGTAGTAAAGGACTATATTGATAAAAGGTAGTAATGCGGTGAATGAGTAATGGATCATGATGAGAAATAAGTGTACTGTACTGTTCATATACAGATGTAGTAAACTCATGTCCGAAATCATAATATAGTCCTGCAAAATCAAAAGCAAGATCGCCAATTTGCGCATCACCAAAATCGATAACACCTGAAATGCGTTTGTTCTGCTTGTTAAATAAAATGTGATGATGTGTAAAATCAGCGTGAATGATTGTATTTTGAAATTTAGATGTAGCTAGACAGGCAAAGAAATTCTCGAATAAACGATTTAAGGCTGATTTCTGGAACGAAGTAAGATTGTTAGTAACATACTGATTTAATTTAGTTTGTAGCTCTTTCCAGTAGGTAAGTGTTTTTTCAATAGGGAATCCTAACGCTGTAACACTTTTTAGAGGAATACTATGTAGAGCAGCAAGGAAAGTAGCTAATTGTGTAATAATTGCTTGCAGCTCTGTATCCTCCAGCGTGGCAACTATTTCTGTTTTTAATGGTTCACCATGAATGAGAGTATAGTAACTACAAAGAGGAACCTCATCAGATTCATTTTTATAAATTAGGTGATATTGTGGAACTTCGATTTCTTGTAGTGATTGAGTGAGAATTGTGCATAGTTCTTTTTCTAACGGAATTCGCATTGCAAATTCCTGTTTTCGCGGGAAACGAAACAGTAGCTCATCATTTACTATAATTGCTACATTATCCCAACCTTCTTCATTTTGTTTATATGAATGTATAGAAAGATTAGGCAAAGCTTCTTTTATATAATGTTTGTAAGAGTCCATAATTGTTCCTCGTTTCTGAGTTAAGTTATTCTACTTTATAATATCAGAATTTTCTTTCTATATGTTAAAATATAGCTATCATTATGAAGAAGGGCGGGAGTATTACGAAAAAAAGACTGTTAATCATTTCTCTATGTATCGCTTTTGTATTGTTTTGGTCATATAAAGAGGAGGTTTTTGCTACCTTTAAACCGATTGATCAGTACGGATTAAATAAGGAGTTAAAGAATAAAAGTATAGAAAATTTAACTCATAATGAAATGAAAAAGGTAGGAGAGCATTTTGTGACTGAACAACTATCAGTGTTTGAGTTTAATAATAAAGAAGATGTGAAACGAAAAGGTGAAGAAATATTTTTGAATAGAGGGTATGAACAATTAATGGGAAATTATTATCCAAATCGTTTTCAAGAGTTAGAGTATAAATTTACAAACGAGGAGATACGTGAAGAGAAAGATGAGAGTTTTCTCTATCAAGCTGTAGCGTACGTTGCGGGTACTGAAAATGGTAAGAGAAGCGAAATGAAATTGAATTATGAAGTGAAAATTGTAAAGGTTAATAATATATTTATGGTGCTAGAACAAAAGCAGCGCGTACAATAAAGGAAATTCATTGCTCAATAGATCATTTTGGGGTGTACTACTTAATGCGGAATAAAAAGGCCCTTAAGGAATCAAGGACCTTTAAAGATTTTCATTTTGTTGACCAAGTTCTTTTTGAGCAATATATAAATTTCCTTGCTCCACTTGTTTAAGTGTATGAACAGAATCGCCTGCATATCCTTTTTGTGTTTTAACAGTTCTTTTGGAACGATTGGAATTTTGTTTCTTCATATAATAGGCCACCTTTCATCAAAAATAAACGAAAATGATAAGTATGAGTAATACAGCAGCGAAAATGGTAATGCCCATTAAAAACGAAGTGTTTTTATATTTAGGTGGCTTATGTACATCTTGCCGATATCCAGGTGAAATTTCAGGGGCAAATTCTTCATCGAATGATTGCTTTTTTTCTTTGTCGTCCATATGTACCCACCTTTCTTTTTCATTATATTATACGTTACAAGAAAAAATATGCATAAAGAAAACAGCCGCTTTATTATTAGCGGCTGTTTTGTGTTGTATATTTTCGTTGTACTTGAAAGAGACGGATAAGGAGGAAGGCAGCGCCAAATGCTAGACCGATAATAAGACCGATCCAATAACCTTTTGCGGCCCATTCTGTATATGTTGCTAATATGTAACCTAGTGGTAGACCTATTATCCAATAAGCAATTAAAGTCATAATTAGAGCAACATTTACATCTTTATAACCACGCAGAGCTCCTTGTACAGGGGTTGCAATTGCATCTGAAATTTGAAATAAAATCGCAAAAATAAGAAATTCTTTTGCTAAATGATGAACTTTTGCATCTGTCGTATAAATAGAAGCAATTTGATTATCAAAGAAGTAGAGAAGAATTGAATATAATAAAGCAAAGGCAAGGGCTAATCCAATTCCAATCAGTCCGTATTGTTTTGCATTATCGTAACGTTTTGCTCCAACTTCGAATCCGACTGCAATAGTCATTGCCATTGCTAAACTGAGCGGAGTCATATATAACAAGGAAGCAAAGTTCATAGCTGCTTGGTGAGCTGCAATAGTTGTCGTACTAAAATTACTCATCATGAGCGTTACCGCAGCGAAAATACTCGTTTCAAAAAAGATAGCAAATCCGATAGGAACGCCAAGCTTTAAGAATGCTGTCCAACTAGAAAGAGAAGGGCGATATAATTGTTTGAAAATGTTGAAAGAGGCAAAAGGCTCTTTCGTCTGAATAATAATGACTGTAATAATTAAAATGCACCAATATGTTGCAGTGGAAGCAATTGCTGCTCCGACACCACCAAGCTTTGGGAAACCGAAGTTACCAAAAATTAATAGGTAATTTAATATTACGTTAATTGGTAATGATAGTAATGTAATAATCATCGTTGTTCGAGTTTTTCCTAATGCATCAATAAATCCACGTAAAACAGTGTAAGTGAATAAAGGTATAATTCCTATTGCGATAATACTTAAAAATTGAGCTGCAATTCGTTCCACAGGTTCTTCTAAGCGCATGCCGTTTAAAATAGGTGAAACGACGAAGAAACCGATGAGGATAACAACGAAGCTAGCACAAATTGCTAAATAAACTGCTTGTATGACAACGTGGGGAACGTCCTTTTTTTTCTTGGATCCGACGAGTTGTGCAACAATGGGAGTAGTAGCCATTAAAATTCCTGTTAATCCCGTACTAACTGGAAGCCATATACTTGTTC
Organism: Bacillus sp. PSXD-155; assembly: GCF_049310765.1. Classification (NCBI taxonomy): domain Bacteria; kingdom Bacillati; phylum Bacillota; class Bacilli; order Caryophanales; family Bacillaceae; genus Bacillus; species Bacillus sp. PSXD-155. The sequence goes on along the minus strand of NZ_JBMOWC010000004.1, from coordinate 179,721 downwards.
CAATTGCAACACCTGCTAAATCAGTTGGACTTGCATGTCCTGACATTGTTGTATCAAAAAAACTCATCGCAAATAATGACATTTGCGTTACGAAAATCGGAAAAAATAGTAATACAAATTGCTTTAACTTTTGTGAAAATGAAGTAGTTTCTTTCATAAAATCCCCTTTCCATATAAAAAAACAAACTCTTACTATCATACAATTTAATCAAAGATTAGAAAAGAAATACGCGCCTACAACATATGAAACCAATAAAAAAAGGATGCACTTTGAAAAGGGATAAGGTATTATGATAAGGTGTGAAAAAATTACATATTATTTGTTATTAAGGAGGCACTACTTGTGGCTGATTGGTTAATTGGTTTAATCATGGGTGCTGTTGAAGGGTTAACAGAGTTTCTACCAGTATCATCAACAGGACATATGATTTTAACAGGACATTTAATTGGATTTGACGATGAGAGAGCGAAAGTTTTTGAAGTTGTTATCCAATTGGGATCGATTTTAGCAGTTGTTGTTATATTTTGGAAGCGTCTATGGTCGTTAGTTGGAATAGGTAAAGTAACAGACGGACCATCGTTAAATTTATTACATATTATTATCGGGATGATTCCTGCCGGGATACTTGGCGTATTATTCCATAGCACTATTAAAGAGGTTTTATTTGGTCCAGGACCAGTTGTTATTAGCTTAGTAGCCGGTGGTATTTTAATGATTGTTGCTGAGAAGTTTTCAAAACCAAGTACAGCAAGAACGTTAGATGAAATCACATATAAACAGGCATTTACAATTGGAATGTTTCAATGTTTAGCTCTTTGGCCAGGATTTTCTCGTTCTGGTTCTACAATCAGTGGTGGTTTATTAGCTCGCGTGTCGCATACAGCGGCAGCTGAATATACGTTCATTTTAGCGGTACCGATGATGGTAGCTGCAAGTGGATTAGATTTAATTAAAAGCTGGGATGTATTAAGCTCAGCAGATATAACGCTATTTGTAACAGGATTTGTAACTGCATTCGTTGTTGCGATGCTTGCAATTGTTTCATTCTTGAAATTATTATCTCGTGTAAAACTAACACCGTTCGCTTATTATCGTTTCATTTTAGCTGCGGTATTCTATTTCTTCATTATGTAATAAAAAAACCTGCCGAGCTCGGCAGGTTTTTTATTTTACTATTTTTTCCACCATATTTTCCATTACATGCTCCCAAAGAGAAGTATCATCAGCTAATGTAGCACGGAAATTAGCATACATTTCTTTTTGTTTTTCTTCGAATGTTGGATCTTCTTTTTCAGGTAATGTAGCGCGCATTGAAGTTACTAATTCTTGTACTTTTGGAGCGCGTGGTCCAAAGACGGCTTGTTCATTTCCATCTTTATCAATGAAAATAAAGATTGGAATCGCACGTGCTGTTCCATTTGTTAAATATTGATCCATTAATTCTAAGTTTTCGTCGCGAATTAATAAACTCATTTCAATATTTGCAACTTCAGAAATTCGTTTCATAACAGGTACGCATAAAAGAGCATCGCCACACCAATCAGCAGTTAATACGATAACACGCCAGCCGTCATTTTGACGTTCTTCTAATACAGGAAGTAATTCATTTGGAATTAAAAAGTTATTGTAAATGTGTAGTAGCTCGTATTGGTTTACTTGCATTTCATTCACATATGTATCAAAGGACATACCTTTATCAGCCCATTGTTGTAAGTTCATAATTAACACCTCTTTAGTAAGATTTGCTTTCATTGTACCAATTTTTATATAGAAAAGCTTGTATTCTTACTCTTTCTCGTCACTTAATAATTTATTTAAGAGGAAAAAGAATAGTACGACACATAATTCAGCTATGTTGGACATTTGTACGCTTTCTATCCAATCATCAGCAGTATGAATGACGAACCAATCTAGTGTAATTTCAATGAATGAGAAAAGAGTAATAGAAATCCAATTTGGCATGTTTTGTGTCAGTGGATATAGCAGCGCTTTGAAGAAACTGAAGATGAAAAATGTAATACTGTCTAAGAAAGTGATTAATAAAAAAAAGAGAAGTAACGCAGTACGTGAACTATACTCGATACCTGTAATTTGAAAGATTCCTACATATACAAAAAATATAAATGCAAAAATTATAATGAGAAAAAGAGCAATAATACTAATGATAATCGTTTTATCTTTTAGGCTGAGATTTGAGAATTTCTCCTCCTCATGCATTAAAATACCCCCTTTTTCTGGAGGTTAACTTCATTTTATCATGAAATACATATTAAAAAACTACGAATTATGGGAAAATAAGGTGACAAAAAGTAAGATTTCATGTAAAATTATTAATAAGGTTTTTATTTAACTAAATGAAATAAAAGGAGCTGTCAAAGTTGTCTCAAAATCGAGAGCAATTAATGGAAGAACTATCGACAAATGTGTTTGCTATGTTTCGCACATTGCGTAATGATATCGGAAAAATATTCGGTGGTTACATACCGTGGAATGAATTCATCGTCCTGAGAATATTAAATCGTACGAATAAAGAAATGGTATCGCGTGTAGCAAATGAATTAAATGTGTCGAATAGTCATATTACAGCTGTTACAGAAAAATTAATTAATAAAGGTTTTGTAACTCGTTCACGTTCTACATCAGATCGCCGAGTTGTGTATTTAGAGATTACAGAACAAGGGAAAGATTTAGTTGCGAAAATGGAAGATGCGAAAAAACAATATTTACAAGAAAGATTCTCTACACTTTCAGAAGATGAAATGAATGTAATGATTTCGATTTCCAAAAAACTTATTTAAGTGATTATAAACAAGAAAACGCTTACGTGATGAAAGAGAAGATCTTCCTTATATATGGAAGGTCTTCTTTCATGTGTAATAGATGTTAAAAAATAAAATGTGTATGAAAAAAGATAGAGCGCCATACTACTAATACAAGGAAGGGAGGGAGAAATATGACGAATCGTAACGGTAGTAAAGGGAGCGGTAATCAAGGATCACCAAAGTCCGGCCAGTTTAATCAGGAATTTAGCACTGAATTTGAAACTGGTAATGATAATAAAGGGAAAGAATATCGTTCTAAAAAAGGGAGTAAATCAAAAAAGGAGTGAATATATTCACTCCTTTTTTGATTTACGATGCTGCCGATTGATCAGTATTATATTTTTCTTCTGATTTTGCGACAATCATTGCGCAAATTGCATCCCCAGAAATGTTTACAGCTGTTCTAGACATATCTAGAATACGGTCAATACCGATAATTAAAGCGATACCTTCTACTGGTAGATTTACTTGATTTAAAACCATTGTAAGCATTACAAGTCCAACACCTGGTACACCAGCAGTACCGATACTAGCTAGTACAGCGGTTAATACGACCATAGCTAATTGCGGTAATGTAAGTTCAACTCCGTATACTTGAGCGATAAATACAGTTGCTACTCCTTGCATAATGGCAGTACCATCCATATTAATAGTTGCCCCTAGTGGTTGTACAAATGAGCTTATCGCTTTTGGAACGCCAAGCTTATCTTGTGCTGTTTTCATTGCAAATGGAAGCGATGCATTAGAGCTAGATGTACTAAATCCAATTGCCATTACTGGTCCGAAATGTTTAAAGAAACGAACAATACTTTCTTTTGCTAATACCTTTAATAAGCCACCATATACAAAGACCCCGTGAATAATGAGTACTAACATAACGACAATCATATACTTGAACATCGCAGCGACGCCTGCAAGCCCCATTTTACCAACGGATGAAGCGAGCAAACCGAATGTTCCAATTGGGGCTAATTTCATAACGAGATTAACGAGATACATCATTAATTCGTTGCCCTGTTCAAGTAATGAATGGATACCTTGAACTCGTTTTCCTAAAATAGCTATACCGAGTCCAATCAATACGGCAAAGGCAATGATTTGTAACATGTTTCCGTCAGCCATCGCTTTTGCTGGGTTATCTGGTACGATATTTAGCAATGTGTCGACGAAAGATGTTTCAGTTTTTGCACCTTCATACTTAAGACCTTCTGTTTTAAAATTACCGCCAGCTCCTGGTTTTATAATAAGTGCAAATGTAACCGCTATAGAGATGGCAACCGCAGTTGTTACGAGAAAGAATGAAATTGATTTTAAACCGATTCTTCCAAGTTGTTTCGGATCTCCAAGGCCGGCAGCACCAAGTACGATAGAAATGAACACAACAGGAACAACTAGCATTTTAATAAGTCGAATAAACAATTGACCAATTGGGTTGAACACATATTGATTTAGTGGATCAAAGATAGATGGAGCGGCTAAATTTAGAGTGAGTCCAACAACTAGACCTAGAAATAATGCGATTAAGATTGCTTTTGTTTGTCTCAATAAAATCCCCCTTTTGTTTTTGCGAAATTCCTTCCTAAAGTAATTATACCGAAAAAATACCTAATTTGACAATATTTTCTGAATTTTTAGGTTTTTATTTAAGTACAGATAGATTGATTTTGTGTTTGGAAAATAAAATAGACCATCACATAGGATGGTCAAGGGAAGGGGACAATTTATGTCAATTTAATTAGGGATGGAAGTTGCTATAAGACACTGGGGAATGTCTTATAAATTAGGGAGGAACAACTTCGATACATATACTATAAAAGATAGGTGTGACTCTCATGTGAACATAGGGTGAAAGAGAGAGGGAGTTTTAAATAAAAGATAGAAAGACAAAAAAATAAGACCATCATTTATAAGATGGTCAAGGAAGGGGACAATTTATGTCAATTTAATTAGGGATGGAAGCTGTTCAAAGACACTGGGGAATGTCTTATAAATTAGGGAGGAACAACTTCGATACATATACTATAAAAGGTAGATGTGACCTCTGTGTGAACATAGAGTGAAAGAGAGAGGAAGTTTTAAATAAAAGATAGAAAGACAAAAAAATAAGACCATCACATAAGATGGTCAAGGGAAGGGGACAATTTATGTCAATTTAATTAGGGATGGAAGCTATTCAAAGACACTGGGGAATGTCTTATAAATTAGGGAGGAACAGCTTCGATATATATACTATAAAAGGTGGATGTGACCTCTGTGTGAACATAGAGTGAAAGAGAGAGGAAGTTTTAAATAAAAGATAGAAAGACAAAAAAATAAGACCATCACATATAAGATGGTCAAGGAAAGGGGACAATTTATGTCAATTTAATTAGGGATGGAAGCTATTCAAAGACACTGGGGAATGTCTTATAAATTAGGGAGGAACAGCTTCGATACATATACTATAAAAGGTGAATGTGACCTCTATGTGAACATAGAGTGAAAGATATGGGGATTTGAAAAATAGTACATATGAAATTGTTATTGCTAGCAATATTGAGTTAGGATATATAGTTTTCCAGCATAAAAGAAAAAAGAAGTCTGAATATAAATAAAAGTTGTAATCTATGAAAAAAAGGATTATGCTCAACTATATTATAAGAATATAAGGTTTGTCCCAATTCTTTAAGGGCTTTTAAAAAGCTTTTTATTTATGAGGGGAAAGCTTCACTTTAATAAGGGAGTTAGTGATATGGAAGTAACAAAAAAACAAGGGCTGTATAATCGTCTTATACGATTAAACCCACCACAAATATTAGCGTTAGGTTTTTTCTGCTTAATTGTGGTTGGCGGTTTGTTATTAAAGTTACCATTCGCAACGAAAGCACATATTAGTTGGGTAGATGCTTTCTTTACAGCAACGTCAGCAGCGACCGTAACTGGTTTGGGAGTAGTGGATACAGCAAGTACATTTACGATGTTTGGCGAAATTGTTATTATGTTTTTAATTCAAACAGGTGGTCTAGGTCTTATGACAATTGCCATTTTAATTGTTTGGGTATTAGGCAAAAAAATAGGATTACGCCATCGTTTATTAATTGGAGAAGCGTTTAATCAAACAAATATAGGTGGTCTTGTAAAATTAGTAAAGCGTGTCTTTATATTTTCGATTTGTATTGAGCTTATTGGGGTCATCTTTTTATCGTTTCGCTTTATTCCAGAGTTTGGTTTTGGAAAAGGTTTATACTATAGTATTTTTCATGTAATTGCATCTTATAATAATGCAGGCTTTGCTTTATGGCCAGATAATTTAACAAGATATGTAGGAGATCCCATTATTAATATTGGGATTTGCTCTTTAATTGTAATAGGTGGACTCGGTTTTACCGTATTAATTGATATATGGTATAGTCGCAGTTTTCGAAAATTATCACTTCACTCAAAAATAATGATTATTGGAACAGTAGTGCTAAATGTTATAGCAATGATTGTAATTTTTGTATTGGAATATAATAATGTGAAGACGTTAGGGAATTTATCTTTAAATGAAAAACTATGGGCTTCCTTCTTTCAAGGTATTACCCCGCGGACAGCTGGATTTAATACGGTTGACTATGGAGGTATGGAAGAATCATCTATATTATTTACGATGATTTTAATGTTTATTGGTGCAGGAAGTGTATCAACAGGTGGAGGAATTAAATTAACAACGTTTGTTATCTTAATTACATCTGTCCTTTCTTTCTTTAGAAAAAAGGAGGAAATTGTTTTATTTCAGCGTACAATTAAAATGTCGACAGTAACGAGGGCCTTAGCGATTGCTGTTGCCAGTCAAATACTTATTTTAGCGGCGGTATTCATATTAATGCTTACAGAAAACTTCAGCTTTATTCAATTATTATTTGAGACAATATCAGCGTTTGGTACAGTCGGATTAACGATGGGAATTACTGCAAAGCTATCGGCATTCGGAAAATGTATTATTATGTTTGTTATGTTCTGCGGATTAATTGGACCATTAACACTTGTGTTCTCTTTAGCGCGACCAGCAAAACAAAAAATAAAATATCCATCGGAAGATGTGTTTACAGGATAAGGTATCCCGCGTTAAGCGAGATACCTTTTTCTTTTTTAGAAAAGGGAGAACAATAAACCAATAAGTGCTACTCGGAATAAAATTGCGATAAGTGCAGCAATCCCACCGACAACTGCAGCGATACCGCCAGTTACAGTAGCTCCGCGATTATAAGCGTAAATACCGAGTAAAACAGAAACAAGACCAAATAGTGTTGGGAATGTAAATAGCGATAAGATAGATAGCGCAAGAGCGATAAAACCAGCAGTTGATCCAGCAGCGGACGATTTTACAACATCTTTATCGTCTTTATCATCGTAATCATAATCAATGCGTTGTGGTGCAACCTCAGCGGCATACTCTTCTTTATAGTCACTATAATCACTATCTATTCTATCTCTTCTTTTATAATCATCAAATTTCTCAGTCAAAGTCATGGCTCCTTTCATAACAAGGTTCAATAGTAGTATGTATCTCTTTTTCTTTTTTATCCCGCATTAACGGGCAGTAATATCTATTAAAAGGAGGAAAATGTTTTCTTGAAATAGGAAAAGTTAGTATGACTTCCTCTATTTTGGAAAGTATAAAAAGGAATAATGAGGAAAGGGTGCAATACATAATGGAACATCCAATTGAAAATTTAATGAAAACGGCAATGACAAATTTAAAAGAGATGGTAGATGTAAATACAATTGTTGGGAGCCCGGTTTCAACAGCTGACGGAAATGTTGTATTAACAGTATCTCAAGTGGCTTTTGGTTTTGGAGCTGGTGGAAGTGATTTTAAAGGGGGTTTCATTACTGAAAAACATAACGGTGGGCAAAATCAGCATAAAGAGAACAAGCAAGGGCATCCATTTGGAGGAGGAAGCGGGGCTGGGGTTTCTATTAGTCCAGTAGCTTTTTTAGTAGTTGGTTCTAATGGGGTGCAAGTATTACATCTCAACAGCAGTACACATTTAATTGAAAAGGCTTTAAATACTGTACCAAACACTGTAGATAAATTTGTGAATGGTCGTCAAAAGTGAACTTGCATTTTTTAGGAATTATGATATATTAGAAAAAGTGCGCTTTAGGATGATCGGAATAATTGAAATGTAAATATATATGATGTGTGGAATAAGGGAGAGGAATTTATGATTAATATCAAAAACTTAGTAGTTGGCTTATTTATGTTAGTAAGTGGCTTTGTTGTATATGTAATAAAAGAAAAAGCTCCATTCTAAAACAGACAAACCGTTAATGTCTGTTTTTAATTTGCGGAAAAATATTGACAAGCTATTGTATTGGTGTTATAATTTTAATTCGTGTCTCGGTTACAGCTAGTGTAAAGTAAATATCTCTTATGAATGCAATACGAAAAGTTTGCGAAAGATCGGGTAATTTTATCAACAACTTTTGTGAACAAACCCTATAAATTGTATTTGTAAGCTATATATGTATACTAGTGAATCAAGGAGCGGTCAGTGGAACCGTAATGATGAGAGAGAGGTAGGGCTTTCATCCAGTATATGTTACTTTCCCGTTAGGTGAATATAAAAAAGAGGACTCCTTTTAAAAGGAGTCCTCTTTCATTTTTTAAGTGCGACTTTCAACTTGTTGACAAATTTCATCCGTTGTTAAACCGTGAGCTGTAATGACTGATCCTTTAATTGATGCATCTGCAATGCCCGTCACATTAGAATCTTGCCCAGTTACAACGCAACAATCACACCCTTGTGCATCCTGTTCTGAGTTAAGTGTAACAACTTCATGACCTTGTTGCTGAAGAGCTTGTTGAACGTCTGTTAATGAGTTTTCAACGCCAATTATAGCCATAATTCTCACCTCCTACCATCTAATTGCTAGTATGCTCAAGTTCACTGTATTTATGAAAAGACGGTAGGAAGTAAATCTTTGTTTAGTCGTTATATACGCCAGTAAGCATTTGACTAACGAATTGATCGTTTAATGTATCTTGGGCAGAAGAAGTATTTGAATGGATGTCGATTGAAGCAATAAAATGATTATGTTCTTGCGTATTTGGTTCTACCTCTACGTAATTATCGAATTTACAAAAACCTTTCGTATCCATTAGATCAAATAATTGCAGCATTTCTACTACCTCTTGTCTCGTTCCTTTAATTTGTACACACGCCATATTTATTTCCTCCTTCATTTTGACAAATTGTTTTTTAAAAATAGGATTATGATTACGAAATGAAAAATATGAATGTTATTTTTAGACAGCGCTATTTTTGTTATTTCCCCCCTTTTTCAGCAAAAGTCGTTATATATTCCCGGATTTATAAAATCGGACGTCCGTTTATTGAATACAATAGATTCGTATCAATTGATGAAAATCCTTCTTTTAAACAAATATTTTTTTAGTGGAAATTGGCGAAAAAAATTTTTGACTTTTTGTAAACGTTAACAATGTTGTTAAATCAATATAAGTAAAGAAGTACGTACGATTAAAAATTATAAATTTTCTAAAAATTCACTTGATTTATTTAGAAAGGAGAGTAAACTAGGAAACAATAAAAAATTCATAGAACATAGGAGGCGCTTCTAGTGAATGAGCAATGGATTTTCTTAAATGGAGAATTTGTTCCAAAAGATGAGGCAAAAGTTTCAGTATATGATCATGGCTATTTATATGGCGATGGAGTGTTTGAAGGAATTAGAGTTTATAGCGGTAATGTTTTCCGTTTGAGAGAGCATCTTGTCCGGTTGTATGAATCAGCAAAATCAATCCTTTTAGAAATTCCATATTCATTAGATGAAGTAACAAATATTGTTGTTGAGACGATTCGACAAAATAAATTATCTAATGGATACATTCGCCTTGTTGTATCAAGAGGAGCAGGAAATCTTGGATTGGATCCCGATTCATGTAAGAAGCCGAATGTAGTAGTAATTGCAGAACAATTATCTTTATTCCCACAAGAATATTATGAGAAAGGGATTCCAGTTGTAACAGTTGCAACGCGTCGAAATCGTCCCGATGTTTTATCCCCTCAAGTAAAATCTTTAAATTACTTAAACAATATTTTAGTTCGTATTGAAGCGAAATTAGCTGGAGTACAAGAAGCACTTATGTTAAATGATCAAGGATATGTAGCTGAAGGCTCAGGAGATAACGTGTTTATTGTTAAAGGAAATAAATTAATTACACCACCAAGTTCTGCTGGAGCGTTAGAAGGTATTACACGAAACGCCATTTTAGAAATCGGCGAAAAACTTGGATATGACGTAAGAGAAGAGTTATTTACAAGACATGATGTATATGTAGCTGATGAAGTGTTTTTAACAGGAACAGCTGCTGAAGTTATTGCTGTTACGACAGTAGATGGTAGAACGATTGGCTTAGGGCAAACAGGTCCACATACGAACCGTTTATTAGAAGAGTTTCGTAAGTTAGTTGTAGAAGATGGAGAGAAAATTTACGAAGAAAATAAAGTTGGATAACAACTTTTTTAACATAAGAAAGCGTTGATAGGGAGGAGTAGTTGATTGTGAAGCCTCACAGAGAGTCGGTGGTTGCTGAAAACCGATGGTTCACGTCGACGAACATCGCCCTTGAGTGCTAAGCTAAAGCATTTGTCTAGGCTTAGACGGTAGCTCCGTTATTAGCTAGATCCATTTATGGATCACTGAGGCAAGAGTATTCTTGCAAAGAAGGGTGGTACCGCGAAATCTTTCGTCCCTTCAGCACATAGCTGGAGTGTGGACGTAGGATTTTTTTATTGTATAAAAGTTTGAAAAAGGGGGCTTATAAGAACAATGTCTTCAAAAACGGAAGAGAAACTGGCAACTGGTGCACAGCTATTGTTAGAAGCGCTAGAAAAGGAAGGCGTAAAAGTGATTTTCGGTTATCCGGGTGGTGCCGTTTTACCTCTCTATGATGCACTGTATGATTGTGAAATTCCGCATATTTTAACAAGGCATGAGCAAGGGGCAATTCACGCTGCTGAAGGGTATGCCAGAATTACAGGGAACCCAGGGGTTGTAATTGCAACGAGTGGACCAGGTGCTACAAATGTAATTACGGGTCTAGCGGATGCGATGATTGATTCATTGCCACTTGTTGTATTTACAGGCCAAGTAGCAACAACGTTAATTGGGAGCGATGCTTTTCAAGAGGCGGATATTATGGGACTTACGATGCCAGTGACAAAACATAACTATCAAGTGCGAAAGGCCTCAGATTTACCTCGAATTATTAAAGAAGCATTTCATATTGCTAAAACAGGAAGACCAGGACCAGTCGTTATTGACCTTCCGAAAGATATGGTAGTCGAGAAAGGTGAGCGATGTAGCAATGTACAAATGGATTTACCAGGATATAACCCTAATTATGAACCGAATCTACTTCAAATAAACAAATTACTACAAGCAATTGAAACCGCAAAAAAACCGTTAATTTTAGCTGGAGCAGGTATACTGCATGCGAAAGCTTCGAAAGAATTGACAAGTTTTGCCCGTAAATATGAAATCCCTGTTGTGCATACGTTACTTGGACTTGGTGGTTTTCCGCCAGATGATGGGCTATTTCTAGGGATGGGGGGAATGCACGGTTCTTACACAGCCAATATGGCGTTATATGAATGCGACTTACTCATTAATATAGGTGCGAGATTTGACGATCGTCTTACTGGGAATTTAGCTTTTTTTGCTAAAGGGGCGACTGTTGCACATATCGATATTGATCCAGCAGAAATCGGGAAAAATGTGCCAACAGAGATTCCTATTGTTGCAAGTGCTAAGCGGGCGTTAGAAGTATTGCTTCAATCAGAAGGAAAGAAAGAAAATCATCATGAATGGCTCTCTTTATTAAAGAGTAGAAAAGAAAAGTATCCATTCTCTTATAAACGAAATTCTGAAAGTATTAAACCTCAATACGCGATTGATATGCTATATGAAATCACGAAAGGAGAAGCGATTGTAACAACAGACGTTGGGCAACATCAAATGTGGGCAGCACAATACTATCCGTTGAAAAATCCAGATAAATGGGTAACTTCTGGCGGATTAGGAACGATGGGGTTCGGATTTCCAGCAGCAATCGGTGCGCAAATTGCAAAGCCTGAAGAATTAGTTATTGCAATTGTTGGTGATGCTGGGTTTCAAATGACTCTGCAAGAATTAAGTGTATTAAAAGAACACGCTTTACCCGTTAAAGTATTTATTTTAAATAATGAAGCTTTAGGAATGGTAAGACAATGGCAAGATGAATTTTACAATCAAAGATATTCACATTCTTTATTGCCATGCCAACCAGATTTCGTCGCTCTTGCGAATGCGTATGGTATAAAAGGTGTTCGTATTGACGATCCACTTCTTGCAAAGAAGCAAATCCAGCATGCGATCGAATTACAAGAGCCAGTCGTAATCGATTGTCGTGTACTTCAATCAGAGAAGGTTATGCCGATGGTTGCACCAGGAAAAGGTGTTCACCAAATGGAGGGAGTGGAAAAAGGGTGAAGAGAATTGTTACAGCGACAGTTCGAAATCAAAGTGGTGTGTTAAACAGAATTACAGGGGTTATGACACGAAGACATTTTAATATTGAAAGTATTTCAGTAGGTCATACAGAATCATCAGATATATCGCGAATGACGATTGTTGTACACGTTGAAAGTGAACAGCAAGTTGAGCAGTTAATTAAACAACTTCATAAGCAAATCGATGTTCTGAAAGTATCAGATATTACAGAAGAAGCAATGATTGCTAGAGAGCTTGCTCTTATTAAAGTAGCAACTTCTGTAGCGAGGGCAGAATTATATAGTTTAATTGAACCATTTCGAGCCGCTGTAATAGATGTTGGGAAGGATTCCATAGTTGTGCAAGTAACAGGTACGCAAGATAAAGTAGAAGCGTTAATTGAATTACTTCGTCCATACGGTTTAAAAGAAATTGCTAGAACAGGTGTAACAGCATTTACACGTAGTATGAAAAAACAAGATAAGCAAGTTATGTTAATTCAATAATCATTTAAATATAGGGGGAAATGAAAATGGCAAAAGTTTATTATGAGAAAGATGTAACAGTAAATGTATTAAAGGAAAAGAAAGTAGCAATCATCGGATATGGCTCGCAAGGTCATGCGCATGCGCAAAATTTACGTGATAACGGATTTGATGTAGTAGTAGGTTTAAGAAAAGGTAAGTCTTGGGATAAAGCGAATGAAGATGGGTTTTCTGTATATACAGTAGCAGAAGCAGCGGAAAAAGCTGATGTAGTAATGATTCTATTACCTGATGAATTACAACCAGAAGTATATGAAGCTGAAATTGCACCAAATTTACAGGCTGGAAACTCTCTCGTGTTCGCACATGGATTTAATGTTCACTTTGATCAAGTAAAACCACCAGCTAATGTAGATGTATTTCTAGTAGCGCCAAAAGGACCGGGGCATCTCGTACGCCGTACGTTCACCGAGGGAGGGGCTGTTCCTGCATTATTTGCAGTATATCAAGATGCAACAGGAGTTGCGACTGAAAAAGCACTTTCTTATGCTGACGGAATTGGAGCAACGAGAGCTGGTGTATTAGAAACGACGTTTAAAGAAGAAACAGAAACAGATTTATTTGGAGAGCAAGCTGTACTCTGCGGCGGAGTGACTGCACTTGTAAAAGCAGGATTTGAAACGTTAGTTGATGCGGGATACCAGCCTGAACTTGCATATTTTGAATGTTTACATGAACTGAAGCTAATCGTTGACCTTATGTATGAAGGTGGACTTGAAAATATGAGATATTCAGTTTCAGATACAGCGCAGTGGGGAGACTTCGTATCAGGACCACGCGTTGTTACTGAAGATACGAAGAAAGCGATGGGGGCAGTATTAGCAGAAATTCAAGATGGTACATTTGCAAGAGGCTGGATTGCAGAGCATAAAGCAGGAAGACCAAATTTCCACGCGACAAATGAGAAAGAGAATGAACATGAAATCGAAGTGGTAGGACGTAAATTACGTGAAATGATGCCTTTCGTACAGCCGCGAGTAAAGGTAGGGATTAAATAATATGAAGCAGATTTTGTTCATGGATACAACGCTTCGTGATGGCGAACAATCACCAGGAGTAAATTTAAATGAACAAGAGAAGTTACAAATTGCTAGGCAATTAGAGAGGCTTGGTATTCATGTAATGGAAGCTGGATTCGCGGCAGCTTCCGAAGGTGACTTCCAATCGGTAAAACGCATCGCGAATACAATTCAAAATGCTACGGTTATGAGTTTAGCTAGAGCGAAAGAAAGTGACATTCGAAGAGCATATGAAGCTGTGAAAGGTGCTGTATCTCCTCGTCTACACGTATTTCTAGCTACGAGTGATATTCATATGAAATATAAACTTTGTATGTCAAAAGAAGATGTGTTAAATAGTATTCATCGTTCGGTTACGCTTGGAAAATCATTATTTCCGACAGTACAATTTTCTGCAGAAGATGCGACAAGAACATCGAGAGCATTTTTAGCTGAAGCAGTAGAAACTGCGATTCGCGCAGGAGCGAATGTAATTAATATTCCGGATACAGTTGGATATACGAATCCGGAAGAATATTATTCTCTTTTTAGATACTTACAAGAATCCGTTCCATCATATGAAAAAGCGATTTTTTCTTGTCATTGTCACGACGATCTTGGTATGGCAGTAGCAAATTCGTTAGCTGCGGTTGAAGGCGGAGCAGTGCAAGTAGAAGGAACGATTAATGGCATTGGAGAAAGAGCAGGGAATGCAGCGTTAGAAGAAGTTGCGGTTGCTCTTCATATTAGAAAAGATTTTTATAAAGCAGAACCTTCGATGACTTTAAAAGAGATTAAGGCAACGAGTACATTAGTAAGCAGGTTAACGGGTATGGTTGTACCGAAAAATAAAGCAATCGTTGGAGCGAATGCATTTGCTCATGAATCAGGCATCCACCAAGATGGGGTTCTAAAAGAAGTAACAACTTATGAAATTATCGAACCAGCGCTTATAGGAGAATCTCAAAATCTCTTTGTACTTGGGAAACATTCTGGCCGTCATGCGTTTACGGAAAAAATGAAAGAGCTTGGTTATGAATTTACAAATGAAGAGCGAGATGCGGCATTCGAAGCATTTAAAAAATTGGCGGATCGTAAAAAGGAAATTACTGAGGAAGATTTACGCGCAATTATGCTTGGTGAAGCAGCATTTGCAGCCCAGCAATATAACATTACGCAATTACAAGTGCATTTCGTATCAAATAGTACACAATGCGCAACAGTTGTGCTGAAGGATGAGGAAGGAAATGTATATGAAGATGCAGCCACTGGTTCTGGTAGTATTGAAGCGATATACAATGCGATTCAAAGAATTTTAGGATTAGAATGTGAATTGGCAGATTATCGCATACAATCTATTACACAAGGTCAAGATGCACTTGCTCACGTTCATGTTGAATTAAAAGAAGGTAGTCACCAAATATCAGGTTTTGGAGTTGCGCAAGACGTATTGGAAGCGTCGGCGAGAGCTTATGTCCATGCAGCAGGGAAATTAAAATCTCTTATAGCGCTTGTGAAATAAATATTTGATAGGTGAGAGAAGCTTTCCTCATCTATCAAATCAAAGTTCTGAAAATTCAGTTAAAAGGAGTGTTAAAAATGGAAAAACGTATCGTTTGTTTAGCTGGTGATGGTGTTGGTCCAGAAGTTATGGAAAGTGCGAAGGAAGTATTGCATATGGTAGAAAGGCTATATGGACATCATTTTCATTTGCAAGATGAGTACTTTGGTGGTGTTGCTATCGATTTAACTGGGCAACCATTACCACAGCGAACACTTGCCGCCTGTTTAGCGAGTGATGCGGTTTTACTTGGAGCAGTAGGTGGACCAAGGTGGGATAGTGCGAAAGAAAGGCCTGAGAAAGGATTATTAGCATTAAGAAAAGGACTCGGTGTATTTGCGAATGTTCGCCCTGTAACGGTAGAAAGTGCAACTGCACATTTATCACCATTAAAAAATGCTGATGAAATTGATTTCGTTGTCGTTCGTGAATTAACAGGCGGAATTTATTTTTCTTATCCGAAAGAGCGAACGGAAGAAGTGGCGACAGATACACTTACGTATCATCGACATGAAATTGAACGTATCGTTTCGTATGCCTTTCAATTAGCAAATAAGCGGAAGAAAAAAGTAACATCTATTGATAAAGCGAATGTTTTAGAGTCTAGTAAACTATGGAGAAATGTGACAGAAGAAGTAGCACTTCGCTACCCAAATGTGGAAGTAGAACACATTTTAGTAGATGCAGCGGCTATGGAATTAATTCGGAATCCAGGAAGATTTGACGTTATTGTAACGGAAAATTTATTTGGTGATATTTTAAGTGATGAGGCTTCAGTATTAGCTGGATCATTAGGAATGCTTCCATCAGCAAGTCACGCTGAAAAGGGGCCTTCATTATACGAGCCTATTCACGGATCAGCACCGGATATTGCGGGGAAAAATAAGGCAAATCCAATTGCGATGATGCGTTCTGTTGCAATGATGCTTGGGCAATCGTTCGGATTAACGAGAGAAGGATATGCAATTGAAGAAGCAGTTTCTGCAGTCCTTAAATCTGGAAAATGTACAGCAGATATCGGGGGGACTGAAACGACAACTTCGTTTACAAAGGCAGTTATTCAAGAAATGGAAGAGCAAGCGTTAGTAGGGAGAGGAAGATAATGGGGAAAAGGTTACTAGATAAGCTTTGGGAAAGACATGTAGTTGCGACAAATGAAAATGGATTGGATTTATTATATATCGATCTACATCTTGTTCATGAAGTAACGTCACCGCAAGCCTTTGAAGGCTTGCGGCTTACAAATCGAACAGTCCGCAGACCAGATTTAACATTTGCAACGATGGATCATAATATTCCAACGAAAGATGTTTGGAATATTACCGATCGCATTGCGAAGCAGCAACTAGATACACTTCGGGAAAACTGTAAACAATTTCAGGTGCCATTAGCGGATATCGGAGATGAAGAGCAAGGGATCGTTCATGTTATAGGACCAGAACTTGGACTCACACAGCCAGGGAAAACGATTGTTTGTGGTGATAGTCATACAGCAACACACGGTGCTTTTGGCGCACTAGCGTTTGGTATTGGTACGAGTGAAGTGGAACATGTATTGGCAACGCAAACGTTATGGCAACGAAAGCCGAAAGCGATGGGCATTGAGTTAAAAGGAAAGTTACCGCAAGGTGTTTATGCGAAAGATATTATTTTACATCTCCTTTCAAAGTACGGAGTAGCAGTTGGAACAGGTTACGTAATGGAGTTTTACGGAGAGGCCATTCATGCTATGGATATGGAAGAGAGGATGACGCTTTGCAATATGGCAATTGAAGGGGGAGCGAAGGCTGGCATTATTGCACCAGATGAAAAAACGGTTGCTTACGTAAAAGGACGTAAATATGCACCGAAAGACTATGAATCTATTAAGGAAAAATGGTCGGAACTTTATACAGATTTAGATGCAGTTTATGATTTACATATTATAGTAGATGTTACGGATTTAGCGCCGTACGTTACGTGGGGAACAAATCCTAGTATGGGTGTTCGGATTGATGAGAAATTGCCAGAAAAGCATGATGCAAATGA
Organism: Bacillus sp. PSXD-155; assembly: GCF_049310765.1. Lineage (NCBI taxonomy): Bacteria > Bacillati > Bacillota > Bacilli > Caryophanales > Bacillaceae > Bacillus > Bacillus sp. PSXD-155. Next base: position 162,247 of record NZ_JBMOWC010000004.1, on the reverse strand, counting down.
CGAAAGAGCGTTTTCTTATATGGGATTGAGTCCCGGACAAAGTACGTATGACATTCCAGTTCAACATGTTTTCATTGGATCTTGTACAAATTCTAGGCTTTCTGATTTAGAAATTGCTGCATCTGTCGTGAAAGGTAAAAAAGTAAAAGAAGGTGTGCGAGCACTTGTTGTACCTGGATCCCAAAGGGTAAGAGAAGCAGCGATGCATAAAGGATTACATCGCATATTTGAAGAAGCTGGATTTGAATGGAGAGAGCCCGGATGCTCAATGTGTCTAGGTATGAATCCAGATCAAGTGCCTGAAGGAGAACATTGTGCCTCTACGTCAAATCGCAATTTTGAAGGAAGACAAGGAAAGGGAGCACGAACGCATTTAGTTAGCCCGGCAATGGCGGCAGCGGCTGCGTTACATGGTCATTTTGTTGATATTAGAAAGGAGAGTTATGATGGAGCCATTTCGTATTCATAAAGGTACTGCCGCAGTACTGATGAATGATAACATTGATACAGATCAAATTATTCCGAAGCAATATTTAAAGAGAATTGAAAGAACTGGGTTTGGGAAGTTTTTATTTGATGAGTGGCGATATGATAATAATCGCCAAGAAAACCCTAATTTCCCGCTTAATGCGCAAGAAAGAAAAGGAGCCAGCATATTAATTACAGGTGATAATTTTGGATGTGGCTCGTCTAGAGAACATGCTCCATGGGCGCTTGCTGATTATGGTTTCCGCGTTATTATCGCTGGAGGATTTGCCGATATCTTTTATATGAATTGTATGAAGAATGGCATGTTACCGATTGTAATGGACAAAGATATGCGTGAACAACTTGCAAAAACAGATGCGAGGGAACAAATCACAGTTGATTTAGAAAATGAAATAATTATAACGAATATGCACAGATTCCATTTTACAATCGAGAAAATGTGGAAAGAGAAGTTATTGAATGGTTTAGATGAAATTAGTATTACAATGCAATATGAACAAGAAATAAAAGAGTATGAAAGAAAAGTGGCTTTACATTAAAAAAAGTGACGGAATATTAAAAATGTATTTACATTCAAAATTAACTGTTATATACTATGTGAAAATCAGAGGAGAAAGGGAGTAAGTATTATGAATACAATAAAATCTATTACAATGCTTACACAACTACATCATCATACATGAAACCCTTGAACCTAGCGTGAAAACGTGTAGGTACAAGGGTTATTCCCGTTGTACCTACACTCTACTGAAGAGCCTTGTAGGTATTTTGTCTACAAGGCTCTTTTTATTTTCGGCTTAGGTGAATGGAATAGGCATACATTAGAAGGGGAAAGGTGTGAAAATTTAGATGACAAAATGGAAACGGGCGAACCCGAATGGAACGAGAGATTATTTATTCGAAGAATGTACGTTAATTGAAGAAGTGGAGCAAAAATTAAGGCTTACTTTTTTAGAGAGAGGTTATGAGGAAATAAGAACACCTACAATTGAATTTTATGATGTTTTTGCATTTCAAAATAGACCGATAGATGAAGAGAAAATGTATAAATTTTTTGATGAAAAGGGAAGGATTATCGTTTTACGTCCAGATATGACAATTCCTTTAGCAAGAGTGATTGGAACACAGAGATGGGATACGCCACTTAAAGTGACGTATAGCGGGAATGTATTTCGAGCCAATGAATCCCATTCTGGAAAATATAATGAAATCGTACAAAGTGGTATTGAAGTTATCGGGATTGATAATGTAAGAGCTGAAATTGAATGTGTAATAAGTGTCATTCAAGCACTTCAAAAGTTGAAGGTGCAATCTTTTACAATTGAGATTGGGCAAGTACAGTTATATAAATGTATTGTAAAAAAGCTCTCCATCCATGATGAAGAAGAAAGGGTACTTAGAACGTATATAGAAAGTAAAAATTATGCTGCCCTCTCAAATTTTATCGGAGAAAAGAAATTAGATCGATGCGATGAGACAGTAAGATTACTTGAGAAATTACCAAGGCTATTTGGAAATTTAGAAGTTATTGAGGAGGCAGAAAAGCTTGCTTCAAGTAATGAAATGAAAATGGCAATTGCAAGAGTAAAAGAAATGTATGAAACAATTGAAACGTTAGGATATGGTTCTTACATATCAATTGATTTGGGCATGATTCAACACTTAGATTACTATACGGGTGTTATTTTCAAAGGATATATATATGAAATTGGAGAAGAAATCGTTAGTGGCGGAAGATACGATGAGCTAATTGGGAATTTTGGAGAAATGCTGCCAGCTGTTGGACTCGCGGTACAAGTAAATCAAATTGTGAAGGCGCTGCAAGAGCAGCAAGAACCATATGAACGAAATCAAATTGATATTGTGATTCATTATGAGTTAAATAGATTAGCGGAAGCAGAAAGGTTACGAAATTTACTTCGAAAGGATGGGAAAAATGCTTGGTTATCTCTATTCTCTAATTTAAGCGATACCTTTCAATTTGCAAGAAAAAATAAAATAGGAACGGTCGTTGAGGCAAAGAATGAATATTTAGTGGAATATGTATGGAATGAGAAATGGGTAGTCCAGAAAGAAGGAGAGGCTTCATGCGTAACATTCAAATTGCGTTAACGAAAGGAAGGTTAGAAAAACATGTCATTCCACTTTTTGAGCAGATTGGAATTGATTGTTCCGATCTCAAAAATAAAGGTCGGAAGCTTGTATTTCAAAGTAAAAATACAAATGTTTCATTTATTTTAGTAAAAGCGGTTGATGTTGCTACTTATGTAGAACATGGGGTAGCTGATATTGGGATCGTTGGAAAAGATATTTTAATGGAAAACGAGAAAGATATTTATGAAATGCTGGATTTAGGAGTGGGGATTTGTAAGTTTTGTGTTGCTTCTATTCCTACGTATAATCCGAAGAGTTACCGGAAGAAAAGAATTGCTACGAAATACCCGCATATTACTTCTACTTATTTTCATGATAAGGGAGAGGATGTAGAAATTATTAAAATAGAAGGTTCTGTAGAAATCGCTCCTCTTCTTGGATTGGCAGATGCGATTGTAGATATTGTTGAAACAGGAAAAACATTACAAGAGAATGGACTTATTGTATTTGAGGAAATGCACTCTATATCGGCTCGGATGATTGTAAATAAGGCAGCCTTAAAAACTAAAAAAGACGAAATATTCAGTATCGTAAATATGATGGAGCAAGAAATCTTATCAGGGAAATAGGAGGACTTAAAATGAAAATCATTTATGAAGACTTTAAGGAGGCATTATCTAAAGTAAAAGTGCTAAGAGAAAACGCTAATATAATAGAAGAAACTGTTCAAAGAAGTGTAAGAGAAATCATTAGAAATGTAAGGGAAGGGAAAGGTGAAGCTTTATCTTTCTATACAAAAAAGTTTGATGGTGTAGAGATGAAAGATTTTCGTGTAAGTGAAGAAGAAATACAGCAAGCGAGTATGTTTGTAACGAATTCATTTTTAGAAGCTTTAAAAGAGGCGAAGAAAAACATTGTTTCGTATCACGAAAAGCAAAAGAAGCACTCAATATTCGATTGTGAAAGTAAAGGCGTAATTAGAGGGCAACTCATTCGGCCGTTAGAAAATGTAGGTGTATATGTACCGGGTGGGACAGCCTCATATCCTTCTTCAGTATTAATGAATGTATTGCCGGCGAAACTCGCAGGTGTGAAAAAGATTGTAATGGTAACACCGCCGAGGAAAGGAGGAATTGATCCGCATATATTAGCTGCTGCAAATCTTGCGGGAGTAGATGAAATTTATACGATAGGTGGCGCGCAAGCAATTGCTGCTTTAGCATACGGGACGGAATCGATTCCGAAAGTGGATAAAATAGTTGGACCGGGAAATTTGTATGTCGCTCTAGCGAAGCGAGAAGTATACGGAATAGTAAATATCGATATGATTGCTGGTCCATCAGAAATTGTAGTTGTCGCGGATGAAACAGGTAATGCAAAATATATCGCAGCGGATTTATTATCGCAAGCAGAGCATGATGAGAGAGCAACGGCGATTTGTATTACAACGAATATGGAACTAGCTAAAGAAGTAGAAAAAGAGATAGAAAGACAGTTAGAAATGTTACCAAGAAGTGAAATTGCACGTGAATCAATAAATAGAAATGGAGCCATCTTTATCGTTCCTTCTTTAGAGGAGGCACTAAAGTTATCAAATGAAATTGCTCCAGAACATTTAGAGTTACATATAAAAGAACCGATGAATGCTCTAGATTATGTGAAACATGCAGGTTCTATTTTCCTTGGGTCATATGCACCTGAACCGCTCGGGGATTATTTAGCGGGACCGAATCATGTATTACCAACGAGCGGAACGGCAAGATTTTTTTCTCCGTTATCAGTCGATGATTTCGTGAAAAAATCAAGTTTTATTTCTTATACGGAGGAAGCATTAAAAAATGTACAGCATCACATTGTAGAGCTTGCAAATAAAGAAGGGTTACATGCACATGCGAGAGCAATCCAAATAAGGTTTGAGGAGGAAAAATAATGCGTCAGTCCAGTCAAGTACGTGAGACGACAGAAACAAAAATTAAATTAAATTTGCAGCTTGATGAAAGTACAAATGTATCTATTCAAACAGGGGTTGGTTTTTTCGATCATATGCTTACTTTATTTGCTAGACATGGAAGATTTGGATTGCAAGTTGAAGCAGAAGGGGATGCATTTGTCGATGCACATCACACCGTTGAAGATGTTGGAATTGTACTCGGAAATTGCTTGAAAGAAGCATTGCAAAACAAAGAGGGAATTAATCGTTACGGTTCTGCGTATGTACCGATGGATGAATCTTTAGGATTTGTCGCAATTGATATAAGTGGACGCTCATATTGTGTATTTCAAGGGGAATTAACAAATCCGAAGCTTGGGGATTTTGATACAGAATTGACGGAAGAATTTTTTAGAGCAGTTGCACATGCTGCCAATATTACATTACATGCGCGCGTTCTATACGGAAGTAATACGCATCACAAAATTGAAGCATTATTTAAAGCTTTTGGTAGAGCGCTTAGAGAAGCGGTCGAAAAAAATGCCAACATTACTGGTGTAAATTCAACGAAAGGGATGTTGTAATTGATTGCCATTATAGATTATGGAATGGGGAATATTCGCAGTGTAGAGCAAGCATTAAAATATATTGGGGCAGAGTACATTGTAACGAGTGATAAAGAAGAGATATTGAGAAGCGATGGCGTGATTTTACCGGGAGTAGGTGTATTTCCGAAAGCGATGGACGTATTAGAAGAAAGAGATTTAGTGTGTGTACTAAAAGAGGTTTGTGATATAGGAAAACCTCTCCTCGGTATATGTTTGGGCATGCAGCTTTTATTTGAACGAAGTGAGGAACTAAAAGATTGTAGCGGGTTAGGTTTACTACCAGGGGAAATTCGTAAGTTAAAAGTTTCGTATAAAATTCCTCATATGGGATGGAATGAACTAAGGAAGGAAAGAGAATTTCCGCTTTGGAATGGATTAGTGGATGGTTCTTTCGTTTATTATGTTCACTCATATTACGCGGATTGTCCAGATGAAATTGTATGCGGAGTAAGTGATTATGGAATGCAAGTACCAGGGTTTGTAGCGAAAGGAAATGTATTTGGTGCACAGTTTCATCCAGAAAAAAGTGGTGAAATTGGTATGCAAATATTAAAAAATTTTCAAGGGGTGGTAGAAGCATGGAAATCTTCCCAGCTATCGATTTAAAAGAAGGACGATGCGTTAGACTTTATCAAGGAGAGTTTAGTAAAGAAACGGTGATGAATGAAGATCCGGTAGCGCAGGCAATCATATTTGAAAAGCTTGGAGCGGAAATACTACACATTGTTGATTTAGACGGTGCAATTGCTGGCGAGTCGTTAAATTTGCCCGTCATTGAAAAAATCTGTAAGGCGGTACGTATTCCTGTGCAAGTGGGAGGAGGAATTCGTTCACTTGTAGCGGTGGAGAAGTTATTGTCAGTAGGTGTAGAAAAAGTGATTTTAGGAACAGCAGCTCTTTATGATAAGTCATTTTTAGAGGAAGCAGTTCGTCTATATAAAGAGAAAATCATTGTTGGAATTGATGCGAAAAATGGTTTCGTAGCAACGAGAGGTTGGCTTGATCTGTCTGAAATTTCTTATATTAGTTTAGCGAAACAAATGGAAAGTTTAGATGTTCAAACGATTGTGTTTACAGACATTTCGAAAGACGGGACGCTTGCAGGGCCAAATTTTGAACAATTGGCGTTACTTCAAAAAAGTGTGGGCATTCGTCTCATTGCCTCTGGAGGAGTGGCATCTATTCAAGATGTGAAAAAGTTAAATGATATGAATATATATGGTGTCATAATTGGAAAGGCGCTTTACGAGAAAACGATTGATTTAGAAGAAGTGTTACAGGTAACGAAGTTATGTTAGCGAAACGAATTATTCCATGTCTAGATGTGAAAGAAGGGCGAGTCGTAAAGGGGGTAAATTTTATAGGATTACAAGATGTCGGTGATCCGGTTGAAATAGCTGAAGCATATAACGTGGCAGGGGCAGATGAAATCGTATTTTTAGATATTACAGCGACTCATGAAGGAAGAAAAACGATTATAGATGTTGTAGAAAAAACAGCAGCTAAAGTATTTATTCCTCTTACGGTTGGCGGGGGGATTTCAAGTGTGAAAGATATGTACAATTTACTAAGAGCTGGAGCAGACAAAGTTTCAATAAACTCAGCGGCAGTGCGAAATCCGAAGCTAATCGAAGAGGGCGCAGAACACTTTGGATCACAATGTATTGTCGTGGCAATTGACGCTAGAAAAGTAGCAGAAGATAAATGGAACGTATACGTCAACGGCGGAAGAGTTGACACAGGAATGGATGCCATAGAATGGGCGAAGCGTGTTGTTAAGCTCGGGGCGGGTGAAATTTTGTTAACGAGTATGGATGCAGATGGAACGAAAAGTGGATATGATCTTCGTTTAACAGAAGAAATTTCAAAAAGTGTTTCCATTCCAGTCATCGCATCAGGAGGCTGTGGTCATACGGATCACATTATAGAAGTTTTTCAAAAGACAACAGTTGATGCAGCATTAGCGGCATCCATCTTTCATTATGGTGAGGCGACAGTGCAGAGTGTAAAGCGAAAATTAAGAGATGCAAATGTTGAGGTGCGGTTATGAAACCTAATTTTTCAAAAGGATTAATACCGGCAATTGTCATCGAAGAAGGTACGAAAGAAGTTTTAATGCTAGCTTATATGAATGAAGAAGCATATGAAAAAACGTTAGAGACGAAAAGAACATGGTTTTACTCTCGTTCGAGGCAGTCGTTATGGAATAAGGGAGAAACATCAGGGAATGTTCAATATGTGCAATCTCTATACTTAGATTGTGATCAAGATTCAATTGTTGTGAATGTGAAACAAGTAGGACCTGCTTGTCATACGGGGGAGAAGACATGTTTTCACTATCAAATTATATAGGGGGATACATATGGAAAATGCCTTTAAGTTGCTGTATAAAACAATTGAAGAACGAAAGGAAAGCCCACTTCCTGAATCGTATACAAATTATTTATTTTCAAAAGGAGAAGATAAAATTTTAAAGAAAATTGGTGAAGAGTGTGCTGAAGTAATTATCGCATGTAAAAATAATGATAAAGAAGAAGTAGTGAAAGAAATGGTTGATGTATTTTATCACTGTTTCGTTTTATTAGCTGAAAAAAATATCGCATTGGAAGATGTCATGCGAGAGGTGAAAGAACGAAATGGAAAGCTTTCGAGAGTTGGGGATAGAAGGGAAATAGATACATTATAAGGGGGAATGTATATGAAAGTAGATTATCATCTTCACTTAGAAGAAGGACCGTATTCAATAGGATGGCTTGCTAAAATAAATGAAGCGTTGGAATGTTATGAACCGCTTCAAGAAAGGCATTCTATGGATTGGCTTATGAAAACACAAGAGCGTTTGCAAAAACGTGTGAAGGAAGGGCCATTTACAACAGAATGGATAGATCTATATTTAGAAGAAGCTGTGCGAAAAGGAATAAAAGAAGTGGGAATTGTTGATCATCTATATCGTTTTCATGAAGCGAAAGGATATTATGAAAAATATGTAGATATTAGTGATTCTAAGCTCGGTCGTATACAGAAAGAATGGTTAGATCAAGTAAGGGTAGTTTCACTGTATGATTTTACAAAGGCAATTGAAGAGGCGAAAGAACGATGGAGTAAAAGAGGTGTCACACTTAAACTTGGAATTGAAGCGGATTATTTTATTGGTTGTGAAGGAGAGTTAAAAGAATTATTAGCGCTAGGAGACTTTGATTATGTAATTGGCTCCGTTCATTTTCTAAATGGCTGGGGATTTGATAATCCAGATACGAAAGAATATTTTGAGGTGCATGACCTACGCGCATTATACGATACGTTTTTTAAAACAGTTGAGAGTGCGATTCGTACCGATTTATTTGATATTATCGCTCATCTAGATAATATAAAGGTATTTAATTATCGATTGGATGAGAATGAACAGCTTTCTTATTATGAGGAAATTGCCTGTGCGTTAGTAGAAACGAATACGGCAACAGAAATAAATGCAGGATTGTACTATCGTTATCCTGTTCGTGAAATGTGCCCAAGTCCACTATATTTACAAGTATTAGCTAAGTATGGTGTTCCAATTACGATTTCTTCGGATGCCCATTATCCAAATGATTTAGGGAACTATGTACAAGAGAATGTACAAACATTACGAGCGCACGGTGTTACTCAGGTTGCAACATTTACGAAGCGAGCAAGAGTAATGAGGTCGCTTGAAGAAGAAGTAACAAATTCAAAATGAAACGCAATTTTTTGATGAAAACCACCCTTTTTGTTCAAAATAAGAAAGAATGAAAAGGAGGGTAAGAAATGGCGAAACAACAAAATAAACAAAATGTACAAGTTGCACAGCAACAAGCTTATACTTCTGAAACGAATGCTGCATCTCAATCGGTTATTGAGGAGCAAATTAGCGATACGGTTGCAGAAGGAACTATTGATGTGAAGCTCGGAAAAGAATCGCAGGAAAAAGCGTAAGAAGAGGGGAGAGTTGCATCTCCTCTTTTTTCATGGAAAAGTGTCGATTTTCAAAACTATAATCAAATTCCTTGGTTTTTATATGTGGATTTCTTACAATGAAATATAAGAGATATCTTATTTTCTATAGAAGAGGTGTTAGTAGTGGCAAAAATATTAGTAGCGGGAAAAATTCCGGAAATTGGATTAGAACTATTAAAAGATCATGATGTAGAAATGTACGATAAAGAGGAATTAATTTCTATAGATGAATTAACAGAGCGTGTAAAAGATAAAGATGCATTGTTAAGTTTACTTTCGACAAAGGTGCCAAAAGAAGTTATTGATGCAGCGTCTCATTTAAAGATTGTTGCAAACTATGGTGCTGGTTACGACAATATTGATTACACGTATGCGGGTGAAAAAGGAATTGCAGTTACGAATACACCGAAAGTATCAACGGAAGCGACTGCAGAATTAACATTTGCACTTCTTTTAGCAGCGGCGCGTAGAATTCCTGAAGGGGATACGTTATGTCGTACGACTGGATTTAACGGATGGGCACCGTTATTTTTCTTAGGACGAGAAGTCCACGGTAAGACAATCGGAATTATTGGTCTTGGAGAAATCGGGAAGGCTGTTGCAAAACGTGCGAAAGCATTTGGAATGGATGTTTTATATACAGGGCCAAATCGTAAGTTTGAAGCTGAAAGTGAACTGGGAGCAACGTATGTGACGTTGGAAAAATTATTACAAACAGCAGATTTTATTACAATTAACTGTGCTTATAATCCGAAATTACATCATATGATTGATGAAGAGCAGTTTAAAATGATGAAGAAAACAGCGTATATTGTAAATGCTTCACGTGGACCAATTATGAATGAAGCAGCACTTGCTTATGCATTAAAAACGAATGAAATTGAAGGGGCAGCTCTTGATGTGTTTGAATTTGAACCGAAAATTACAGAAGAGCTAAAAGAGTTAAAGAATGTAGTACTTGCTCCACACGTAGGGAATGCAACGTTTGAAACTCGTGATGCGATGGCTGAAATGGCTGTCAGAAATATTTTAGCTGTATTAAACGGCGAAGAGCCAGTAACACCTGTAAATCAAAAGGTATTAGTCACAAAATAAAAAGAAACCTTCCGGACTCGGAAGGTTTTCTTATTTTTCTTTATTCGCTTTTTTAGACGGTCTTTGTCTAATGAATTGAGATAACATGTACAAAATATATAGTGGAATGGCAATGAATAAGAAAACAGAAAAATTGCCAAATCCTGTTTGATACATTGTAATAATGATTCCAACTAAAAATAGTGTAATAATGATGCTATATCGTGGAATTGGTACATCTTTTAAACTTGGGATACGAATGCGGCTCACCATTAAAAATGCGAACGTTACAAATACGGTAATAAGAACGATTTTTGGAATGGTATGTGAAAATAATGTTAAGAAAGCAACAAGCCCTCCCGCTGCTGTAATCGGTACTCCGGTGAAATATTTCATTGAAGTAGAAGATGGTGTTACATTAAATCGTGCTAAACGATATGCTCCGAAAAGAGGGAATAATCCCGCTATGTATAATCCGATGATTCCGTAGTTTGAGAAAGATGTGTAATACATTAAAACAGCAGGTGCTGCACCAAATGTTACGACATCTGCAAGCGAGTCGAGCTCTTTTCCCATTTGTGAATCAACACGTAATAAACGAGCAACACGACCATCAAGACTATCTAACATCATCCCGATAAGTACTAAAATAGCAGCTGATTTATAATATCCTAAAGATGCATAGCCGATTGATAAAAATCCGCTATATAAATTTCCGAGCGTAAATAAGTTTGGAATAGCTGCTCTATACAAAATCTGATCCCTTGCTTTCTGTAATAAATTCTTAATTAGTGTATGAAAGTTTACTTATTTTATCATACCATAAATTTATTCCTCATACGAAAGAAATTACCAATTTGTGAAAGATTTCATAGAAGGATGATTTAAAAATTAAGTGAAAATAAAAAGAGGAAGCAACTTGTATAAAGTTGCTTCCTTTACTATTCAAATTTCGTTGTCATCGTTCCAGTTTTATATTGATTATTAGGATCGAAACGTAATAAATCTCCATAAATTAATTTATCGGAGAGTTTTAATTCTGTTTTTGCTTTTTCAATATACGGCTGACATAGCGTCATATCAGCTTCTTCACCCGTACTTCTTTTGTAGCACATATTTTTTGTATAAACATACTCTTCAGAAACAAAGCTACCATCACGCATTACCATAAGCGGGTCTTTTTCTTTAATAAATAAGTCAGTTCCAAATTCAACGGATTTATTTGTTTTAATACCAAGTAAATGAAGGAGCGTTGGTTTAATATCAATTTGACCAGATACTTTAGAAACAACTTTTCCTTCTTGACCAGGCACATGAATAATAAGAGGAACTCGTTGTAATTGCATAGAATCGAATGGTGTAATAGTATCTTTTCCTAGGAACTGTGCCATAGCTGCGTTATGGTTTTCGGAAATACCATAATGATCACCATAAATGACAATAACAGAATTATCATACAGTCCTTCTTCTTTTAATTGTTTAATAAATAATTTAAGAGCTTCATCTGTGTAACGAACAGTTGGGAAGTAGCGGTTTACAACACCACTTTCTGAGTTGAATTCATCAACATATTGGTCTTCCGGATTTAGAAGAAACGGAAAATGATTTGTTAATGTAATAAATTTTGTATAGAACGGTTGCGGTAAAGATTTTAACTTTGGAATAGATTGTTCAAAGAACTGTTTATCTTTTAATCCCCAACCGACAGACATTTGTTCCGTTCCTGCGTAATCATTTAAATTAAAGTAACGATCATATCCAAGCGCAGGATACATTACATCCCGATTCCAAAACGTTTTATCATTTGAATGGAAGACGGCAGAAGAATATCCGTATTTCTTTAATTGTTCTGGTGTCGCTGTGTATTCGTTTGTTGCATGAGTAAAGAATACAGAACCACGATCTAGCGGATAAAGTGAGTTTTCAACGATAAATTCAGCATCAGAAGTTTTGCCTTGTCCAGTTTGATGATAGAAGTTATCGAAATAGAAACTATCCTTAATAAATTCATTTAAAAATGGGGTAATTTCTTTTCCATTTATTTTTTTATTAATAACAAAGCTTTGTGTAGATTCCATTGAAATTAAAATTACATTTTTACCTTTTGCAGCTCCAAATAAGTTTTTATGAACTTGTTTGTCTTTTGAGTCTGTATAGTTTTTGATTTCAGAAAATCCATCCCCACTTGCAAATACACGCTCAGCTGAAGACTTGGATTGAAGTGTAATATCAAATAGATGATATGTGTATAAACCTAAATTCTTTACGACAGTTTGACGGTCAAATGAGCGCGAGAACATTTGTGGTTTATAAATAACTGATACAACAATTTGTAGTGCTAATAAAGCTGTTACACCGCTAAAGAAAGTTCGCTTCTCTGAGCGGGAAAGTGGTGTTTTGTCGCCAAATGATGGGAATTTACGCGAAATAAACATTAAAATAATTGCATCTGCAAATAAAAGTAATGTTTTGTACGTAAAGAGTTCTTTTATACTTGTCCCTAAATCAGCCATATTGTTTGTTTGGAATAAAACCGGGAAAGTAACGAAATCGTTATAGAACCCATAAAACATTGCGTTTCCAAATAAAATAAATGACAGTATAAAACTGATTCCAATTATAATTCGGTTTCGGTGCTTAGATGCAAGTAAAGCTAAGCCGAAAAATAAAAGTAACGCAGCTAGTGGATTAATAAAAAGCATGAATTCTTCAAAGAAATTATCAATTTTAATATCAAATGCTAGCTTGTACACAATATATGTTTTAATCCATAGTAAAACGACTGCAACGAGTGCAAATCGCAGTTTTGGAAACAGATGTTGTAGCATAATATACTCCTCTCCTAAAAAGCATGACAGTTCTTGTGAGTCAGTTTGCTTAACGACTCATTTTATATATACGAACAGTCCTTTGTTATTATGATTATTATACTATGAGTATCATTATACGAAAATAAAAGAGAGTTGTGGGCTTTTTTATAATAATCGAGTAGAAAAAGAGTGGTGGGAGACAATAAAACAGAATTTCTATGTATGATAATTATCGTACGCAGAAAGAATCGCGTGATAATACGGAGGTTATAATGCGAAAATTATTATATTTTATAGCATGCAGTAGTGTTATACTTTTTACCTCACCGAGTGTGTCAATAGCTCAATATGATGCACCTCTTATGGAAGATGCACTTTATTCTGTTTTATTTCCAAAAATAAATAAAGCAATTGAAAAACAATATGGAAGTTTGAAACCGTATCAATGTCCTAAAATTATTAGTTTAAAAAAAGTGTATAGCGGTACATATTTATTTCAAGCAAGTATTGAAGTGACAAAGTATGAACGTGTTGCTGGGAAAATTGCTCCCCCATTTGAGAAGGTAACGATTACATTTAATAACGAAGAAGGCGAATGGGAAGTGACAAAGATTTCAGTAAAGCGCTTACCAAATGATACAAAATTAAACTGTAAAAAAACAATATAAAAAATTGTTTGACAAATAAAATGGTCCTTTGGTATTGTTAATAGCAACAATTAGATGTTTGAAAATTAAATAGACTTACCTCATCTACTCTCAAAGGTAGAGGCCGCGATAGGAAAGAGTAAGCTATGGGAGATTTCATGGAATCTGTGATCATAGGCTGAAAGGGACTATTGCCGAAATATAAGAATAACCATCTTATTCATATATTGGGACTACATTGAATAAATGTAGTACTGTCATAAGATTTATTTTATGGAGAGCTATTTGGAGATGTTGATGCGGTTTCTTATTTTGAGGAGATAACAACTCGTTTATTTTTTCAATATATATTTTTCCTAATAAGAAACGCGTGTGAACATTGTTCCGCGCGTTTTTTGTCTATCTAAAAGCGTGCTGCAATGAATAGAAGATTGGGGTTATGAGTTTTAGAGGAAATAAGGGAGGAATTTAAATGTATTTACACGGCACAAGCCGAATTAATGGGCAAGGACACTTAGAAATTGGAGGGTGCGATACGACGCAGCTAGCAAAGCAATACGGAACACCACTTTATGTATACGATGAAGAGTCTATTCGAGGAAAATGCCGAGCATTTCATCGTGCTTTTAAAGAAAGTGGTTTCTCTTATCAAGTAGCATATGCAAGCAAGGCGTTCTTGTGCATGGAGATGTGCCGAGTAGCTCGTGAAGAGAATATGTCATTAGACGTTGTTTCTGGAGGAGAATTATATACTGCGCTCCAAGCAGGATTTCCAGCATCACGTATTCATTTTCATGGAAATAATAAAACAGAAGAAGAGATAGTGATGGCTCTTCAGGCGAATATCGGTTGTTTTGTCGTAGATAATTTCTTTGAATTAGAAGTTTTACACGATTTAGCGATGCAACATGGAAAGTTTGTGAACATATTAATTCGTGTAACGCCTGGAGTAGAGGCGCACACACATGAATATATTACAACAGGCCAAGATGATTCGAAATTTGGATTTGGCGTTTCAAACGGTCAAGCGATGCAGGCAATTGGATTTGCTTTACAAAAATCCAATTATAATGTGCTAGGGATTCATTCACATATCGGATCGCAAATATTTGAAACAGCTGGCTTTGTTCGAGCGATTGAAGTTCTTCGCCAATTTTTAGAAGAAGTGAGAGAGCAAACAAACTATGTAGTAAAAGTGTTAAATGTAGGCGGGGGATTTGGAATACGCTACACAGAGTCGGATACTCCGTTAACTCTTGAGACATATGTGCGAGCTGTAACAAGTGCAGTGAGAGAACAATTTACTGTATGTGAATATCCATTGCCAGAAATATGGATTGAACCAGGCCGTAGCATTGTAGGTGATGCTGGGACAACAATTTATACAGTTGGATCTGTGAAAGATATTCCTGGTATTCGGAAATATGTATCAGTCGATGGTGGAATGACAGATAATTTAAGACCTGCTTTATATAGTGCGCGTTATGAAGCAATGTTAGCGAATCGAGGGAATGATGAGAATGAGGAACTCGTTTCGATTGCGGGGAAATGTTGTGAGAGCGGAGATATGTTGATTTGGGATATTCATTTACCGAAAGTCGCTTCTGCTGATTTACTTGCAGTTTCCTGTACAGGAGCCTACGGGTACTCGATGGCGAATAATTACAATCGGATTCGAAGACCAGCCGTTGTCTTTGCAAAAGGCGGAACATCGCAAGTAGTTGTGGAACGCGAAACATATGAAAATATTATTGGGAACGATCGCATACGTATTAAAGAGCTTGTTTAAATAGAAAAAGGAGTTGTTCGGATGGGCAATTCCTTTTTTGTAAAATAAAATAATTAAAATATATCGGAAAACTAGGATTGAAAAAAATCAGAATTGTGATAAAATACAAATACAAAGCTTATCAAGAGAAGCGGAGGGAACTGGCCCGAAGAAGCTCGGCAACCTGCTTATAGAAAGCAAGGTGCTAAATCCAGCAAAATGGAATCCATTTTGAAAGATAAGGTAAAATATATTACCGAACAGTCTTTTCGAAATGGGAAAGATTTTTTTTATGAATAAAAAGGGGGGCTGTTCGCGTGGGTGTACGGGAACATTTTGATGAAGTATCCGAGAAGATTGAAGCGATGCTTGCTGATATGAAATATGGCTCAATTACAATTGTTGTGCAAGATGGAAAAGTAATTCAGTTAGAGAAAAGTGAAAAAGTACGCTTAAAGTGAAAAGCGCTGACTAGAAAAACTAGAGGCGGTTTTAACCTATTTTCATTAGGTTAAAACCGTCTTTTTGCTTTTACAGGGGGAAAAAACATGTTGACGTATGAAACGTGGGAAGAAAATGTTGTTTCGTTTTCGGAAGAAGATGAAACAAAAGGCGCGTTATCAGTATTAAATTGGGCTTATGAAGAGTATAAAGATGAAATCGTCTACGCATGTAGCTTTGGGGTGGAAGGTATGGTATTACTGCACCTTATAAACCAAGTAAATCCATCTGCTAAAGTTGTATTTTTGGATACAAATGTTCATTTTCAAGAAACATATGAATTAATTCAAAGAGTGAGGGAACGATTTCCTTCATTGAATATTATAGAAAAGCAGCCAGAACTTACACTTGATGAACAGGCGAAGTTGCATGGTGAAAAACTGTGGGAGAGCAATCCGAATCTTTGTTGTAAGATTAGAAAAATTTTACCTTTAGAAAAATCATTAGTCGTGGAAAAAGCATGGATATCGGGCTTAAGAAGGGAACAATCAGAAACACGTAAGCATACAAAGTTTATAAATCAAGATCATCGTTTTCAATCTATTAAAGTTTGTCCACTCATTCATTGGACGTGGAAAGAAGTTTGGCGATATGTATACAAACATAGCTTGCCGTATAACCCGTTGCATGATGTTGGCTATCCAAGTATTGGGTGTGAGAAATGTACTTTACCTGTAGGGGATGGTGGCGATTCAAGAGATGGTAGATGGGCTGGGAAAGTGAAAACCGAATGTGGTCTTCATTATCAATAAGATGAATCTTGAAATAAAGCTAAGAGGGGATATAGAAAATGAGCACAGTAAACGAATTAGTAAACCGTATAGATGAGACATATGATATATCACAAATTGAAAAAGAAATTAAATTAGACAACATTGCTTTAAGTGATTTAGAACTATTGGCGACAGGTGGATATAGCCCGCTTACTGGTTTTTTGGGGAAGGAAGATTATGATTCAGTCGTAGAAACGCTTCGTTTAGCAAATGGTAGTGTGTGGAGTATACCAATTACATTACCGGTAACAGAAGAAGTCGCAGAAAGCTTGAAGACCGGAGAGGAAGTGAAGCTTGTCAACAATGGAAATATATATGGTGCTATTCAAATAGAAGATATTTTCGTACCAGATAAAGAAAAAGAAGCGTTACTTGTATATAAAACAACGGATGAGGCTCATCCAGGAGTGAAAAAATTATATGAACGACCAAACGTTTACGTTGGAGGAACTATTATTCTAACAAAACGCTTTGAAAATAATCAATTTCCTTCTTATCATTTAGACCCAATTGAAACGAGAGAAGAATTTAAAAAACGTGGGTGGAAAACAGTAGTCGGATTTCAAACGAGAAACCCGGTACATCGTGCCCATGAGTATATTCAAAAATCTGCTCTTGAAATTGTAGATGGTCTCTTTTTAAATCCACTCGTTGGAGAAACGAAATCGGACGATATTCCTGCTGATGTAAGAATGGAAAGCTATGAAGTACTCCTTCAAAACTATTATCCGAAAAATCGTGTCTTTTTAAGTGTATTTCCTGCTGCAATGCGTTACGCAGGACCAAGAGAAGCGATATTTCATGCGTTAGTAAGAAAGAATTTTGGATGTACCCACTTTATTGTAGGACGTGATCATGCCGGAGTAGGAGATTATTACGGAACATACGAAGCGCAAGAAATCTTCACGAATTTTACGATAGAAGAGTTAGGCATTACACCACTATTCTTTGAACATAGTTTTTACTGCACGAAATGTGAAGCGATGGCTTCAACGAAAACATGCCCGCACGGAAAAGAAAATCATGTTATTTTATCAGGTACGAAAGTAAGAGAATTATTAAGAAACGGTGAGATTCCGCCAAGTACATTTAGTCGTAAAGAAGTAGTAGAAGTGCTAATTAAAGGTTTAAAAAAAGAAGTAGTAACAGAATAGGGAGAGAACGAGATGGATACGAATATTACTTGGCATACAGCTTCGGTTTCAAAAGATGAGAGAAGAGTGAAGAATGGACATCACAGTTTTGTAATTTGGTTTACTGGTTTATCAGCTTCGGGTAAATCTACAGTAGCGAATGCGGTCGCTCGTAAATTGTTTGAAAAGAATATTGGAAATTATGTGCTGGATGGGGATAACATTCGCCACGGTTTAAATAAAGACTTAGGATTTTCTGAAAGTGATCGCATGGAAAATATAAGACGTATTGGCGAAGTGGCAAAGTTATTTGTAGATCAAGGAACAGTTGTCCTTACAGCATTTATTTCACCATTTCGAGTAGACCGCAAACAAGTAAGAGATTTATTAGCGGCAGATGAATTTATTGAAATTTTTGTGAAGTGTCCGATTGAAGAGTGTGAGAAACGTGATCCGAAAGGGCTTTATAAAAAGGCAAGAAAAGGTGATATTAAGGATTTCACAGGTATTGATTCGCCTTATGAAGAGCCAGAGCAAGCAGAATTAATTGTAGAAACGCACAAATATTCTATTGAAGAATGTGCAGAACAAATCGTGAAGTACTTACAAGAGCGTAGTTTTATCCCGCTATTTGCCGGGAAGTAAAATTCCTACCTCAAAGTTCGATTGGGGCAAGGAAGTTAGGTGGGGGTCGGGCTGCCCGTAAATACCCGATTGGTTAAGGCTAATAATCAGCGTGGGATGAACAAAACTCTACTGATTAAAGTTTCACTTTATATAGGGGGATTTAAAAATGAGTTATGAAAAAGTATGGGCTAACAATGAAAAACTAAATCAAACGGAGAAAAATAAATTAGAAAAAGATGGCTTAGAAATTTTTAATGATATTCCTTACTATGCGGAAAATGGATTTGAATCTATTCCGAAAGAAGAGTGGGATGCCTTTAAATGGGCAGGATTGTATTTACAACGTCCAAAAGAAGCTGGTTATTTTATGATGCGGGTAAATATTCCGTCAGGGATTATTACAAATGCGCAGGCAGAAGTACTTGCTTCTATCGCTGAGGATTATGGACGTGATGTAATAGATATTACTACGAGACAGGCGATTCAGTTTCACTGGTTAGAAATTCAGCAAATTCCAGATATTTTTAAAAGATTAGCAAGAGTTGGATTATCTTCAGCGGGGGCTTGTGGTGATATAACGCGGAATATTACAGGTAATCCGCTTGCTGGAATTGATGCAAATGAACTATTTGATACGACACATATTGTGAAAGAGGTATATGACTATTTCCAACATAATGAAGAGTTTTCTAATTTGCCACGTAAATTTAAAATGTCTATTAGTTCTAATATTTATAACTCAGCAAACGCAGAGATTAACTGTGTTGCATTTACACCTGCTACGAAAGAAATAGATGGTGAGAAAAAAGTTGGTTTTCATATAAAAGTAGGCGGAGGATTATCAGCCCGTCCATATTTAGCTGATGAATTAGATGTGTTCGTTTTACCAGAAGAAGTGAAGGCAGTGGCAATTGCGATTGCTACTATATTCCGTGATTTTGGATATCGTGAGAAACGTCATTTAGCCCGTTTGAAATTTCTTGTTGCGGACTGGGGAGCAGAGAAATTTAAAGAGAAACTAATAGAGTATACAGGGCCTTTACAAAGTAAAGGGGAAAGTGCACTCAAAGGATGGAATGCAGGCTATTTTTATGGTGTTCAAGACCAAAAACAAGAGGGATTAAAATATGTAGGTTTTAATGTACCGGTAGGTCGTTTACATGCAGAAGAAATGTTTGAGATTGCAAGAATCGCAAAGCAATATGGAAATGGACAAATTCGTACATGTAATTCACAAAATTTCATTATTCCGAACGTTCCTCCGGAAAATGTAAAAGGATTACTTAGTGAACCGTTGTTTGAAGCGATATCTGCAAGCCCAAAATCATTTATTGGTCATGCGGTTTCATGTACCGGTATTGAATATTGTAATCTTGCACTAGTAGAAACGAAAGAAAGATTACGAAAAATTGCAGAATACTTAGATACACAAATTGCACTCGATGTTCCAGTTCGAATTCATATGGTAGGCTGCCCGAATTCATGTGGTCAACGTCAAATTGCTGACATTGGGTTACAAGGGGTGAAAATGAAAACGAAGGAAAAGGGAATTGTTGAAGCATTTGAGATATATGTAGGTGGAACGTTGTTAGATGGCGGTGCCTACAATCAAAAGTTAAAAGGAAAAATAGATGGCGAGGATTTACCTGATGTACTCGCATCATTTATAAGTTATTTCAAAGAGAATAAATTACCAGCCGAAACATTTTATGATTTTGTAGGGCGTGTTGGTGTAGACACATTACAAATAGCGTTAAATAACGTGTTAGAAGAAGTCATAGCGTCTTAGGGGGGACAATATGGATTTATATCGATTTGAAGCTGTATTAGTGAGTGATATTGTTCCGATTGTTGTTGTTGCTCAAAGTGAAGAACAGGCATTTAAGCTTGCGGAGATTGAGCTTGAAAAACATTTCTTACCGTTGCCAGAGGTAAAAGAGATTTCTTTGTTTGAAAAAAAGAAGATTCGAAAAGGTGCAGCATTTGTTATTCATGAGTAGAGATTAGTAATACGAAAAAATAAAAACTTCCATTCTTATATACGAATGGAAGTTTCATTTTAATAGTAGAAATGAGGAGAGATGATGGGGAAGGTTTATATTGTTGGAGCGGGTCCTGGCGATCCAGATTTAATTACTGTTAAAGGGTTGAAATGTATTGAGAAGGCAGATGTTATTTTATACGATCGCCTTGTGAATAAAGAGCTGCTTTCACACGCAAAGCCTGACGCGGATTTAATTTATTGCGGGAAACTCCCGAATTATCACACGATGAAGCAAGAAACAATTAATACATTTCTTATTAAGTATGCGAAAAAAGGGAAAGTTGTAACGAGGCTTAAGGGCGGCGATCCATTTGTATTTGGTAGAGGGGGAGAAGAAGCGGAAGCATTAGCAAAGCAAGGTGTACCATTTGAAATCGTCCCAGGTATTTCGTCTGGAATAGCTGCACCTGCTTATGCTGGTATTCCAGTGACGCACCGTGATGCAAGTGCAAGTTTTGCTATTGTGACTGGGCATAGGAAAGAAGGTGCTGAAGAAGAAGTGAAATGGGAAAGTTTAGCGAAAGGTGTAGAGACTTTAGCGATATATATGGGGGTTAGTAATTTGCCCTACATATGTGAGCAACTTATGAAGCATGGAAAAGATAAAAGTACGCCAGCTGCTATTATTGAGCAGGGGACGACGTCTATGCAACGTACAGTTGTTGGGACATTAGGAACAATTGTAGATGTTGCGAAAAAAGAGCAAATTCAAAATCCGAGCATGATTGTAATTGGAGAAGTTGTCCGTTTTAGAGAAAAAATCCATTGGTTTGAGAAGCAAACGGAAAATGCTTATCAAGTAAGTGGAGTGTTGTAAAATGAAAGCCGTCTTATATATATGTCATGGAAGTCGTTTGAAGACAGCGAAAGAAGAGGCGATTCAATTTATTACATCGTGTATGAGTCGTATAGAAGCGAATATTCAAGAAGTTTGTTTTTTAGAGTTAGCGAATCCTTCTATTGAAGATGGTTTTCGTACATGTGTGAAGCGTGGGGCCACGGAGATTATTGCCATCCCTGTTTTTTTATTAGCGGCAGGTCATGTGAAGAAAGATATTCCATTTGAATTGGTAAAGCTCAAGAATCAATATCCGAATGTTAAAGTGACTTATGGTAATCCGTTTGGTGTATCAGAAACACTTATCAAATCAGTATATAACGGAAGTGGTATTGAAAAGGAAGGGAAGGCTGAAGTGACCCTTCTGCTCGTTGCAAGAGGAAGTAGTGATCCTGAAGTATTACAAGATATAAAATGGATCGCCTCTTTATTTCAAGCTGAGGAGAAAATTAAAAAAGTTGAGGTTTGTTATTTAGCGGCTGCGGAGCCGAAATTTGAGAGGAAATTGAAGGAAGTTGTAGAACGGGAAGTGGAGAACATCGTTGTGCTACCTTATTTGTTATTTACAGGTTTACTTATGAAACATATTGAGAAAGAAGTGCGCCAATATGCATTGGAAGAGATAAAAATCAGTCCATATTTAGGGAAGAATGAAGCGTTACAAGATATGTTAATTCAGAAAACGACGGAGTTATTGAAAGGAGATCAGTATGTATCCACTTACAGTGCGAGTTAATGAGAAACGCGTTGTTGTTATTGGTGGGGGAAAAGTTGCAGGATTTAAAATTATTCCTTTACTCAAACAAGGTGCGGATATAGTTGTGATCAGTCCAGAATTAGATGCGAATTTAGTAAAACTTGTGGAAGAAAAGAAAATTCGTTGGTATCAAAGAGAATATGAAAAAAGTGATATTAAAAATGCTTTTTTAGTTGTTGCAGCGAGTAGTGATTCAATATTAAATGAACAAGTTGCTGAAGATGCCGCAGAGAATCAATTAGTAAATGTTATTACAAATCCGGAAAGTGGTAATGTTCACTTTCCAGCAGCGATTCATCGTGGTTTGCTTAATATAGCAGTTTCTACTGGGGGAGCGAGCCCAAAGCTCGCAAAAAAAATTCGAGATGAGATTGCAAATAAATATGATGAGACATATGAATCGTATTTAGATTTTTTATATGAAGTAAGGGTGAAGTTAAAAGATTTACAGTTAGAAAAGAGAGAACGAAATATATTACTCCAAGAAGTGTTGAAATCAGTATATGTGCAAAACGAGAGAGAAAGAGAAAGTTTTTTGCGAGAATTAGAGGGAAAGGTTTTAAAATAATAAAAGATAAAGTGCGCTTTACAAATATAAAAATATAATTTATAATCACAAGTAACTTCAATAGATGAAATCGATGAGCAAGAAGAGTACGTATATTTGATGCGTTCAGAGAGTTGGGGTTAGGTGGGAGCCCGGTACGATAAATTATACAGAATGGGCTTGCGAGAGGTATGTTGAACATTGTAGTAGGCAACCCGGGTTCCGCCGTTAAAAGGATAGAGTATCGGAATTATTCCTGTACTTGAACAAGTGGGATTTATCAATCCAATTGAGGTGGTACCACGGTATTTACATTACATATATCGTCCTCTACATGCATATTTGCGTGTAGGGGACTTTTTTATTTTCTAAAGGAGGTGTGCGAGTATGAAATGAAAGTGTATAATTAACAAAATTTTAAATATTCAGAAAAGGGGAATTTATGATGAAAGAAACACAGCAATGGACGTCGAAAATAGGCTTTGTACTCGCAGCAGCCGGAGCCGCAGTAGGTCTTGGTGCGATATGGAAATTTCCATATGTTGCAGGTAATGGCGGGGGAGGCGCATTCTTCCTTGTATTTTTACTATTAACTTTATTTATAGGTATGCCTCTTCTAATAGCGGAGTTTGTTATTGGACGTAGCACGCAAAAAGAGGCGGTTACAGCTTATAAAGTACTAGTGCCAAATAGCAAATTATATCCTTGGATTGGTCGTATGGGAGTTGCTACTTGTTTTAGTGTACTATCTTTTTATAGTGTTGTAGGTGGATGGATTTTACTTTATTTATATTATAGTGTGACAGGAAGTTTCTGGAATGGAGTAGCTGATTATGGACAATTGTTCGGTGAAACGATTTCAAATCCGTTAAGTGCGATTGGAGCGCAATTTATCTTTATGCTTTGTACGATTTTTGTTGTAAGTAAAGGTGTAGAGAAAGGTATAGAAAAGGCAAGTAAGTACATGATGCCGCTATTATTTATTTTATTTATTGCGATTATTGTTCGTGCGTTAACACTCGATGGTGCTTTTGCTGGAGTAGAGTTCTTCTTAAAACCAGATTTTTCAAAGCTGACAGCAGATACAATTTTATATGCGATGGGACAATCTTTCTTCTCGCTAACTGTAGGTGCCTCGGTAATGGTAACGTATAGTTCGTATTTAAAGAAAGAGGAACATTTAGCGAAATCGGCAACATCTATTGTAAGTTTAACTGTTTTTGTTACAGTACTTGCAGGATTAGCAATTTTCCCAGCGATTTTCGCATTAGGAGTTAAACCGACTGAAGGACCGGGATTACTGTTTATCGTCCTTCCAGCAGTATTTGCAAAAATACCATTTGGTCAATTTTTCTTTATTATGTTTTTAATTTTATTCTTCTTTGCGACTTTAACATCAGCAATTTCAATGCTTGAAATTGTAGTAGCATCTGTTGCGAAAGGTAATGAGAAGAAGCGTCCGTCAGCATCATTATTAATTGGTATTCTTATTTTTGCAGTCGGTATTCCATCAGCGTTATCATTTGGGATTATGAGTGACGTGAAAATATTTGGGAAAACATTCTTTGATTTAGTCGACTTTTCGGTAAGTAACGTATTGCTGCCGTTAGGAGTACTAGCTATTTCATTATTTGTACCAAATAAAATGAGTAAAGAGTTGTTGATGAAAGAATTAGAAGTGACGGAAACGAAGGGGAAAACGTTATTTAACATTTGGTTCTTCTTACTTCGTTATGTCATTCCGGTAACTGTAATAATTGTATTTTTAAATGTGATAGGTGTATTTAAAATGTTTGCATAAAAAAAGGCGGGGATCTCCCGTCTTTTTTTATGTTGTTGAATGTAATAGACGATTATACGCTTTATAGGCTGTGGTGACTGCGAGGAATGAACCGATTAAAAATAAAACTGATCCGCCAAATGTAAATATCCGGCCGATAAATGTCGCTCTAGCTTCTTCTATTTTTTGTTGTAATTGCGTATTCATATTGATCACCTCGTAAACTATAGGCATTTAGTTATAGTCTATGTAGAATGCCTATATTGTGTGAAGTGTAAATAAAAAACCTCGGTAGGTACCGAGGTTTTTTATAATCCGATATAAGGAGATGGGTCGACTGCGTTTGTCTTGCCGACATTCCATTCTCCAAGATGAAGTTCGAAGTGTAAATGTTGTCCGTATGATTGGCCAGTGTTCCCCATAAATCCAAGCTGATCGCCTTGTTTTACAGTTTGTCCATTCGATACAGAACGGCTATTCATATGAGCATATACTGTCGTATATGTTTTTCCGTTTATACGGTGAGATAAATACACTACGTTTCCGTAACTAGATGATAATTCTGAGCGAATAACAACGCCATCTGCAGCAGCGATAATTGGAACCGTTCCCGAAGCGGCGATGTCAATTCCTTTATGGTTATCTAAAGAACGTACACCAAATCCGGAAGTTTTTGATCCAGCTGCTGGTTTGATAAAGCCACCGATGTTTGTATCATGTGGTGTTGGAGCTGCTTGAGTTGCTTGAGCAGATTTAGTAGCTTGTTGTTTGCGAGCCTCTTCTGCCTGGCGAGCTTCTTCCGCTTTACGAGCTTCTTCGGCCCGTTTTTCTTCTTCAATTGCTTTTTGCACAGCTTGACGTTGATTTTCTAAAATGCCTTTGGATTCTTCTAATCCTTCAATCTCTGAATCTACTTTTGCTACTTTCGTATGTAGATCGTTAATAAGAGTCTGTTGCTGCTGTTGGTTATTTTGTAATTCTTGTTGTTTTTGTTCTAGTTTTTGCTCAGATTCTTTCAGTTGTTGTTCTTTTTTCTCAACAGCTTCTTTTTCTGTAGTTACAGCATTTTGATCAGATGTTTGTTTTTTTACAATATCTGTATCGTTGTTTAATATTAAACTTACGGAGTACATATTATCAACAAGATCAGCAATGTTTGTAGAGTTTGTTAATACTTCTGTAATGATATTTGTACGCGGTTTTTCTTGCATAGATTGTAATCGTTGTTTAATAACTTCCTGACGTGTATCTATGTTTGTTTGTAATTGTTCTATATGTTTCTTTTTGTCAGTAATTACTTGTTGTGTTTTGCTAATTTCTTTTTTTGTATCGTTTAATTCAGCCTCGTTTTTATTAATAGAAGTAGTTAATTCATCGATTTTCTTCTGTAATTCTTGAATTTCTTTTTCTATTTGTTCTTTCTCGACTGATTTATTTTGTAAGTCACTTTGTTTGCCTTCTAATTCAGATTGAATGTTAGATAATTTATCTTGATTTGTTTCAGCGTATACGGGTGAAAGTAACGGGGAAGCAAAAATCGTTCCTGCTGCTAAAACACTAAACGCTGCAAATTTCTTTTTCATAGTTGTCTGACTCCTTTCCCTATGAATGTTATATATCATAAGAAGAAGAGTGTCTATCGTTGTAATCATAATGTAAAGAAAACTTTATAAAATTGCTAAGTTTTGTCGGAATTTATCATTTTTCAACTTTAATTGTCATAGTACTTACATTTTATTTATGGCTGTAATAAAGGTATATTTTGGGATTTATCTGTAAAATACAGGAGGAAAGTAATAGTTTTTATGGGGTGAAATAGTACTTAGAAAGCTAATAAAACACTAGTGAGGAATCGTTCTCATGTGAGGTTTTCTAACATGGGTTTATTTTTTGTCAAGAAAATTATTTACATTCGGGCAAAGTTATTTTGTTGTCAGATTTTAAATTTTGATTTATGATTTTTAACAGGGACAAAATGTAGTGAATTGTCGAATAATATGTAATACTCTTAATTTCTTAGTTTTATAGAGATAGAATGAGAGATAGAGTGACACATCGAAGAGGGGGTTACAACAAATATGAAAAGAATAGGACTTGCATGGCAAATATTAATAGGGCTTGCGCTTGGTATTGCGGTTGGGGCGATTTTCTTTGATAATCCAGCTGTTGTGAAGTACTTACAACCAATTGGTGATATTTTCATCCGATTAATTAAAATGATCGTTGTACCGATTGTTGTAGCAAGTATTGTTGTTGGGGTTGCTGGTGTTGGCGATGTTAAAAAACTAGGTCGACTAGGCGGAAAAACAATTCTTTACTTTGAAATTATTACAACAATTGCAATTATTGTTGGTCTATTAATAGCGAATATTTTCCAACCAGGAAAAGGCGTAAATATGGAGCAGTTAACAAAGACAGATATTTCGAAATATACACATACGACAGAGCAAGTACAAAGTCATTCATTTGCAGATACGTTTGTAAATATTGTTCCAACAAACATTATGAAGTCATTGGCTGACGGAGATATGCTTGCTATTATCTTCTTCTCTGTACTATTTGGTTTAGGTGTAGCAGCAATTGGTGAAAGAGGAAGACCAGTTCTTCAATTTTTCCAAGGTGTAGCTGACGCAATGTTTTATGTAACAAACCAAGTTATGAAATTTGCACCATTTGGTGTGTTTGCACTAATTGGTGTTACAGTTTCTACATTTGGTCTT
Organism: Bacillus sp. PSXD-155; assembly: GCF_049310765.1. Classification (NCBI taxonomy): domain Bacteria; kingdom Bacillati; phylum Bacillota; class Bacilli; order Caryophanales; family Bacillaceae; genus Bacillus; species Bacillus sp. PSXD-155. The sequence continues at coordinate 135,135 of NZ_JBMOWC010000004.1, read as the reverse complement.
GCTTCATTAATTCCATTAGGGAAATTGCTAATTGTCGTATATGGGGCAATGATCTTCTTCGTTGTAGTTGTCTTAGGACTTACAGCGAAAATATTTGGAATTAACATTTTCCAATTCTTTAAGATTTTAAAAGACGAGCTGATCTTAGCGTATTCTACAGCAAGCTCAGAAACAGTTTTACCAAAAATCATGGAGAAAATGGAGAAATTCGGTTGTCCGAAAGCAATTACATCTTTCGTTATTCCGACAGGTTATTCATTTAACTTAGATGGATCAACTTTATATCAAGCAATTGCGGCTATTTTCTTGGCGCAAATGTACGGTATTGATTTATCTATTACACAACAAATTACATTATTACTTGTATTAATGGTTACATCAAAAGGTATCGCAGGTGTACCGGGCGTATCATTCGTTGTATTATTAGCGACACTTGGTACAGTAGGTATTCCACCTGAAGGTTTAGCGTTCATTGCTGGTATTGACCGTATTTTAGATATGGCTCGTACAGCAGTTAACGTTGTAGGAAACTCTTTAGCAGCTGTAGTTATGTCTAAGTGGGAAGGTCAATATGACGCTGAAAAAGGACAAGCTTATTTAAAAGAGATTTCTGAAAAGGGTCAAGCTGCTTAATTATAATATGAACAAGCTCTCACATAATATGTGGGAGCTTTTCTGTATATAGAAGAGGAGTATACATAATGAAACGTAAATATGGTGACGGTTCTTCGTGGAAAAGACTAATAGAAAAGAGTTATAGGCTTAAGCAAGTGGAAGAGGGAATGCTCGGAATACTGGATATAAAAAAGGTGAGAGAGCCTAGTTGTAAAGAATATGATGGTAAAGAAATTTGTATTGCAAGTGATGGGTATACGTGGGTTCAATATTTCATTAATGGAAAGAACTTTGCGATTACAGCTATGTTAGATGATAGGCACAATTTAGTGCAATATTATATTGATGTGACGAAAGAATATGAAATAGACGATCGTGGTTTACCGTATTTTGATGATTTATATTTAGATGTAGTATTATTACCTAGCGGTAAGGTGTATGTATTAGATGAAGAGGAGCTAGAGGATGCTTATAAAAGTGGCGATGTCACGAAGGAAGAGTATGAGTTAGCTTGGTACACTACGAAATGGATATTAGCAGCAATAAAAAATAGTGAATTTTATTGGATTTCAATATTGGAAGAAGAAATCGAAAAGTTAAAATGATTATTGTATTCAAATTTTTGTATAATTACCAAAAAAATCTATACAAAAAATAATTGACTTTTGTTTTGTAAGCGAGTAAAGTTAGAGAAGAAATTATTATTAAAAAATAAATATGAAACCTTCTTATAAAGAGAGGCGGAGGGACTGGCCCTACGATGCCTCGGCAGCGGACTCGATTTCAGAGTGCTGTGCCAAATCCAGCAAGCATGTGCTTGAAAGATGAGAAGAGCGTTTCTTATAGATGTATAAGACCTCTTCTCACCGGAAGAGGTCTTTTGTTATTCATTAGAAAAAGGTTGAAACTAGGGAGAGATGGTACTTTGAAAGAAACGAGAGGAAATGGTTTAGCTTTATTACCACTTGGGATATTTTTGGCGCTATTTATTGGTTCTGGAATTATTACAGGTGATTTCTATAAATTGCCGATACTTGTAGCGATTTCAATTGCTGTAGGAGTCGCTTTAGTGATGAATCGTAAAGAAAGTTTTAATGTGAAAGTAGAGCGGTTCGCTAAAGGTGCAGGAAATCCGGATATTATGATTATGGTATTAATTTTTGTGCTTGCAGGTGCATTTTCTGAAACTGCTAAAGGAATGGGTGGAGTAGACTCAACTGTTAATTTAGCGTTAACTATTTTACCGCCAGGATTTATCGTAGCTGGAATCTTTGTTATTGGTGCATTTATTTCATTAGCAATGGGAACTTCAATGGGAACAATTGCAGCATTAGCGCCGATTGCTGTGGGTATTAGTGGTCAAACTGATATCTCAATTGCGCTTGCAATGGCTACTGTTGTTGGGGGAGCGATGTTTGGTGATAATTTATCATTTATTTCAGATACAACAATCGCAGCTGTTCGTTCACAAGGAACAGAAATGAAAGATAAGTTTAAAACGAATTTTTTAATTGTGTTACCAGCGGCTATTATTACAATTGTACTATTAGTAATAGTTACTTCAGGAAGTGACACGCAAATTAAAGCACATAGCTTTGATTGGATAAAGATTTTACCGTACGCAGGAGTACTTATTACAGCGCTACTTGGCTGGAATGTACTTATTGTATTAACTGGTGGAACTGTATTATCTGGTGTTATCGGTCTTATAGATGGAAGTTACACGTTAGAAAGTTTCTTTAAAAGTGTAACGACTGGAATGGGCGGTATGATGGAGTTAGTATTACTTGCTATATTAATTGGCGGTATGGTTGAATTAATCCAATATAATGGTGGTATTCAATATTTAATGAATGTATTAACACGTAATATTCGTTCGAAAAAAGGTGCAGAATTTGGTATTGCTGGTTTAGTAAGTATGACTAATATGTGTACAGCGAATAATACGATTTCGATTATCTTTACAGGCCCGCTTGCAAAAAATATTGCAGATCAATATGAAATAGACCCTCGTAAATCAGCGAGTGTATTAGATCTTTTCTCATGTTGTGTACAAGGATTAATTCCGTACGGTGCCCAAATGTTAACGGCAGCAGGATTTGCAGCGTTATCTCCGGTTGAATTGTTGCCATATGCATTTTATCCAATCTTAGTTGGAGTATGTGGGATTCTTTCTATTTTAATTGGATTTCCAAGATTTTCGAAAGTAGCTGAGAAAAAAGAGTATCATAAAACAGCTTAATTTAATATGAATGTTAGTAATTAAAAAAACGTGCAGAGAATAAACTCTGCACGTTTTTTTGCGTAAAGGGCTGAATATGACTCGGTCTTAAGTCTGAGTTAAAAACGGTTCTTAAGCTCGTTATGGAAAGATGAAAAAATAGTTAAGATAAGAGTATCAAATCGAAGGGAGGCAAGCACAAGATGAAACAATTTCTAGCGTTTATCGCAGCCGGTATTTTGGCTTTAATTGCTCTTGGTAGTCTTGCTGGTATTGTAGGATTCGCAATCGGAGCAGGAGTTGTATATTGGAGCTATAAATCATTTGTGCGAGCTAAGTCATTTTTTGGAAAGTTAGCTTGGGGTATTGTTGGTTTAATCGGTTTATCCATTGCGCTTTCTCATTCACCAGCATTAATCGGTATCGCTGCTTTAGTGGTTTTATACTACGGATACCGTGAGTGGAAAAAAGAAAAAGATGTAGTTGTTGAATCTGCTCCAGAAAGTTCTAAACCATATAGCAACTTTGAAGATGAGTGGAACAAATTAATGAAAAACTAAAACAATAAATCAAATTATAAATAAAGTAGAAGAGAGGAAGATTTATAATGAAACAATCTTTATTCGGACGTGTACGCGATGCAATTTTAGCTGATTTTCATAACGTGTTAGATGAGAAGGAAAGAAAAAATCCAATTGCGATGTTAAACCAATATTTACGTGATAGTGAGCGTGAAATAACAAAAATTGAGAAGTTAATTGAACGTCATAAAACATTAAAATCTAACTTTGCTCGTGAGCTTGAGCAAGCACGTTATTTCGTTAACAAAAGATCAAAGCAAGCTATCATTGCTCAAGAAGCAGGCGAATTACAATTGCACGAACGTGCGTTAGAAGAGGTAGCTTATTATGAAGGGCAAGTAACTCGATTAGAAGAAATGTATGCAGGTGTTGTAGAGCAAATTGATGAGTTAGAGCGTCGTCTTTCTGAAATGAAAAATAAATTAAAAGAAATGCACGCAAAGCGTATGGAACTAATGGCACGTGAAAATATGGCACATGCAAATCGTCGTATGAATACTGCGATGCATAAAATGGATGAAAATAATCCGTTCTTACGATTTGAAGAAATTGAAGATCACATTCGTGACTTAGAAACTCGTATGAATGAAGAACATGAGCGTGACACATTTGATATGAAAATTGCAAAACTTGAGCGTGAAATGAAAGAAAAGAATGATGTATCGTTAACGAAAGAGTTAACAAAATAATAGTAGTATATTATAAAACAGGCTTATGATATAGTGATAGGAGAAAAGGTGTTGGAAAGCAATGCCTTTTCTTCTATGTATATGTGACAAGAAGGGGGGAGCTGAAATGAAGAAACATTTTTCAAAGACACAATTAATGGGGATGCTCCTCATCATATTTGGATTCGGTCTTTTTCTTGATATGATACTTGGACATTTTGAACCAGGTGGTCTCATTTTTGCATTTATTATGCTTATGTTTGGAAGGCATTATCGTAAAAAGAATCGTTATGTACGGGGAAATGTATTTTTATTTGTTGGTGGTATCGTATTTTTATTTTTCTTATTTTCATCAGCAGCATTTGTTCTTGTCGTATTTGCTTGTTTAGCTTTAATTGGTTATCAATTGATTCAACAAGGGCATCAGCAAAAAGCAATGAAGGTTGAAATTAAAGAAAAAGGGATTATAGACGAAGAGAAGCAAATATATCGTACAGAACCATATTTGAAAAATATGTTTGTAGGCAATGTACGAATGATGGATCATATTTATGAACTTGAGGATATTAATGTTCAATACGGTGCTTGTGATGTGGAAATAGATTTAACTACTGCTATGATTCCAGAAGGGGAAACGGTAATTGTTATTCGGGGTGTCGTTGGTAATATTCGTTTATATGTGCCATATGATATTGAACTTTCTTTAAATCATTCTGTTATTGTCGGACGTGTGCTCTTGCCAGGTCATGAAGAGACAGGGTTTAACCGCAATGTTACATTTAGAACAGAGCAGTATAAAGAGGCTCCTCGTCGTATTAAAATTATTTCTTCGCTTGTCGTAGGCGACACGGAAGTGAGGAAAGTATAATGAAGAAACAAAAAAATATTTCGTGGATGTATATTCGTTATTCTATGTTGTCCTCAGTTAGTATCGCACTCATTTGTACAATTGTATATGTATGGAAAAGCGAGCAACAAGTGTATGATTTATTATGGAAGGAATCCATCGCTTCTGTTCCAATTGGCTTGTTTATTATGACTACAAGTTTACTTATCGGGGGAATTGTAGGATATGCAATCGGTTACTATATAGAGCAGCGTATACAAGGATTAAATACGTTTCTATTTGAAGTAGAGCGAGGGAATTTTCCGAGCGATGTTTCGTTTACTGCAGATGATGAATTTCATGAAGTGGAACGAAAAGTGATCGTTCTGGCTCGTCGATTAGAGGAGCAAGCTGGACTCTTTCAAAAAGTAACGAATGAACGAGCTCATTGGAATGAAGAGATGAGACAAGAAGCAATTTCTCAAGAAAGGCATCGTTTAGCAAGGGAGTTGCATGATTCAGTAAGTCAGCAGCTTTTCGCAATGTCGATGATGATGTCAGCGATTAATGAACAAATAACTGAATTTCCAGATGTGACAAAAAAACAATTACAACTTGTTGAAAATATGGTTGTAAATGCTCAATCAGAAATGAGAGCATTGCTCCTTCATTTACGTCCTGTACAATTGGAAGGTAAGAAACTGACAGAAGGTATAGAGGAATTATTAACGGAATTATCGCGAAAACAACATATGAAAATTGAATGGCTTATTGAGCCAATAGAATTAAAAAAAGGTGTAGAAGATCATTTATTCCGTATTGTGCAAGAAGCGTTATCAAACACGTTGCGACACGCGAAGGCAAAGAAAACAGAAGTGCGCCTTCGAAAAATTGATCAATATGCGATTTTAAAAATTATTGATGACGGCGTTGGGTTTGAAGTAGGCGTTAATAAGGCAGGTTCATATGGCCTAAGATCGATGCAAGAGCGTGTTCATGAAATTGGTGGGACACTCAAGGTGCTTAGTTTCCCGGCCAAAGGTACACAAATAGAAGTAAAAGTACCGATTATGATTGAGAGAGGGGGAGAAGTATGATAAAAGTATTGCTTGTCGATGATCATGAAATGGTTCGTATGGGTGTATCGGCATATTTATCTACACAGCCAGATATTGAAGTAGTAGGGGAAGCTGAGAATGGACGAAAAGGATCAGAATTAGCATTGCAATTAAGACCGGATATTATTTTAATGGACCTTGTTATGGATGAGATGGATGGTGTCGAAGCAACACGTGCTATTATTCAAGAATGGCCAGAAGCAAAAATTGTAGTTGTAACAAGCTTTTTAGATGACGAAAAATTGTACCCTGTTATTGAGGCTGGTGCGACCAGTTACTTATTAAAAACATCAAGAGCAAGTGATATTGCTGATGCTGTACGAGCTACTTATGATGGAGAAACAGTATTAGAGCCGAAAGTTACCGGGAAAATGATGTCCCGTATGCGTCAAAAGAAAGAGCAACCTTTGCATGATGACTTAACGGAAAGAGAGTTTGAGATTTTGTTATTAATTGCAGAGGGAAAAAGTAATCAAGAGATTGCAGATGAATTGTTTATTGCCCTCAAAACAGTAAAGACACATGTGAGTAATATATTAAATAAACTAAATGTAAGTGATCGTACTCAGGCAGTTATTTATGCATTTAGGCATCAATTAACGAAGTGATAAAGTGAAGCTTTAATTGGCGGGGAATTCCTCGCTGATTATTGGCTCGCTACAATATAGATTTGGCGTTAAAACCATCAAATGTTTTTATTGACGATAAATAATGTAAGCGTTATCATTAAGGTGTTAACAGTACATATAAAGGGGAGAATGTATATGTTAGTTCAAACTATATTCGGAATGGATAAGTCTAAAAAATTAGGGGAGTATGTGAACGCATTACAAGCACTTTGTGAACAATATAATGTTGAAACAGATAAAATTGCGATTATTGAGGCAACAGAGGAATACTATTTATTTTTAGTAAAGCAAGAAGAGCACTATGATGTTGTCAAGGTAGAAACAGTTGATACGAATATTGAATATTATACGAAAGCTTATAAAATAAGCAGTTTTAATCATACTGCTTATCAAATGTAAAAAAACTCCCTTTTGGGAGTTTTTTAGGAGGCTTTTACTTCGTTAGATTCGGTTAGTAATGGAACTTTTTTCGTACCGCTTAACTTAGCGATTGTAAGGCCAAGAAGAGCTCCTGCTAATGCTGGTATTAGCCAACCGATTCCTTCATTATATAAAGGGATAAATTCAAAATATGGTGTGATGAATGAAACTGAAATACCACCTTGTTTTAATCCATCAAATACGCTCACTACAGCTGCTCCGATTAAAGAACCTACATAAACAGAGCGATATCCACCGAAGTATTTATGAAGTAATGATAGTAGTACGAGTACAATCGCAATTGGATACACAACAAGTAGAATTGGAACAGAGATTGCGATAATTTTTGTTAAACCTAAGTTGGCAACTAATAATCCTAATGCGCAAATGATACTCGCGAATGTTTTGTATGAAAATGTAGTCAATAATGTTGAAAAATATTGGCTGCACGCAGATACGAGTCCAACGCATGTCGTTAAACAAGCGAGTGTAACGATAAGAGATAATAGGAGCAAACCGTACGGACCGAATAATTGTTGTACGATAACAGTAAGTAGCTGTCCGCCATTTTTTGCATATCCGAGAGAGACACTAGTTGCCCCAAGCCAGCCTAGTGCACCATATACAAGTACGAGTCCTGTAGCGGCAATAAGCCCTGCTTTTGCTGTGGCGATGGCAATGGACTTACGATCATTCACACCTTTAGAGCGAATTGCATTTACAACGATAATTCCAAATGCAAGTGCTGAAATGGTGTCCATTGTTAAGTACCCTTCCATAAAGCCTTTGAAGATTGGAGAAGTTTGATACTCTTGCATAGCTGGTCCTGATTGCCCAAGTGGTGTAAAGACACTTTTAACAAACAATAAGAAAATTGAGAGTAATAAAATAGGTGTTAATATATTTCCAATACGATCGACAAGTTTAGATGGATTTAAACTCAGCCAAAATACGAAAGTAAAGAATATGATTGTATATACAAATAGCACTAGGCTGCTAGAGCGGATTGTTTCTGGTAAGAAAGAACTAACACCCATTTCATAAGCAACATTTGCAACACGTGGGATGCCCATGGATGGACCGATGGCAATGTATACAACTACTGTAAAGAAAATTCCGAATAATGGATGGACATGACTTGCAAGTTGCTGCATCCCATTTCCTGATAGAGAAATTGCGATAACAGTTAGTAGTGGTAAGCCAACTCCTGTTAGTAAAAATCCAATCATTGCTGGCCAAAAATTTTCACCTGCGTTTTGTCCAAGCATGGGAGGGAAAATTAAATTACCTGCCCCAAAAAATAAAGAAAATAGCATAAGACCCGTGAAAAAAATATGTTTTTTTGATACAGTGTTCATTGTTTTTCCTCCTTTTTTAAATTCATTTGTAAGAACACAAAAAACTCGTCCCTAAAGAAAGGGACGAGTTATATTTACCCGCGATACCACCCTAATTTACACATGTAGAAATAAATCTATATGTATACGGCTTTGCAACGTACAACATGATACGTGTTCCTTGTAACGGGGGACGGCCGGTAAGAACTTACTGTAACATTCGGTTCTACTTCTCGGAGATGATTTTCGGTTACGCACTGAACGTTGGCTTTCAGCAAATCGCCAACTCTCTGGGGAACAGTTCTATAACGTACTCGTTCTCGTCAATGAATTTTTATTCAAGTATTCTGACAGTATTGTTGCATGTTTTTTTTAGAAAGTCAATATGTTTTTTGAAAGATATATTTATATACGGAAATATCGAAAGCGATATTCGTTGTTGCAAAAGGAATAATGAATTGTAAAATGGGAGTGAAAATTTGCGGAGAATTGTAAAATTTATAGAGAAAGTTGATATTTATAGGAGTAAAGAAGGGATTATTTGAATTTACAGAGAATATTACAACAATCCACTTGCTGGAAAGAACAAACCAAAAGAGGTGACTGAAATGCTTGCGATGGGAGTATTATTTGGCATTATTGCTATAATTGGTTTTATGTGGTTATATTATTCGCGTTCGTTTAAACAAGCAGAAGTTTTACTCTTTCAAAAAGGTAGTTTGTTGACAAATCAGTCTAGATATTTAGTATGTCCGAAGTGTGGAAGTGCACAGGCCAGAAGTGGAGGATATCAAGAGTGTTGCAAAATTAGATTATGAAAGAAAGGAAGCCTCACATTATTTTGTGAGGCTTCCTTCCTTACAATTTCATGGCGCTCCAAATTGTCCATCGATCTCTTTCAATAATAGGAGAGACGTTTTGTAATGCGGTCTGTATATGTTGTAGAAGTTGAGAAAGTTCATCATCTGTTAACTCATATAGAATGGATCGACCTGTTCGAGGAGATAAATCTTGTAGCAATGCTTCTACAGAATCATGTATTTTTCGTACTTCCCATTGTGTTTGTGTGGGAAGTACGTGAAGAGAATGTTTTTGTAATTCTTTCTGTATCGTGTTAGTTTTTGGACGTCTTTTTGACTCTATTTCAATGAGTTTTGGAAATATAGAGAAAAAATATCCACGAATGTGTTCGGGACTTCCTGGAACTGTACAATCTTCAATCGTTCGATCTTGTAAAATAAGTACACCGTTTTTATTTAATATACGAGAAGCTTCACATAAAAATGTAGGAATGTCTTGTAAATGATGAATAACTGCACGAGAAATAACTATGTCGAATGTTTCATTAGGGTATGGGATATTATGTGCATCACCCTGGATGAAAGAAATATTTGGAAAGTTGCTGCAATTTTCTTTTGCAGCTTGTAATATTTCTTTTGAAAAATCAAGTCCCACAACATTTTTGGCTCCCATAAGAGCAAGTTCTTTCGTATAAATCCCGCCACCGCAGCCAATATCAATTATTTGCTTGTTTTGTATGTCTGTAATGTTTTTTACCATTTCAGCCCAAGAAATATGAGCGTTTCTTGTTGCGTATGTGTATTTATTATTTGGATCATGAAAATTAATGGACATGATAAAGACCTCCTTTCAATGATTAGTATAACTTATTTAATAGGATGTCACGTTTTTGTTTTATGTATGAAGATTATAAGAATTTCTTATCGTAAAAGGAGGATTAATTTGAAAGGGAAATATGTATTGTTGTTATTTGTTATGTTACTAGCAGCTTGTGGTCAAGCTGAGCAAAAAAAAGAAACAAAAAAAGTAGAAGAGACGGTGAATGAAGTGAAAGAAACAATAGAGGTAACCGTTATACAAAAAAAACATAAAGAGAAAAAGTTGCAGGAATCAGAAGCGAAGTTAGTAATAGACATTTTGGATAAAGCTGAGAAACAAGAAATAACCGGAAGCTTCGGTGAACCTGAATATGAAATACAAATTAGTAGAGATGGGAAAAAAGAAACTTATTATGCATGGTTAAGGGGAGAAGATAGACGAGGATGGGTGCAATATAAGAAAGCTATGTATATGTTGAATGAAAAAGATACGGAAAAGCTTTTGGCTATATTTCCAAATGTTTCAGAACAAAAAGAAGATGAGATGCAGGTAGGTCCTTTAACGGAAGTAACAAAAAAAGATTTGCAGATTACTACGTTTCATATTAAAGCGGGCGATCAAAACGTGAATTATATGGTACGGTATACGATTTCACAATCACTATACAACAAGTTAGTGAAGGAACGAGAGTATTATTTGCAACTCACTTTCCCAGAAAAAGTTCAAAAATTAATTGGAGCAAAAGAGAGTGAAATGATTTTAGGTGAAAAAGTAAAGGAAGGGTATAAGCAATATGAATTGCATGCTACTGTTCCGATAAAAGGTGCTTCAGAATCACAATTAAAATCATTAGAAACATATTACGAAAAGTATGATTTGAAAATATTAAACAGTGAAAAAGAAAAAATAGGCGTGTTTCAAAATATAATTCAAATCGTTAAAGAGTATGGTGAAAAAATGAATTTTCAAAGATAAAGTGAGACTTTAATCGGCAGAGGATGCTCATTTTTCGTTGATTAATAGTCTTTGCCAATTCGGCGTTGATTCCCGCTTAACTTCTTTGTTCCAACTGAATTTTGAGATAAGATCCTTATTGGCTGTAACTGAATTGAAATTCTATATAGCCTTTCCTAGGAAATGATAATAGAGAGGGGAGAAGAACACCCTCTCTATTATTTTGCTTTTGCAGATGGCTCATTCATTGATTTTCGTGTAATAAGAAATGAAATCATAAGAGCGGAAAGAATGATAAGAGTGATAAGTAAGTGATTTGGCAACCAATCTAATAATAATACATAGCTCACTGTATAAAAAATAAGAGTTGAAGCTAAAAATGATAAAACACTTATTATGAGAGATTGTAAATTCATTCGTATATACCTCCTTTATTTATATTTTTGGCTAAAAATGGATTAAATAAACATTATTTCTAACAATAGAAAAAAATATGTCATAATAGAGAAAAGAACAAGCTTTGATGAATGAATATGATTCATTAATGAGAGATAAAGGAGAGGAATATGAAAAATAATAAAAAAGGATTATGGGGAATTATTGTTGCGATAGGTCTATTTTTACTGTCTAAGTTAAAGTGGGTATTTGCAATTTTTAAATTAGCAAAGTTTTCAACGGTATTTAGTATGTTTCTATCGCTTGGCGCATACGCAGTTCTATATGGTTGGAAATTTGGAGTGGCGCTCATTTATTTGTTGTTTGTTCATGAAATGGGCCATTTATGGGCTGCGAAAAGAAAGGGGATCCCAACATCGCCAGCAATCTTTATTCCGTTTATGGGGGCCCTTATTGGAATGAAAGAGATGCCGAAAAATGCGAAAGATGAAGCTTACATCGCCTATATGGGGCCGCTTTTCGGACTTCTTTCATTTTTACCAGCGATCCCACTTTATATAATGACGCAAGAGCCGTTTTGGGCGCTTGTTATTTTGCTTGGAAGTATGATTAATTTCTTTAATTTAATTCCTGTTTCGCCGCTAGATGGTGGGCGAATTATTTCAGTTGTCAGTACTAAAATTTGGGGAGCAGGCCTTATTTTATTACTTGGCTATTCAATTTACTTTAAAAGTATTTTGGGAGGATTTATTGTTATTATCGGTTGTATGGAATTATACAGAGTGATAAAGAGAGATGAGCCGATTAAGGAATTAGGGCATAAAATTGATGGAATGAAAGAATATGTTGCTAGGCTTGAAAAGGAATTAAAAGAAACTGGAGCTGTACATCGGACTATATACATGATGCATCATGAGATGAATGCATTAAGACAAAGTGAACGGGAAAAAGAGTTACAAATAGGTGAACTTCAAAAAATGGAAGTGTTAGAGTATCTTTTACCGAAGTTTGAACCGTTAGATTATGTTCCATATGAAGATGAAATAGATGAGTATACTATTCACATAAGAGAAGCATTTGAAGCGTCAGAAAGAAAATTAAATGAATGGAAAACAGAAAAGGAACAACAAGAAAACTATTATAAAGTGGATACGAAAACGAAATGGACAGTATTTGCTTGTTATATCGGATTAATAGCTATACTTGGTTATACAGCTTATGAAGGTTATATTGTTTTACAGGAGCATTTGCCAAGACGAAATGTGTAGAAAAATATTGTCGAAATGATAGGAAGAATTAATACAGGAATTATATTTCTACGAGAGAATGTTACAAGTATAGTCATACATTGTAATATCTTTAGTAGAGAAGGAGTTCTGTATATGAAGAAATTGTTAAGTGTATTCGGGATTATTATCGTAATGATCATTGCGAGTTATAGTCTTATGAAAGTGCTGTTACATTATGCGAATAAGCCTGCTGAGGTAAATACAATAGCTCGAGTAGAAGATGTGCAAGAAGAGACAAAAGTGCTAGATTTTATTCGAATGACACATGAAAGCTATAATAATTTCTTAAATTACGGTAAAGCAGAGAATTATACAGACGGGGATTGGAAGCAATTTAAGCAATGGTTTCAACAACAAGAACCATCTTTAAAAAATATACATACGGAAATAAAGAATGAAAAAATAAAACGCGATGTAAATAGAAGCTATGAAATTGTAAAAAAAGGTGTGGAACTTCAAAATATTGAGTATGTAGTGTATGCCCACCGTGTATATCATGACTTGGATATTATCGTAAATAAATATAGAGGTGAAACGAATATCTGGGGGTATACGGAGTTTGGCGATGGGAAAGATAGAAAGGTAATTGAACAAGCTATACAAACAAAATAATAAGCTAGCTAGAATTCTAGTTAGCTTATTTTCTTTTGTAAATGCAATGTTCATATATTATTCACAAAAACAACGTGTTAATAGTGATTAAAATCACAATCTGCATTATAAGATTCAGTTAAACTAAAAACAGTTAAGGAAATAGAGGAGTGGGATACAATGTTAAGTGCAAAAACAATTGAAATCGTAAAGTCAACAGTACCATTATTACAAGAAAAAGGCGTTGAAATTACAACGAGATTTTATCAAATTTTATTTTCGGAACATCCGGAGTTATTGAATATTTTTAACCATACGAATCAGAAAAAGGGAAGACAACAACAAGCGTTAGCGAATGCTGTTTATGCAGCTGCAACGTACATTGATAATTTAGAAGCAATTATTCCAGTTGTAAAACAAATTGGTCATAAGCATAGAAGTTTAGGTATTAAAGCTGAGCATTATCCGATTGTAGGTACATGTTTACTACGTGCCATTAAAGAAGTCGCAGGTGCACCTGATGAAGTTTTAAATGCATGGGGAGAAGCATATGGTGTCATTGCTGATGCATTTATTAGCATTGAAGCAGAGATGTATGAAGAAGCTGCACATAAAGAAGGTGGATGGAAAGACTTCCGCAACTTTGTGATTGTTAAAAAAGTGAAGGAAAGCGATGTTATTACGTCATTTTATTTGAAACCTGAAGATGGAGGGAAAGTTTCTTCATTCATCCCAGGTCAATATGTAACGGTTCAAATCAATATTGAAGGTGAGACATATACACATAATCGTCAATACAGTTTATCTGATGCACCTGGGAAAGAATATTATCGTATTAGTGTAAAGAAAGAAAAAGGTGTAGATACACCAGACGGTAAAGTGTCTAATTACTTACATGAACATGTAAAAGAAGGAGATGTTTTACCAGTAAGTGCACCAGCGGGAGATTTCGTGTTAAATATGGATTCAACATTACCAGTTGTACTAATTAGTGGTGGAGTAGGGATTACACCGATGATGAGTATGTTAAATACGTTAATTGAACAAGATTCAAAACGTAATGTATATTTTGTTCATGCAGCAATAAATAGTAATACACATGCAATGAAAGAACACGTTAAGGCAGTAGAAAATGAATATGAACAAGTTAAAGCATATACTTGTTATTCTGCACCGACTGAAAAAGATTTAGAAATGAAGAACTTTGATAAAGAAGGTTTCGTTGAAAGCGAATGGTTAAAAACTATTATTCCGACAACTGAAGCAGAATTTTATTTCTGTGGTCCAGTAGCATTTATGAAGCATATAAATGCTGCACTAACTGATTTAGGTGTGAAACAAGAGCATATTCATTATGAATTTTTTGGCCCAGCAACAAGCTTACAATAAGACGGATGAGAATAAATAAAAAAACGAGGTATTTATTTTACCTCGTTTTTTATTTGTTCTCGTAATAAACGGTTAACTGTTTCACGGCGTATGCCTATCAGTTGACCAATTTCAGTTTGTGTTAATATTTCATATATAGGAATGTCACCTAAATATAATGTGAACCATTCTTGTAAACGATGAAGACGTTCTTTTGGTGAGACGGTTGTCAATTGATCAATTCGTTGTTGCATCATTCTTAATTTCGATTGCAATTGCATAGCGATGTTGGCATATGATTCAGGATTTGCTTGAAGTCTCTCATACCATTCACTACTAGTAATTGGTTCCACTTCTGTTTTTATTAAAGCGATAGCTGTACCGTGATATTCTTTCGGTGAAATTAAAGAATGATGAGGTATCGTTTCGCCTGGAACGATAATGTTGAATAAAAATGGTGTTCCGTCTTCTTCTAACCGAACTACTTTTAATAAGCCTGTTTTTATAAAGTATAAAGGACCGTCCTCACCTTGACGGAATAGTACATCTCCTTTGTGTAGAATCAATGTTAGCCCCCCATTAATATGTTTCTATTTCTTCTATTTTAGCGTATATGTATATAGACAATATGCTATTTCAACAGCAATTTCATTGACGAAATGTATGCTATTACAGTAGTATACTATTTAGTGTGTAATAGTACTAGCAATGAATACGCTGTAGGGGGTTTAGTATATTGTTAGATGCGATGAGAATGACGGATATGAGAATTCCGGCGAATGCTATCATTCATGTAGAAGAGATGAAAGGTGGAGTCGTTTTATCCGTTGAAGTAGACGGCCAAATTATTTATACGATGGCTTATGATGAAGAAACAGATAGTTATGCTGAATTATATGATCGAAATGATAAGAGGGCGTGCCAAGTACATGAAGACTTTATGGGATGGTCACTTCTTCACTAAAAAAGATGTCAATATGACATCTTTTTTTATTAAATCGATAGAATATACAAAGAAATGAAATATAAGGATAAAATTTGTAATAATTGATTTTGCATTGTTAGCACTCTGTAACTGCAAGTGAACTATTTTTTCGCTATCATAAAGATAACAGTCGCAGTTATAGGAGTGGTCAACTTGAAGAAAGTACATATTTCAAATTATATGTTATTATGTGTTTGTTTAATTTTATTTGTTCTCCTCGGAGGATTTTTATATTCATGTGTATAAGAAAAACGCATTCTAAAAAGAATACGTTATAAAAGGGAAATAATGATTAATCTAGTTCCAAGAATAATTAACGTAATACGTAATAAATTAATTACGGCGTTACCACTTAGTTTTGTATTAATGTAAGCCCCGATTTTTCCGCCGATCCATGCACCAGGAATAAGGATTAATGCATAAATCCAGCTGACATTTCCAAGTGAGATGTGAGTTGCAGAACTTACAATTGCTGATAGAAATACGATGAACATTGAAGTTGCTACTGCAATATGTGCTGGGAATGCAAAAAGAAGCATCATTGCTGGAACAAGTAAGGCACCGCCACCAATTCCAAATAACCCAGATATAAACCCAACTATAAAGGCAATAAAGATAGCAAGAAACGGTGGGAATTGGTAGTGTACAGTATTTCCATCATTATCTGTAAAAGAACGCTTAATTACAGACGTATTTGAGAGGGAAAGAGGTTTTAGTTTGTCTCGAAGCATAAGTAGAATTGAGACGAATATAAGGAAAACCCCAAAGTATAAAGAAAATGTGTCTTGGTTTAAAAATTTATTTGCCCATGATCCGATAATACCACCAGGGCCGCTTCCGATAAATAAAATAAGTCCACTTTTATAATCTACTCGTTTATGCTTCATATAAGTAAGGGTGGAAGATAGCCCTGTAAAAACGACTGTTACCATAGAAGTCCCTACTGCAAGTTGTGGTGATAAACTGTGTAATCCAATTAATAACGGAACAATAATAATTCCGCCTCCAAGCCCAACTAGGCTGCCGACTGTCCCGGCGATTAGTCCGATGAAAAGTAACATGATGTATTCCAAAATTGCCAACTCCTCTAAATAACTTATCCACCAATTATTATACACGCTTTTTAATGAGAAATAGGCTTGTTCACAAAAAAGTCGTCTTCCTAGAAAAATAAGGAAGACGACTTTTGATTAGAAAACAAAATGTAATAGGTAGTAAAATAGAGCAGCTAAAGAAGCTGAAATAGGAAGTGTAATAACCCATGTAATTAACATACGTTTTGCAGTTCCCCATTTTACCCCTTTCACACGGTGAGAAGCACCAACCCCTAAAATAGAAGAAGAGATAACGTGCGTCGTACTAACCGGTAAGTGAATGAATGTTGCACCGAAAATAACAAGTGATGATGATAAATCGGCAGCTACACCATTTACAGGACGAATTTTCATAATTTGTCCACCGACAGTTTTAATAATTTTCCATCCACCGACAGAAGTACCAAGCCCCATTGCGATAGCACAAGATAATTGTACCCAGAACGGAATATCGCTAGAAGTATGATAGTTATTAGCCATAAGAGCCATCGTGATGATTCCCATTGCTTTTTGTGCATCATTCGTACCGTGTGTATAGGCTTGTAATGCTGCAGTGAAAATCTGGAATATACGGAAGTTTTTGTTCGTTTTCGTTAAGTTAAAGTTTTTAAAGACCACTTTAAAAATACTGTATACGATATAACCAATAACGAAAGCGATAATTGGTGAAATGATTAAAGCTTCAAGAATTTTAATGAATCCTTTAAGGTTTAATGAGCTAATACCAGCAGCAGCAATGGCTGCACCTGCGATTGAGCCAATAATTGCATGCGAAGAACTACTTGGGATACCGTAGTACCAAGTAATTAAGTTCCATGCTATCGCCGCAAGTAAAGCAGCTAAAATTACAAGAGAACCATTTTGTAAAGCAAATGGGTCAACGATATCTTTTGTAATCGTTTTTGCTACACCTGTAAATGTCATTGCACCTAAAAAGTTCATAATAGCTGCCATAATAATTGCATGTCTAGGCTTTAGAGCTTTCGTTGAAACAGCCGTTGCAATAGCGTTTGCTGTATCGTGAAATCCATTGATAAAGTCAAAAGCTAAAGCGCAAATGACTACTAAAACGGTCAGTATCAAGAGTGTATCCATGATCAAACTCCTTACGCGTTCTTCATAATAATTGTTTCTAATACGTTTGCAACGCTTTGACAGCTATCAGCTACTTCTTCAAGCTCTTCGTAAATCTCTTTAAATTGAATAATCTTAATCGGATCTTTCTCACGAGAGAATAAGTGCTTAATCGCATGACGACGAATATCATCGCATTGTGATTCGTAATCCTTAATCTTGATTGCGTTCGTACGAATGTCGACTAACTTCTTTTTAGACAGCAGTTCAACAGAATTTGCAATTTCAATTGCACATTGATTAATTGCTTCTACGAATTTAATCATGTATTCATCAGCTTCTGTAATAGAATACATTTCGAACAGACCAGCACTGTGATCTAATCCGTCTAATACATCATCCATACTCATTGCAAGTTGTAGGATGTCCTCACGTTCAATCGGAGTAATAAACGCTTTGTTTAGCTCCATAATGATTTCGTGAATAAATGAGTCACCTTTTGACTCATACTCTTTCATGCGCATAGAAAACTCTTTTAAATCGCTAGCATTTTTAATTTTATACTCCACGAAAAATTGCGCGCCTTCTTTTAAATTTTCGGAAACATTCATTAACATTTCAGAAAATTTATCTTTTTTTGATTTAAAGACCATTATTGTTACCCCCACAAAAGTAATATATGTAAAATATATTGGCTAATCAATTCTAACAAAAAACTGTCGTTTTTTAAAACATTTTATCGAAAAGTTTACAAAAACTTAACATAACTCTCGTTGTTCTATTAATAATATTAATATCCAATAGTGAATATCTTACTTGTAGAATGTCCTTTTCTTGCAAAAAGTATGAATGTAAAAGAAAAGCTTTACACTATAGGAATGACTACGTTATTATAATAAATTTAAAAGGCGGTATATTCTTCCTTTTAAAAAGAAGAGTGTAAATAAATGAAGGAAGTGAACGAATGAAATTGAAGAACACTCATTTTAAAAAAATGCTTGAGTGGTTCAATAAGAGGAAGAAACTTCGTAATTCATTAATTGTATTGGGAAGTGTACTCGTTACTATATTTATTGCTGTAAATATAATAATTTCCATTCAAGACATATCTGAATTAAAACAAGCTGTTCCACAACCGACTTTAATTTATGATGCAAATAATGAGGTCGCAACTAAATTAGCTTCTTCGAAAACAGAAGGCGTTAAAAGAAAAGATATTCCTGATATTATGGTTCAGGCAATTGTTGCAGTAGAAGATAAGGAATTTTTTAACCATCATGGTATTTATTATAGTGGAATTATAAGTGCAGTTTTTAAAAATATTACAGCAGGAGAAGTTGTAGCAGGGGGAAGTACAATTACACAGCAGCTTGCGAAGAATGTATTTCTGACACAAGATCGTACATTTTCTCGTAAAATAAAGGAATACTTTTTAACGAAAAAAATAGAACGTACTTATACAAAAGATGAAATTATTGAAATGTATATGAATCAAATTTATTTTGGGGAAGGTGCTTGGGGGATAAAGAGGGCAGCTAAATCTTATTTTGATAAAGAGGTAAAAGATTTATCAATTTCAGAAGCTGCAACGATCGCGGGCTTAATTAAAGCGCCGTCTGCGTATTCGCCTTATAAAAACTTTAATAAATCAATTGAACGACGTAATGTCGTATTAAGTTTAATGAAGGAACAAGGATATATTTCTGAAGAGCAATACAATAAAGAAAAAGAGTCAGGACTTGTATTAAAACGTGGGGTTGATGATAAATATAAAGGTAAATACTCCCAATATGTAGACTATATAGTTAGGGAAGCGATGGATAAGTATGAATTAACACAAAATGAAATTTTAGCAGGTGGTTATCGTATTTATACAGAGTTGGATCCGAAAAAACAACAAGCTGTAGAAGATGTTGTGAATAATGATAGTTATTTTAAAGATAGTGGCTCAGATCAACTTATGCAAACGGGTGTAGTCCTTATAAATCCCAAAACAGGCGGTGTTCCAGCTTTAGTTGGGGGGAGAGGACCATATCAGTTTTTACAATTTAATCATGCTACGCAATTAAAAAGACAGCCAGGTTCAACATTAAAGCCTCTAGCTGTATATGTACCCGCTTTAGAACAAGGGTATGAGGTATACGATATATTAAAGGATGAACCATTTCATATTAAAGAATATGAACCGAAAAATAGTGATCAGGCTTTTCATGGTAATGTGACAATGTATGAAGCGGTAGCAAAGTCGTATAATGTTTCTGCTGTGTGGTTATTAGAGCAAATAGGATTAGATAAAGGATTGAAATCTTTAGAGCGATTTGGTATTCCATTAGTACCAGAAGACCGTACGTATCCAATTGCTTTAGGTGGGATGCATGTAGGGACATCTCCATTTGTAATGGCCCAAGCATATAGTACATTCGCTAATGATGGGGTTCAAGTAGAGGCTCATGCAATTAGAGAAGTTCAAAATGCTGAAGGGGAAATAATAGGAAAATGGTATAAAAAAGAGACACGAGTGACGAGTGAAAAAATTGCTCAAAAGATGACGTATTTATTAAAAGGTGTAGTCGAAAAGGGAACAGGTGAAAAAGCGAAAGTTAATAATGTTGATACAGCAGGAAAGACAGGGACGACTCAACTTGTAAATGGCCCGAGCGTAGGGGCAAAGGACTCGTGGTTTGTAGGATACACACCAGATTTAGTAGGTGCGATTTGGGTAGGATATGACAAAACAGATAGCGAGCATTATGTTCCGGGTGGTAGCCAAATTACAACGACGATGTTCCGGGATATCATGAAAAAAGCAAATGCAAACCCAGCCCAAAAAGCGTTCCAATTGTCGTTAATATCTGAGGCGGACTATAAAAAACAATTGCAAACAATTGAAGAAGAAAAGCGAAGAAAAGAAGAAGAAAAGAAAAGGCAAGAAGAAGAGCAACAAAGGAAAAAAGAACAGCAAGAGTGGTTTGATAAAGTGAAAGAGTGGATTCCATCATTATGGTAAAAAAAGAGGCGAATTTCATTATTCGCCTCTTTCTCGTGTGAAAAATAAAGTGAGCTCATAATGAGTGAGATAAATGCTACTATTCATTAAGAGTAATGTTCGTACTGCCAAAGGATTGAGAATCGTATGTGACGATTATTGTTCCTTTACTAATCGGTTCGTAAGGTAATTCTTCTTCATAACTACCATTATTTTCATTATGGATAGACAGCGTGATTTCATCAATTCCTTTATTTGTATACTGATCTTTAATCGTTTCAGCAATTTGAAGTAGAGTTTCGTAATTAGAAGCTTTCGTAATAAGCATTCCTTTTATAACTTTTTTTTCATTATTTGTGGAATTGGAATAAGGGATGTCGTTTTGTTTCGTATACAAAAGTTTGTATGGAACTGTTTTTCTCTCTGCTTTTGAAATAGTGGAGTATTTTAGAGTTAAAAAAAATCCTACACATAAAATAATGCATATCATAAGAGCAATCCAAATGCGTATCAGTGACATAACTCTCATTTTTCATCCCTCTTTCATATCTTTGACTTCATTATTTATCATACAAAATGAGGATTAAGATAGAGTAAATTTGAGGTAAAGAAACGTAAAGAAGGAGCACTTATCCTCCCAAATAAGTGCTCCTTTTTATTAAAAGAGAGATTTAATAGACAATCAAAAGCAAACCTATTACTTATAAATGTGCTTAGTCCTCCCAAAATATTATCGGAAATTGTGGTTAGTAAATTCGGAAGACAGATAGTGTCGCAGTTGTATCGCCCGCAGGTCCTTGAGCGCCTTGAGGCCCTTGAGCACCAGTAGTCCCCGTAGTTCCTCCACCTAGGCAACCAGATCCATATTGAACTAGAATAGCTTGACCAAGAGCTTGAAGAAGTCTAACAAATTCTGTAAGTTCTGACTTAGGGATGTTAATATGGCTACATGCTCTTACTTCGCAACAATCATTACCATAAAATACTTTTCCTTTATTTTTATTGTTCATCTTTTCATTCTTTTCTTTCATAGAATCATTAGTCATTACTATATATTAAAATGAAATTTATACTAAATTCGTGATGGACAAACTACCATTTCTAAAAAAATAAGAAATTGGCCCACCTAGAAAGAAATAAGTAAGATATAGAGAAAGGTTTATATAATGTAAAGAAGAAAAGTGCAACATAAAAAACTACATGCTAATTGTTGGGAGTGTTTAACAATTGGCATGTAGTTCGTGGATTAGTCCTTTATTTACATTGATTTAATTTTTCAAGGGTTGTTTTAGGTAAGATTGGAATTGAAATAGTGAAAGTTGTACCATCTTCATTACTAGTCATTTTTAATGTGCCGTTATGATTTTGGATGATTTTTTTTGTTACTGACAAGCCTAGTCCTGTTCCCGAATCCTTCGTTGAGAAGAATGGATCAAAGATATATTCTTGAATAGCTGGAGGAATACCAATTCCATTATCTGTGAAAGTAATCCGAACGAAGTTATCAAGGCGATAACTAGTAATTTGAATAGAAAGAGGTTTGTCGCCTTGAGCATCGACGGCATTTTGAAATAGATTTAAAAACACTTGAACAAGTTCATGTCGATCAATATTGACTAAAATATCATCTAATTCATTAGAGAAGTTATAATCAATTGAAATGTTATGCAAGGAGACTTCACTAGCTAGTAACTGTTGAATATAGTCACGTAAAAATGTATTGATCGGAAACGGTTCTCTTGTAAATTCCCGTGTTTTTGAAACAGCTAAAAATTTTGTAATAATATTATTTGCACGATCTAATTCAGGGATAAGCAAGTTTTTAAATAACTCTTGATTTGATGTAGAAACGCTTTCTTGTAAAAATTGTAAGTATCCTCGTACTGTTGTAAGAGGATTTCGTACTTCGTGTGCAATTCCAGCTGCGATTCGTCCTGCTAACGAAAACTTCTCTGCATCACGTTCTGTATTTAAATAATGAAAGACACTAATAACTCTAAAAATCTCACCGTTATAATCACGAATAATTCGGTTATTTATAATACCGTAATTTTTGTCTAAAACTTCTTCATTATATATTTCTGTTCCCGTTCTTAATGTTTCAATTGCTTTAATTTTTTCTTCCGGCAAGTTTAGTAATTGTTGAATTGGTTTTCCAATAATATCATTACGTATTACACCGAAATCATCTGCGGCAACTTGATTACATAAAGTAATATTCCCTTTACTATCGACAAAGGTTACATGATGTGAAAAGGCATCAAAAATATGAACAAAGTGTTTTTCAAGTTGTTCAAATAAAAATAATGAATCACAAGTAAGTTGAAAATTAGCTTCTTTATTTTCTTTTGGTATTTCTTGAATGGAATGAGTTGTTCTGGTTTTCTTTATTCGTAAACCAATATGTGGATTTTTGTATGTGAAATGATGTGGTAATTGATTCACAAGTTCTTCATAAAAACGTACTTTATTTTCTAGTTCTTCAATTCGTTTTTCATGAGATACAGTAGCATCGTTTGGAAGCATAAATAAATAACCCCTCATTTTAAAAATTCTTCCATATAGTATATCATATTTTTATAAGGATACTCTTAAAGAAAAGGCTACATGATGCAAAGTGTTTGGAAAGTGAATAGAAGATGAAGTTAAAAAGGGAGGGATATATGTGCTGTTCATTGGAGTGACAGGATGGGGAGATCATAATTCTTTATACATAGATTCCTATGAAAATAGAAATAAATTACGAACATATAGCGAGTATTTTCCTATTGTGGAAGTGGATAGTTCATTTTACGCGATGCAACCTGCACGAAATTATATAAAATGGGCAATGGAAACGCCGAAAGATTTTTCTTTTGTCGTAAAAGCGTATCAAGGAATGACAGGACATATGAAAGGTGAAATTCCTTTTTCTACGTTCGATGAGATGTTTGATGTGTATAAACAGTCTATTCTTCCTTTATTAGAAGCTGATAAATTAAAAACAATTTTATTTCAATATCCACCATGGTTTGATTGCAAAAAGAAAAATGTAGATTTTCTTCGATATACGAAAGAAAAAATGGAAGGTTTACCATGTGCAATAGAATTTCGAAATCAAACATGGTTTTATCCAGAAATGAGAGATAAGACGTTACAGTTTCTAGAACAGGAGAAATGGGTTCATACAATTTGTGATGAACCACAGGCTGGGATAGGTTCTGTGCCACTCGTGTTAGAGGTTACGAATTCAGACATGGCATTAATACGTTTTCACGGTCGAAATGTTCATGGTTGGCTTGATAAAGGGGAGAATTGGAGAGCGGTTCGCTGTTTATATCGCTACAACAATAAAGAACTGGAAGAATGGGTTGAACGACTAGAGCAATTAAAAAAGAAAACAAAGGATATATACGTACTGTTTAACAACAATTCAGGTGGGGATGCAGCAGATAATGCGAAACAGCTTATGAAAATGATGAACATTACATATGGTGAGCCAAAGCCGGAGCAATTAAATTTTTTTGAATGATAATAAACAAGAAAGGCACTGTACAAACAGGGGGAATGTACAGTGCCTTTCTATATGAAAAAGAGGGGTAACAATGTTACTGAGCGTTTGGTTGATTCATCAATTGTTGGCTTCATAATAAATGATAATGGTTATCATTATCATTGTCAATGGTTTTTCTAAAAATATATAAAAAACTTTGTATATTTTAAATAGAGATAAAAAAAGAACAGCATTAATGCTGTTCTTTTCCGTTGACGAATTGTTGTAAATCAAAAGGAGTTATCGCCTGGATAAATTCTTTTGAGATAAGTGTTTGAACGAGAGTGCTCTCAGAGATAGAAGCACCTGTTTTCTTTTCATAAGCTTGTTTTAATAAATCAAGTTTTTCAGCCGTTTCTTTTGGTAATTCAATTGTAAGTGTGTTCATAATTTCTCCCCCTTATTATTAGAGTACCACTACAGTATAGGAGAGACAAGAAAAGAGAATATGAAATATAAAAAAGGTTACCAAATTTTCAAATGGTAACCTTTTTTATGTATAAGAGTTATTAAGCAATACCGATATACTTTAAAGTTTTTGATGGAGTACTGTGATCAAAGAAGTGTTGTAAAAATGCAATATCAACACCTGATTTGTATGCACAATAACCCCAAGTTTTTCGAAGTGTATGTGAGCTAATCCCTTCTAATCCAACTTCTTTTGCAGCTTTGTTTAAAATGTACCATGCATGTTGTCTCGTAATAGATTTTGTTCCTTTTTGAGATTTTAACAATGGTTCATTACGTTTCCAAGTTTTACGTTCTTTCATGTAGTCTTCGATTGCGTGCTGTAAGTCTTCATTTACAGCAAACCATTTATGTTTCTTCACTTTTTCATTGTAAAATAAAATGGAATGGCGAACATTTTCATTTTCATCGATTACATCACTAACTTTTAATTGTAAGATTTCACTTACTTTTAAGCCAGAATTTACAGCTAATACGAATAATAAGCCATCACGTTTCGAAGATTGTAAAAGTATATTTTTGATAGTTTCTAATTGTTTTTCATTTTGAATAGGTTGTCCTGCTTGTTTCATTTCACGCACTCTCCTCTTTTATATGTGTAAAGGAAAGGATTAACTTGTTTCTTACTATAAAGGGAGAGTGTGAATTTCATGTGAACTCCTAGTGAAATTAAGACAAATTATTTGACTTCTTTTACTTTTTGTAAATTGAAATAGAATACAACACTGT
Source organism: Bacillus sp. PSXD-155 (assembly GCF_049310765.1). Lineage (NCBI taxonomy): Bacteria > Bacillati > Bacillota > Bacilli > Caryophanales > Bacillaceae > Bacillus > Bacillus sp. PSXD-155. Next base: position 109,634 of record NZ_JBMOWC010000004.1, on the reverse strand, counting down.
TAGTCGTATTATACACACCGTATTCGGCATGATGGAGGTCTAAAATGTTTTTTACAATAGATAATCCAAGACCGGTACCTCCAGTGTGACGGCTACGTGATGCATCTAGACGATAGAAGCGATCCCAAATTTTTTCAAGACTTTCTTCAGGGATAGGGTTTCCTGTATTTTCGATTTCGACTTTTACGGTATCTTCTGCTTCTATAATAGAGACTTGTATTTTTTCTCCATCTGGCGTATAACGGATTGCATTACTTAGTAAGTTCACAACTACTTGCTCAATACGGCTACGATTTGCTTTAACAAGTATAGAAGGGTCTGCATCGACATTCACTTGTAAATGTTTTTCTTCCATGCTAAATAATAATTTTGTGTAGACTTGTTGCGTTAATTCACCGATCGAGAACGTCGTCATATCTAGTTTGTAAGTACCAGATTCCAACTTTGCTAATTCTAACATTTCAACAATCAGCCTGTTCATATTTTCTGTTTCTTCTAAAATAACATCAGTATAATACGAAGTATCCTTACTAACACCATCTTTAATTCCTTCTGCAAAACTTCTAATTACACTCAGTGGTGTTTTTAATTCGTGTGACACGCCAGAAATGAATTCTTTTCTTGTTTTTTCTAATTGACGTTCACGTTCAATATCTTGTTGTAACTTTGTATTAGCGACATTTAATCGATCGATTCGATCTTTTAAATTTACAGATAATGTATTGATACTGCCAGAAAGCCCGCCAATTTCATCGTCAGCTGTAACAGGTAATTTCTCGCTGAAATCAAAATTGGCCATTTTTTTTGTAACACGATTTATTTTAATTAATGGCTTAACAATGATTTTTGAGTAGTAGAAGGATAACAAAATAATAACGAGAAACACGATGATTAAGGCATAAACATAATAGTCTTTTAAAACGAGCATCGCTTCATTAACGGGCTGCAAAGATGCTATCGCAAAAGCATATTCTGTAATCTTTCCGTTTTCTATAATCGGTTTTACAAAGATACTATTTTTTATATTTTCGCCACCATCTAATATGAACGTGTTTAATTGGTTCGAGTTAGAAGTGCCATCTCTAATAATATCTGCAAAATATTGAACGGCTTGTAATGTTTCAATATCATTTGCAAGACGAACCTCAGCTTTTGATGGGAGCTGTAACTTAGTTATAACACCTGTAAAGACGATGCGAGTTGTAGATTTGTATCGGCTTGCAAGTCTATTCTTGGAAGGATTACCATTAATCGACTGAAAATCCGAATAGAAATGTTCGTTTTGCCATTGATTATAATTCGTTCCTAATTTTTGTGGTGTGATTATATTATTCTCTTGTACGACTCCATCAACATTAATTATTACATCTTTTTTTAAACCTAAATTTTCGAATTTATTATATTCTTCTGGTGTTAAAAGATTATTGAGTGGAATGGAATACTGTTTATTATTGTTGGGATTAAATACATCGATATAGTAATTGTTATCACTTTTAATAATACCGTTAGAATCCAAAAACTGCATATCGGCATTTGTTTTATCATGAAATTCTTGTTTTAGTTTTCTAATTTTCTCATAACTTTTATCACTTTTGTCATAATTATCTACGAATTTTTCAAAAGCAGTTTGAACTGTTTTTACTTTTTTATTAATATAAAATTTCTCTAAAAATAGAGATTGTCCTAGGAAAAAAAGTAGGAATATGATTGTAAATAAAGTTGATGTTAATAAAAATAGTTTAAAGACGATACTTCTGTTTTTCACTGCGTCACCTCTTATGAGAAATACTGTAAATGATTTCTTTATCCCGCTTTAACGGGTAATAAGACTCCTACTTCAAAATTCGGCAAATACAAGGGAGTTAGGCGGGAGATCAACTGCCCGTAAAATCCTGATTGGTTCAACTAATAATCAGTGGGGAATGGGAAAAATCCCCACTGATTAAAGTTTCACTTTATTATAACAAACGTTACAAGAAAGTAGAGGGGAGAAATCTGTCTCTTTATGAAATAGTTATTTATAAAAAGTCACATAAAAAGAACTCGCCAGACGTATGACAAGTTCTTTAGTGTATTATTGTTGAATTGCTGCATCTAAAGCGATTTCAATCATTTCGTTAAATGTAGTTTGACGCTCTTCAGATGTTGTTTCTTCGCCAGTGAAGATGTGATCGCTAACTGTTAATACAGATAATGCATTTACACCGTATTTCGCTGCTAATGTGTAAAGAGCAGTTGTTTCCATTTCTACTGCTAATACACCGTAATCTCCAAGTTTTTTAACCATGTCCATGCTTTCACGATAAAACACATCTGCTGTTAAAACGTTACCGACACGAACGTGTAATCCTTTTTCAGTTCCAGCATCGTAAGCTTTCTTTAAAAGATCAAAGTTTGCAGCTGGTGCAAAATCAAATCCTGGGAATGTTAAACGGTTCATATTAGAATCAGTACAAGCCGTCATTGCGATAATAACATCACGAACTTTTACATCTTTTTGAATTGCACCGCAAGTTCCAACGCGAATTAAATTTTTAACTCCGTAGCTTTGGATTAATTCGTTTGCATAAATAGAAATAGAAGGAACACCCATACCTGTACCTTGAACAGATACACGTTTTCCTTTATAAGTTCCAGTGAAACCTAACATACCACGTACGTTATTATAGCAAGTAACATCCTCTAGAAATGTTTCAGCGATATATTTTGCACGTAATGGATCACCAGGTAATAGAATAGATTCAGCGATTTCGCCTTGTTTTGCTTCGATATGTACACTCATGAAAAGTCCTCCTTATAATGTATTGATAGAAATCAATATCATTTGCATTATACACTACGAATCCTTTCAATTAAAATCTTTTTATTATTTGTAATATGTGCAAAATAGGAGGATTTCATAAATCATAATCTAGAATATATACCTTAAGAAGTTTTGTATGAACAGAGACAATAAAAATGGTAGGTGATGTTTTGAAAAATCTTGTCATTGGGCTTATTGCGTTAGTACTTATTGTGGCAGGAGGATTTTACATAAAAAAATATCAAGAAAACGAAGAGACTGTAGGAGATGTTCAGGAAGTAAAGTGGGATGTGTCAAATGGAAAGGGAAATGAGAAAGTAGATATTGTATTTCAGTTGTTAAACAAAAAGAATAATGAAATTCGTGGTTTAAATGATCAAATTCGGGCAGTGATTGTAGATGGACAGTTAAAACACATACAACAAATTAAACCTACATTTGCAGGGAACGGGTCATATAAGTTATCTTCCAAAATAGCGAAAGACGAAGAATATACAATATTTTTATACGAAGATAAAAATAAGTCCGTAGAGTCATTCGCTAGGAAAGATTTTGGTAGAACGAAAGAGGAGAACAATAAGAAAAAAGTGAAATTTCCAATCGACAGTGTACTTACAAAAAAAATAGGAGAGTATGAAGTTTCTCTTTTATTTGGCGCATTACATCCGAATGAACCAGTTACGTTAACATTTCAGTTTCAAGCGAAAAAGGGTGAAAAATTGAAATTACATTCAGAGAGAGGAGAAGTAGAGTCACTCTATATCGTGGATGAAACGAAGGAGAACTTTTTATACGCTATGCCTGTAGATACGGATGAGCAATTACAATACCGGATTACATTTCCTGCCGAGGGCACGTATAAAATGTGGGGGAATTTCTATATAAATGGTAAGAAGTATGAAAAAGAATTTATTGTACAAGTTCAAAAAAGAAAAAACAGCTAAGAATTTAGCTGTTTTTTCTTTTTCCTATTAATTTTGTTACAGAGAGCATTGTAATTGGTAAAGAATGATTCTTCCTAAATGCTAAATATTTACCGCTCCATGCTGGTTTATATTTTTCTTTAAAATGTCGTAATCCGCTGAAACTATACGTATAACGAACGTTATTAAAGATTGCAGCAGCCACTCGTTCAGACCAGAAAGACTGTGTGGATAAACCAACATTTGAAAGTGGTGCCATACCAATATTAAAGGAGTGGTATTCATTTTCTTTTGCCCATTGGAATAAGTGGATGAAAATTGCGTCCATAATGCCGCTAGGCGCATCGGGATAATATCGCATTAAATCGACAGATAATGATCCGTTTTGATATACGGGCATGAATGTTGTGAATGCAATAATTTTTCCATCTGCATCAGATAATGTTGCGATAGGGGCACGACTAATATATTCACGATCGAAGTATCCGAGTGAAAAACCTTTCTCTTTTTTTCCACCAAGCCATGCATCTGAAACTTTTCTTAACTCTTCATATAATTCGTCTGAGAAAGGTGGCTCGTGAATAGAGAATGTATAGCCTTCTCTTTCAAAACGGTTGAAAGTAGCTCGCATGCCAGCGCGTTTCTTTCCTGTTATTGTAAATGTATTTAAATCAACAACAGCTTCTTCACCGAGCTTAAAGAAGTTATAACCAAAATCGTGATATAAACTCATCCATTTACTTTCAATTTGGTAGAATACACAAATGTATCCAAATCGATCAGCCTCAGCTAAAAACTCTTGCAGTACAGTACGATAGGAGGAAGGGTCCCCAATTGGATCACCTAGTACAATAAGTCGTTTTCCAGTTATTGAGAAGAGAATGAGTGCTTTTCCATCACTACTGAAAAAGAACTGCTTATCTCCTAAAAAACCTAAATGACTAAGTACGTTTCCACCATGTTCATCTAAGAAGTTTTGTAATCTTTTATCATTAGCTGGTTGCCCGGGAAATTCATTTCGATAACGATTTGCAATGAGTGAACCAATTAGTAAAAAAGTAGGAACAAAAAAGGCAGCTGCTAATGCACTTCGTTTCACTTGTGTAATATTACGAACGACAAAATCAGGTTTGAAAGCTTCCTTTGCACCTGCAAATAAAATACCTAAGTTTTTATATAAATATAACGTTACAAGTAGGAATATAAAAACTTTTACGATATCGGAAAGTGAGACTTCCATTTTCTCACGTACAAACCTTTTACGAAGCATATACAATACAGCGAGTACGATTAATAAAATAAACGTTTCTTCAACATCAATTCCTTTTAGTGTATTAAAAATAGCCGCTCCAATTAAAGAAACAATCGTCATATAATAAGAACGTTTTGTTCCGTAATATATCCCCCGTGAAAGAATGAGTAGGAGAATACCGAATGTTAGCGATAAGCTAAAAGAAAATTGAATAAGGTGTTTTGGAGCTAGAATATGTAAGGCGTGTGCCCGATTTATACTTGTCGGTAGAATGGTTGATAAAATAACCATTAAGCCAGCAAATACTGTTAAAGCAGCAGATGCCCAAGAACCTAACTTTCCTAGAAAGTCACGCTGCAAAGTCCATATAACACCAGTTGTCTCTAATGCAGGCGCAATAAAAGGTTTATCTTCAAACTTTTTAATGGCTACTCCTGTCATTTCAAAAGCTGCAAAAATGAGACCAAGGCAGAATGGTAAGATGTAATAGACGAGACGATATAATAACATAGCAGGGAGTAAAACACCTGTATCGATGCCATATTGCCCAAGCCCAGTTAAGAAGACAAGATCAAATGATCCAAGGCCACCAGGAACAAGACTAACGACACCAGCTAAAGCAGCAATGACATATACGCCTAAAAACTTTTGGAATTCGATTTCAATGCCAAATAATAATAATATGACGTACATAACAATACCAGCAGATACCCATTCGACTAATGAAACTAATGAGTATAAAACGGTTGGGTTTTTCTCCTCTTCTTCTTGTCCCTCTGTTTGCGTCGCTTTTCTATTTTTTAATTTAGAAAACCCGATATATATAGGAACGAAAAGAGCAAAGAAGATAAGAACAGGCCATAGCCATGGTTTTTCATGCAAAATAAATCTCGTGTCTAATATTCCGATAAGACCAAGAAATGAAAGAATGGCTAATCCATTAATAAAGGCAGTTGTCATCCAAGCGATACTTTTAATAAGTTTTCCATTTTCTTTTATGTATGGACGATAAAGCATTGTGCGTACGCCGGCTCCAACGAGACCACCAAACCCGATAAATCCATTTAAAGTATTAGCAATCCACGAGATACGGAAAATCTTTTGGACAGGAATATCAGCTTTTAAGTAACGAAGCATAACATAGTCATAAAAGAACATTGTTGATACAGCGAATGCACCAAGTGTAATTGCTAAAAAGACTCCTCCAGTTGGAATGTTTTTAATTGTATCAATCGCTTCTAAAAAAGAAATGCCCGCTAATTCTTTTTTTGCTTGAAAGAATACAATTGTTAATACAACAAATGGGAAGATAATTTTCCCGATTTGTAAGAAACGTTTCCATGAAAACGACATAAATACAACTCTCCTTGTGTAAGAAAACTGAGACAATAATATTATTATGACAAACTTCAAGAAAAATAAAAAGGTAAATTCCTGTATAGGGGAGCTATTTTTTATATAGGTATATTTAAAAGAATATTTTGTTTATCAGAAAATTAAGTTAGAATAAGATAAAAGAAGGAGGAGGGGGGAGTATATGATTATAAAAGGTTATGTAGGATATGAGTTAGAAAAAGCGAAACCTAATACATCAGAGGATTTTTTTAACAGATCTGAAGTGACATATATATTAAATGATAAAGAGAAAACTTTTTCGGTTTTATACGTTCGATATTTTGAAGAAGTTTTACAAGAAATTACTCCTTTTGAAGGAAATCCAGTGTATAAAGTAGAAGAACAACACATATATTTGCGCGATATTGTAGCGATATGTTGTTTAGTGAAAGATAGGGAGCTTCGTGCGCAAAAACGTTTGTATTTAAATAATATGGAAGAATTTCAACAATATTTTGATGAGGGAACGGTGTTGAAAGTACAAGAAATATTGGCTGAATTACATAAAAATAAAAGAGTAGAAATAGCGTAAAATGGCAAAGGAGAGAGAAAAATGTCTAATTTGATGGTTGAAAATCAAACAGAGCAAGTTTCTATATTTTTAGAAGATGCTATTCATTTAATAACCAATTATGTAAATTATCATACGTTGCCTTCTTTATTAGAGGAGACACCGGCAGGGAACGAGCAATATTATAAAGGGTTATTAGCATCAATGAGACGACTTCTCGTTTTTTGCGAAGAAGGACATGATGCATGTTTTGTTTTGTTGAATAGTCAGCCATTTCGAAAAACAGCAGCTGAAAAAATTTTATATAAGATTTACCATCAAGTAATTGCAGAGTTTTTTTCACCGAAGAGTGATTATTGGTATGAAAATAGTCGGTCTGCATATACAGGAAAAAATTCTATCGTTTTTCAACAAACACCACCTGCATCTTTGGGGCAAGTGATGAAGAGTTTAGAAGGTAAATTTCAATTGATGCGTGAAGAACTAGAATATTATGAGACGGATTATCAGACAAAGATGTTACACAAATATTGATTGCGGAAAAGAAGCTAAGGTGACTTAGCTTCTTTTCCTTTTGTACAGTTATATAAGGGATTTTCATTGAATATAGTTAAGTGGATAGCATTAGGGAGGTGCAACATGAATCAGCAAGGTGTATTTACAGATTACTTTCATGAAGTAGAAAATTGGTGTGAAAGTGTTCTTCACGTATTAGATAGCCGTGCAATGGAAGTGTATGATGTCCATATGCTTGCTTATAAAATTCAGACGTTGTTAGAGCGTATGAAAGAGCATGAGTATGAAACAGATGCAGAGTTTATGTATGAAATAAGTGATGATGTAGAACATATTCAGCATCACTTGCAGGAAGTATTTATGCAAGAAGAAGAGGAATATGAATTATATGAAAGAGGGGATAGCGAACGAGCTGTTCCAATTGGAGGACATACACTCCCGCCATTACCTTATCCGTATAATGCGTTAGAACCGTATATTTCTAAAGAAATTATGATGTTACACCATGATAAACATCATCGGAGTTACGTGGAAGGGTTAAATAAAGCAGAGAAGATGATGGAAGAAGCGAGAAAAACAAATCAATTTGATTTAATTAAGCATTGGGAAAGAGAAGCGGCTTTTCATGGGTCAGGTCATTACTTACACACGATATTTTGGAATAACATGAAAAAAGACGGTGGTGGAAGTCCAAGAGGTGCTTTTTCACAACAAATCGAACAAGATTTTGGGAGCTTTTTACGTTTCCAAAAACATTTTACAGAAGCGGCCTCTAAAGTAGAAGGTTCAGGCTGGGCAATTCTCGTTTGGGTGCCCCGGTCTGGAAGGTTAGAAATTTTGCAAAGTACACTTCATCAATTATTTACACAATGGGATACGATACCACTCCTTGTACTAGATGTCTGGGAACATGCGTATTATTTACAATACCAAAATCGAAAAGATGAATATATTAAAAACTGGTGGAATGTTGTAAATTGGCCTGATGTAGAAAAAAGGTTTGAAACTGCGAAACAAATTGAATGGACACCATATTAGACGCAAATTCTCTGCGTCTTTTTTAATGGAAGCAGAAGGAAGATTTCGTTCATATTTTAAAAGGCCAAGCATACACTTGTACAAAAAGTGCCAAAAGGACGTGGGGGGAAATATGAGACGAATTTGTGTAATCATTACGCTTCTTATTATGTACGCAAGCGTTATGCCAATTCCTACATATGCAAAGATGAACAGCAATGTCAGTGCTCGAAATGCTGTATTAATGGAGCAACAGTCTGGTCGTGTATTATACGGAAAAGCAGAACATGAACCTCAAAAAATTGCTAGTATAACAAAAATTATGACTGCCTTGTTAGCTGCTGAATCAGGGAAGATGAAAGAAATGGTGTCAGTTAGCAATGAAGCGGTGAGGGTGGAAGGATCAGCAATCTATTTAAAGCCTGGACAAAAAGTGAAGTTAGAAGATTTAGTATACGGACTCATGCTTAGATCTGGTAATGACGCAGCGCAAGTAATTGCTGAAAGTGTGGGTGGGAGTATAGATGGATTCGTATATTTAATGAATGAAAAGGCGAAAGAAATTGGAATGAAAGATACTCACTTTTCAAACCCTCATGGTTTAGATGGAGATGGATCACATTATTCGTCGGCTTACGATATGGCGTTATTAACGAAGTATGCAATGGGAAACGAGTCATTTAAAAAAATCTTTGGAACAAAAACGTATAAATCCGATTCTTGGGATTACCCGTGGAAAAATAAACATAAGTTGGTAACGTCTTATTATGAATTTGCAACAGGAGGAAAAACAGGCTTTACGAAGAAAGCAGGAAGAACGCTTGTTACAACGGCATCAAAAGATGGACTAGATTTAATTGTCGTAACTTTGAGTGCTTCTAGTGATTGGGATGATCATATGAATCTATTTGACAAAGGATTCGAACGTTTCAAGCAAACGAAAGTTTTAGGACAAGGAGCAATTGCTGAAATAAATGAAAAGAAGTATGCCAACCATGTTTATACGAAAAATAGTTTTTCCGTGCCGTTAACTGAAGAGGAAAGAAAGAACGTGTTATTAAAAGTTGAACTGGATAAAAGTATAACGCTTGAGGATGGAGTAAAGGTTGGAAAGACAGATGTTTATGTTGGCAATGAGAAAGTTGGAGAACGGAATTTATTTTATAGTAAACGGAAGTTAGTAGCTACAACGGGACTTTACTGGAATAATGTGAAAGAAATTTTTTCTTACATGATAGGTGTTGGGAACGATGGTTAATCTCGTATGGGTAGCGATGGCTGTCATTGGGATTGTATACGCCATGATAAATGGAACGATGGAAGAAGTGAATAAGGCTGTATTTGACGGAGCAAAAGATGCAGTAACGATTTGTATAGGACTTATTAGTGTTTTAGTATTTTGGCTTGGTTTAATGAAAATTGCAGAGGAAGCCGGATTGTTAAAAAAATTAGTTTCACTTTTTATGCCGATAGTAAAAAGGTTGTTTCCAGAAATACCAAAGGACCATCCGTCCATGGGATTTATTCTATCAAATATGATGGCAAACTTTTTTGGTCTAGGTAATGCAGCAACCCCTCTTGGTATTAAAGCGATGGAACAACTAAAAGAGTTAAATGGAGGAAAGGATTCGGCGAGCCGTTCTATGGTGACGTTTCTAGCATTAAATACATCAGCTATTACATTAATTCCTACGACAGTCATTTCAATTCGAATGACGTATGAATCAGCCAATCCTACTGAAATTGTTGGGGTAACATTTATTGCACAAGTACTTTCTATGATTGGAGCGATTTGGATTGACCGCTATTTTTACCGAAGAAGGAGTAGAAAGGGGCGGAAAAAATGAGTATTGTAAATACAATTTCTTTATGGGTAATCCCTTGTGTAATTGGTTTTATCCTTTTATATGGCACGATAAAGAAAGTGCCGACGTATGAATCGTTCGTTGAGGGAGGAAAAGAAGGGATTCAAATTGCAATTTCCATTTTACCGTTTATGGTTGGAATGCTTGTTTCTATTTCTATATTCCGATCTTCAGGTGCGCTAGATGCAATGATATCAGTAATGAAGCCAATGCTAGATTTAATTCATGTTCCAGCAGAAATCGTTCCATTAGCACTAATACGCCCTATTTCAGGTTCTGCTGGTCTAAGTATTACGACTGATTTAATTGCCACATATGGGCCAGACTCATTCATTGGGAGATTAGCTTCTACGATGCAAGGGAGTACAGATACGACTTTTTATATTTTAACAGTATACTTCGGAGCTGTTGGTATTAGAAAAATGGGAGATGCATTAAAAGTAGGTCTTTTTGCAGATTTAATCGGAATTATTTGCTCGATTGTCTTTGTTTCCCTATTGTTTCAGTAAAGCTATTCATTTTTTATGCTATTTCGCGTATAATACGTATACGACCACTATTAAGGTGTAGCTTAATAGTGGTTTTTTTATGTGGTATTTTTGACAAAATGATGAACTTTTATTGTGAGAAATATGAAAAATATGGACAATAATAAAGGATAAAAACATGATTTGACCTTTATATGTTTAATATCATCGCTATGTTGTTTAAGTGAGATGGAGCGAATAACCGTAAAGCGTATGCGGTTGCCAAGTCTTTCTAATGTAAGGTAAGATAAATTCGAGGTGAAAAAAAGAAATGGAACGATTACAAAAAGTGATTGCGCAAGCAGGTATTGCATCGAGAAGAAAGGCTGAGGAATTAATTCAGCAAGGAAAAGTGAAAGTTAACGGAAAAATAGTGAAAGAGTTAGGAACAAAAGTAACTCCTCAAGATAAAGTAGAAGTAAATAACATCCCTCTTGAAAAAGAAGAACCTGTTTATTTTTTACTATATAAACCAACTGGTGTAATTTCAAGTGTATCAGATGATAAAGGTAGAAGTGTTGTAACAGACTTTTTCCCTGAAATTACACAACGTTTATTCCCAATCGGACGTCTAGATTATGATACGTCAGGAGTATTATTAATGACAAACGACGGGGACTTCGCAAATATATTAATGCATCCTAAATATAAAGTTGAAAAAACGTATGTTGCAAAAATAAAAGGCCCATTAACAGGTGAGAAAATTCGCATGTTAGAACGCGGTGTTGCACTAGAAGACGGTAAAACAGCACCAGCACATGTGAAAATTATTTCTTGGGACAAGCGTAAAGAAATGGCTATTGTACAATTAACAATTCATGAAGGACGTAACCGTCAAGTACGTCGTATGTTTGAAGCGTTAGACTGTAAAGTAGTGAAATTAAAACGTGAACGTTATGCTTTCTTAGAAGTAGGAAGCCTGCGACCTGGTGATGCGAGAGAATTGACACCACATGAGGTGAAACAATTACGCGCGCTTGCTTCTACAAAGCCAAGATAAGCTATAGAGTTAAAAATTCACCAGTGGAGTGCTCTGCTGGTGATTTATTCAATACAACATTTACAGAAGATAATACATAACATTTACCGAGGAGAGGAGAGGTAATATGAAGAAAAATCGCTTATTATTTCGCGTTATTATTCTACTCATTTTATGTGGTGCTGTAGGATTTACCCTTTATCAAGGATTCTTTGCTAATAAAGAGAAAATGCAAATCGGAAAAGAAGCACCTAACTTTGTTGTGACGGATTTAGAAGGGAAGAAAATTGAACTAAAAGATTTAAAGGGAAAAGGTGTATTTTTAAACTTTTGGGGTACGTGGTGTAAACCTTGTGAAAAAGAAATGCCTTATATGAATGAATTATATCCAAAGTATAAAGAAAAAGGCGTTGAAATCATAGCGTTAGATGCGGATGAAACGGATATTGCAGTAAAGAACTTTGTGAACCAATATGGTTTGAAATTCCCAGTTGCTATTGATAAAGGACAAAAGATTATAGGAACATATGGAGTAGGTCCATTACCGACAAGCTTTTTGATTGATAAAGATGGAAAAGTAGTGGAGCAAATTATAGGTGAACAAACGAAAGAACAGTTAGAAGGGTATTTAAAGAAAATTACTCCGTAATAAAGAAAGCCTTTACATAAGAGGTGCGTGTCTATAGTGCCTCTGGTTTAAAAATTCTGAGTATTGCGGTAACTCAAGGTTAGAATATACAATAGTACATATAGAGACAGGGGCGGTGAGAGTGTTGAAAGAAATTAAATGTGAATGTGGACATGTTAATCCGATAGGAACCGTTTTTTGTGAAGCTTGCGGGAAACCATTTGAAAGCAATGAAAATGCAAAACTATTGGATATGCGCTATGAGGGGAGTGCACGGAGATCTCTCACGCAAACAAAAACGATAGTCGATAAAATTTGGAGCTTTTTCTCTTCTGTAAAAGTGGGTGTATGGCTAATCGTAATAACTTTAGCTGCATCAGCGATAGGAACTATTTTTCCGCAAGAAATGTACATAACTCCAGGGATTGCACCAGCTGAATATTATAAACAAGAATACGGATTTTTAGGGCAATTATACTATCAATTAGGATTTAATAATTTATACGGTTCATGGTGGTATATGATTTTGATTGCTTCTATCGGTATTTCACTTGTGATATGTAGTTTAGACCGCGTTATTCCACTTTATAAAGCTTTAAAAAAGCAAGGCGTAAAAAGACATCCTAGCTTTTTAAAGAGACAGAGATTATATGGGACTGGTACACCGAAAGATGGTGACCTGGAAAGAGTGCAAAAGAATTTAAAGAAAAGAAACTATAACGTGAAAGTGGAAGACGGAAACGTTTTAGCAGAAAAGGGACGCTTCTCGCGTTGGGGTCCATATGTAAATCATATCGGTCTTATTATCTTTTTATTCGGTGCGATGCTTCGTTTTTTACCGAGTATGTACGTAGACGAAGCACTTTGGTTACGTGATGGTGAAACGAAAGAAATACCAGGGACGGATGGACAATACTACTTAAAAAACGAGAAATTTATAAAAGAAGTTTATGATAAAAGTAAGGACAAGGAAGTTTTTGAGGAAGCGATTGATCGTGTAGGCGATAAAATGATTGCGAAAAACTTCCAAACGAATGCTGTATTATATAAAGCTGTGGGCGAAAATATAGCAGGGCAAAAACCAAAGTTGGAAAAAGTAAAAGAAGCGGAAATTCGAGTAAATGAACCACTGAAATTTGATCAATTTGCAGTGTATCAAGTGGATTATAAAGAAAGTGAATTTAAAAGTATGTCCTTCAACTTGCAAAATAAAGAAAATAATCAAAAATGGGGACCGATTAAAGTAGATTTAACGAATCCTAAGGAAAAATATGATTTAGGAAATGGTTATTCTCTAGAACTATTAAGCTATTTTCCTGATTTTTATTTTGATGAGAATGGAAAACTAAATACAAAAACGAAATTACCGAACAATCCTGCATTTGTATTTAAAATGTTTACACCTGAAACACCAGATGGTGAAGTGAGTTTTGTTGGTATTCAGCAAAATATAGAACCTGATGGAAACAACAAATATAAAATGTCGTTTGTAGGTGTTGAAATGCAAAATGCAACAGCACTTACTGTAAGAAAAGATTTAACGCTTTGGATTCTCGGTATTGGAGGGTTTATATTTATGGTTGGTGTCATTCAAGGTATGTATTGGAATCATCGCCGTATTTGGATACAACGTGTTAATGATGAATGGTGGATTGCAGGGCATACGAATAAAAATTGGTTCGGTTTAAAGAAAGATATTGAAAGAGTAATAGAAGGTACAGCAATTCCACAGCCAAATGATAAAGTAATCGATAAAAAAATTAGTTAAGGTGGGGAAACGATATGGTGCAAATAAGTAGTAACTTTCTCTTTACCGCATTTATTTTATATTTAATTGCGACTCTATTTTTTGGTGGAGCCATTAAAGAAAAGGGTCATAAATGGGCAAATGTAGGAATAACAATTACAATTTTAGGGTTTATAGCACAAACAGTATATTTTGTTACAAGGTGGATCGCATCAGGGCATGCACCAGTTAGTAACTTTTTTGAATTCGGTACATTTTTCGGCATGATGCTTGTAGGAGCATTTATTGTAATGTATTTTATGTACCGTGTAAGTATAATTGGACTATTTGCATTACCAGTTGCGCTTTTATTAATTGCCTATGCAAGTATGTTTCCGAGGGAAATATCTCCGCTTATTCCATCTTTAAAAAGTAATTGGTTACATATTCACGTGACGACTGCAGCAGCAGGACAAGCAATTTTAGCGATTAGTTTTATTACGGGCGTTATGTATTTATTAAAAAATGTAGATCAATCAACGAGAAGTAAACGGACATTTTGGCTAGAGACGGTAGTATTTACACTTGTTTGTACAGTTGGATTTATTGGAGTAACAACGGTATTTTCTAGTATGAAATATGAAGCGAAGTTTCAATGGGTTGATAAAAATGAACAGCAACTGGAAATGAAGTACAATCTTCCGGCTTTAGTTGGACCGCATGAAGGGAAGTTACTGACAGAAAATAAATTAGAACCGGCAGTTGAAGTTCCAGCGATTGTAAATGCGAAGAAATTAAATACTGTTATTTGGTCAGTATTAGTTGGAACATTACTTTATATTGTATTAAGACTTGTTTTACGGAAGCGAGTATCGGCAGCACTTCAGCCGTTAGTAAAGAATACGAATAGTGATTTACTAGATGAAATCGGATATCGATCTATTGCAATTGGATTCCCAGTTTTCACATTAGGAGCGTTAATTTTTGCAATGATTTGGGCTCAAATAGCGTGGACGCGTTTTTGGGGCTGGGATCCGAAAGAGGTTTGGGCACTTATAACGTGGCTTTTTTATGCTGCAGTACTACATTTACGATTATCTAAAGGGTGGCATGGAGAGAAATCAGCTTGGCTTGCAGTAATTGGTTTTGCAATTATTATGTTTAACTTTATTGTAGTAAACTTAATTATTGCCGGTTTACATTCATATGCATAGAGAAATAAAATAGGAGAGTGCATGTCACTTTCCTATTTTATTTTTGTCAACTTTTCTTCTTTTTTGAGAAAAACATGACAAAGTAGCGGTTGATTTTGTAAAATGATGTCGAGGACATTATATACTGTTCAAAAAAAATACATAGTTTTGGAAAAAAATTGAACAAAATTTATTATTCTTGTGAAGCATAATATGGGAAGTGAAACATTTAGAAGATTGCTTAAATAAACGAGAATAGCGCAACATAATAGTAAAGAAGGGTAGGTGTGAACCGCTGAAGTGAGAGTACGCAGCGGGTAGAGATGGAAAATGAATCAAGAATTTTAATTGTAGATGATGAGGATCGTATTCGTCGTTTATTGAAAATGTACTTAGAAAGAGAACAATACACAATTGAAGAAGCAGATAATGGTGATACAGCTTTAGAAATGGCGTTACAAAATGATTACGATTTAATCTTATTAGATCTTATGATGCCTGGTAAAGATGGCATTGAAGTATGTAAAGGGGTTCGTGAGAAGAAAGCGACACCAATTATTATGCTGACAGCAAAAGGTGAAGAAGTAAATAGAGTACAAGGATTTGAAGTTGGAACAGATGATTATATTGTAAAGCCATTTAGTCCACGTGAGGTCGTGCTACGTGTGAAAGCGGTATTACGTCGTGCTGTACCAACAACATTCTTTACACAAGATACAACGACAAAAGATGTTACTGTATTCCCGCACTTAACAATTGACAACGATGCACACCGTGTTACTGCAGATGGCAATGAAGTAAACTTAACGCCGAAAGAATATGAGTTACTATTATTTTTAGCGAAAGCTCCTGATAAAGTATTCGATCGTGAGCAACTGTTAAAAGAAGTATGGCAATATGAATTCTTCGGAGATTTACGTACAGTTGATACACATGTAAAGCGTTTACGTGAGAAGTTAAGCAAAAAATCACCAGATGCAGCGAAAATGATTGTTACTGTTTGGGGTGTAGGTTACAAATTTGAGGTTGTGAACGACTGATGCTTTGGAGAAGTGTAGTAGGGAAGTTATGGATGACCATATTACTTCTCGTTTCGTTTGTTCTTGGATTTGTTGCGATTTTACTTTCACAGTTTTTTAGAACGTATTATGTTGATATGAGTGAAGCTAGGCTTCAAAAAGTCGCAACAAGTGTTTCAGAGTTAATTGAAGAAGGTGCCGATGTAAAAACGATTGAGAATATCGCTTACAAATTCTCTGATCCACTTTCAAGGATTATTATTGTAGAAGATGGTAAAGAAATCTCTTCTTCACCGAAACAAGAAGGCTTAGTCACTCTTACAATGGATGACTTAAAAGAAGATAAAGAATTAGCGGCTGTGTTTACAGACAAAAAAGAAATTAAGAATAACATTAGAAAAGCCTCTAATAGTAGAAAGAATAAAAATACTGAAAATGATATTATGATTGTCGGAAAACCAGTGCAATCAAAAAATCAAAGTGCAGTGTTTGTGTACGAATCTTTACAAGTGCCGATACAAGGTATGGAAAGAACGACTGATTTTATATTCTTATCAGCAGGGATTGCGATTATATTAACAACTTTCTTTGCATTCTTCTTATCTACTCGAATTACAGCACCACTTCGTAAAATGCGTGAGGTTGCTTTTGAAGTGTCGCGTGGGAAGTTTGATGCGAAAGCCCCTATGGTATCTCAGGACGAGATTGGTGAGCTTGCAACGGCCTTAAATCAAATGGGGAAACAGTTGAAGTTTAATATGAATGCCCTGCAGCAAGAGAAAGAACAGTTAGCAAGTATTTTGAGTAGTATGGCAGATGGGGTTATTACATTAAATCAAGAAGGTGAAGTTGTAGTAATCAATCCGCCGGCTGAACATTTCTTACAAGTTTGGCAAGAAGAAAAAGAGATAGAGCTCAGTAAAAAACTGCCTTCTGAACTTGTTGAACTATTCCATCTCGTTGTAGAAAGCGAACAACAACAAGTTGTTGAAATTAATTTACAAAAAGGGAACTATGTAGTTCTTATGACGCCGCTCTACAATCAAACGAAAATTCGCGGGGCTGTAGCAGTACTGCGAGATATGACGGAAGAACGTCGTCTTGAAAAGATGCGTCAAGACTTTATTGCGAATGTATCGCATGAACTTCGTACACCGATGGTCATGCTGCAAGGGTATAGTGAAGCAATTTTAGATGATATTGTGCAAACGAAAGAAGAAATTAATGAGTTTGTTCAAATCATTTATGATGAATCCGTTCGTTTAGGTAAACTTGTAAATGAATTATTAGATTTAGCACGCATGGAAAGTGGTAATGTAGAGTTACATATAGGTGAAGTGGACATACATCCGTTTGTTGAAAAAATTGGTCGTAAATTCCAAGGGATCGCAAAGGATAAAGAAGTTGAACTAACAGTTGATTTCAAAAATCCAATTGAACAATACCCGTTTGATGCAGATCGTATGGAACAAGTATTGACGAATTTAATTGATAACGCAATACGTCATACGAACGCAGGCGGACATGTAACACTTGTAATTGATACGAAAAATAATGGTCTCATTTTTGAAGTACAAGATTCGGGCGTTGGTATTCCAGAAGAAGATATTCCATTTTTATTTGATCGTTTCTATAAAGCTGATAAAGCAAGAACACGTGGGAAAAAAGGTGGAACAGGACTCGGGCTTGCGATTGCGAAAAATATTGTTCAAGGCCATGATGGTAAAATTTCTGTATCAAGTGTTGTTGGAGAAGGAACTACATTCTCTGTCTATTTACCGAATCGTATAATTTAGATATACGTTTTTAAAGTTGATAATGAATAAAGTTCTGCTGTTTTTTATTTTTTTGTAAACTCAATTAAATAAAGAATGGTAGAACTTTTTTCTATGTTGCTCGAATAAAGAATAACAAGAGAGGTGCTGTGAAGAAATGAAATTATATACAAAAACAGGAGATAAAGGAACGACAAGTGTAATAGGTGGTAGGGTTGATAAAGATGATATCCGTGTGGAAGCGTATGGAACAATAGACGAGGCGAATTCTCATATCGGATATGCAATGACTAAACTACAAGGCGGGCCTTTCGGAGATATTTACAATGAACTTGAAACGATTCAACATGAACTATTTGATTGCGGGGGAGACTTGGCGATAGTAGGCGAGAAGATACCTTATAAAGTAAAAATTGAAATGGTCGAAAACTTAGAAAGTAGGATTGATTCGTATATAGAAGAAGCACCGCCGCTAGAGCGCTTTATTTTACCAGGTGGAAGCGAGTCGGCAGCTGCTATTCATATTGCACGTACAGTTGTAAGGCGAGCAGAACGATGTATCGTGTCCTTACAAAAAGAAGGGAAAATAAATGAAGTTGTTTTAAAGTATGTAAATAGATTATCTGACTATTTATTTGCAGTAGCTAGAGTAATAAACGCTCGATTACAAGTAAAAGATGTAGAGTATAATCGCAGTGCAATCGTTTTTCGTGATAAGAAAGAGAAGGAAGTGGAGTGATTCACTTTCTTTTTTGTATACTTTTTTCTGTAATATACCAAAATAGAGAAGGTATGGTGGTAATTAGAAAACGGAGGATGTATATGAAAGTTTTAAAATACGGCGTTATGTTATTGACAGTACTGTTTTTATCTCAATTACATGTGTACGCAGAGGGAAATCAATGGGCATGGCCTGTTGAAGGACAGATAAGTGATTATTTTGGGACAAGACACGGAAAACACTACGGTATAGATATAGCGGCACCAATCGGCACGCCTGTGTCAGCTATTCAAGAAGGGAAGGTAACAAAGTCTTATTATTCAAGTAGTTATGGAAACGTTATATTTATTAAACATGGAGAATATGAGGCTGTGTATGCACATTTAAATAAGAGATATGTAGTTCAAGGGGATTATATTTCAAAAGGAGAAAAAATTGGAGAAGTAGGGAACACGGGAGAATCGCGAGGTGCACACTTACATCTAGAACTTCATCAAGGAAGATGGACGATGGCGAAAAAGAATGCGATGAACCCATTGCTTGTTTTAAGTGAACAAAGAAATGAAGTTGTTTCTTCATCATTATATGTCGTACAAAAAGGGGATACTTTAGTTAGTATTGCACGGAAATTTAGTATGACACTTAAGGAAATTAAAGAAAAAAATGGATTGCAGCAAGAGCTAATTTATCCTAATCAACAATTATATGTTAAGTAAAGGCAACGTCTCAAAAATTAAACTTTGAATATTCTTAAATAAGGTTCAATGTAAATGAAATTATATGGGCGCTTCTCCTAGAAGTATTGAGTGAATTAGAGTATCTATATTTAAAAGAAAACCGTCCCAAAATTTATTTTGGGACGGTTTCTTTTACCAAAAAATAAAGACACATATAAATCCAGAAATAGCTAAATAGCTATATAAGTAAAAAACTTTTGTTCTTGTTTTCTCTTTTGTTCGAAACAGTACGATAGTCGGTTCAATTAAACCGATTGTCAAACAAAGTAGGCCAAGAAGCATACAACCAATCGAAATAGAATACAGGGCGATTTGTGGTGCTTGAAATGGAATCATCCATTTTAATAAAAATGCAATAAGTGCAGTGTAACAAATGCTACCGATGTATTTATTCAGTGGTGTATTAGAACGAAAGCCAGGAAGTTTTTTTAAGAAAGAGCGGGAAACAACTTCTGTTTGTAAAGATGTATGCTCTTCAATAATTTTTTGAGCTTCTTTTCCTTTTTGAAAAAGAGATAAGATCCAATTTCGCTCACCCTGAAAAATAAATTGAGAAGTTGTCAAATAGTGATCAATCTTCACTTTACTCCAACTCTTCCACGGATGACGCTCACACAATTTTAATTTACTTTCTGTTTTCTTATCATACTGATAAATACTGATGCCATCTTCATCGAAAGTAGCATAGTATGTCTCGTTTGAGAATGTGCCTAAATCAATTGGGCAGTAGAAAAGTAATTCTTTTTTTAAGTAAAAGTATTCTTTTCTTAAGTTTTTTTTCATTGCTTCTCGAATAGAATGTCTCTTTTCTTTTTTCATGACATTTCCTCCATAACTCAGAAAATGTTCTTATCTTAACAATTCAATATCTTATCACTTTTAATTATATATGACTAGGTAATTCAAAAGAGAAATGCCGAATAATAAAAAATATGGATTGTATTGTAAAATATTTCGCAATTCATTTGTTGTTACGAAAAATAAATAACTAATTTTAAATAAGTTACAATTTTTTAGTTCACAATGTTATGAGGTTGTTGTATAATGAAGGGGAAAATAGAATATCGGTCTATCTTCGGGGCAGGGTGAAAATCCCGACCGGCGGTGATGAACTATTTATGATTTTGTTCTAAGCCCGCGAGCCGTTAAGGCAGGATTTGGTGTGATTCCAAAGCCGACAGTATAGTCTGGATGGGAGAAGATGGAGGTTCAAGCGTTCAAAAAAGATATGGATTTGAACGTCTGTTTGATGTGCCTTAAATTCTCCCTTTGTGTAAAACACAAAGGGTTTTTTCGTTCTATGAAAAAATAGGCATAGCAGAACCTTTCCACTTTCCATGAGATGATCGATGGAAAAGGAGAGAGAAAGATGAAACAAAAAAACAGTGTAGTGCAGATGGTGAGTGTAGCGATGCTAAGTAGTATTGCATATTTACTAATGATGTTGGATTTCCCGTTCCCAGGGCTTCCGCCATTTTTGAAAATTGATTTTAGTGATGTACCAGCTCTAATTGCAGCAATTATCTTTGGACCAGTAGCAGGAGTGATTGTAGAGGCGATAAAGAACATTTTACATTACGGGATTCAAGGAAGTTTAACAGGAGTACCAGTTGGAGAAATTGCAAACTTTATTGCAGGATGTTTATTTATTGGACCAGCAGCTTTCTTATTTAGAAAGTATCGTACTGTGAAGAGTTTAACGACAGGATTAATGCTAGGGACAATTACAATGGCACTTATTATGAGTGTATTAAACTACATCATCATATTCCCGGCTTACACTTGGTTTTTAAATTCACCGGCTATGTCTAGCGAAGCTATCAGAACAACGGTTGTAACGGCAATCTTACCATTTAATTTAATTAAAGGAATTGTTGTAACAATTGTATTTGTAGCATTATTCTCACGCCTGAAAGTATGGGTGTTTGCAAAAATGAAAAATGCATAATATATATTAAAACCATTAGTAGTGTGGAACTACTAATGGTTTTTTATTAAGGAAAATAAAATTTAGATACAAAAAACGCCCCTCATCAATATGAGGGGCGTTTTTTGAAGTTAATAAAAGACTATTCGAATTTTAAAGCGTCTCCGTCGAATGATTCGTCAGCAACTTTAATTGAGTCAGTTGGACAGCCTTCGAATGCATCCATCATATCTTCAATTAATACATCTGGAATTTCAACGATACCTTGGTTATCGTCTAATGTTACAAATGCAATACCTTCATCATCATAGTCATAAATGTCTGGTGCAGCAGCGCCACAAGCACCACATGCAATACAAGTATCTTTATCAACGATTGTATATTTTGCCATCTTTTTTCCCTCCTGATAATATGTATGTGAAAAGCTCGCCATAAAAATTATAACCTTATTGTAAAACGGTTTGTGAAACTTTTCAACATAAAATTATAATGATAATGCTTATCAATTAGAGTGTCAACTTATTTTTGAATTATGTCATAAGATTTTCAAAATACGTAAATGTGATTTCGTTTGATACAATAGAATATATACAAGTATATAGTTCTTATATGATAAGTTTAATGAGCGACAGTAGATAGTGTAATTGTACTGAAAAGAATGAAGTTAAGATTGGAAGGTGGAAGCGGTCATGCAAATACAATATACTTTGTTGCATTGTTTAAAACAATTGAATGGTGAAAGAACCGTTTCTTCTATTTATTATTTACTAAAGGGCAAACGTTCTTCGCAAACTTTACAAGATGGAAATATGTTCCGGATTTCTTTTTTATTCGGAATATATAAATCATTAAATAGAAATGACTATGATGGTGAAGTTGTAAAGTTGTTGCAAGCGGATTTTATTCAAGAAATACATGAAAATACATATGTGTTAACACCTACGGGTAAAATGCAGTTACATAAATGGGAGGAAGTTTATGCTTTTCCAGCACATTTGCATGGTTTACATTATGGTGAATTAGGTGAAACATTTTGGAAAAGATTATCATTGATTATTCAAACCATATCAAATTTACAACAGAATAATACGAAGTTTATCCCAATTCAACAAGATACAGAAATAATGATGTGGGTAAAACGTTTTCTAACAGGAAGGCCATATAAAAGAAGTGAGTTGGCGAGGAAACTATGGACGGAAGTACATAATCTTTTGGAAAAGAGTAATGCGATAGAAGCGACGATTGTAACATATCGACTAACGGGCTATGAACGTATTGGTTGTACATTGCAACAATTAGCAGAAATTACGAAACAAGATATATTCAGGGTGTATTTTTTATTTTGGGGTACAATGCATTTCTTTATACAAGAAGTTCGTGATAAAGAAAATGAATTTCCACTATTAGCTGAAATTATATCTTATCCAAATGAGAGAGCTGAATTATTTAGTTTATCCACGAAAAAAACATATAATTTTTGGAGACAAGGGCGTTCTTTAGAAGAAATAGCGACGATTCGGAATTTAAAGGTTGCAACGATAGAAGATCATTTTGTTGAAATTGCTTTGCGAGAAAAAGATTTTTCTATTGAAATGTTTATGGAAAAAGAAAAGATAGACAAAGTAATAAAAGTAATTGAAGCATTACAAACGCGGAAGTTACGTGTTTTGAAACAAGCGGTTGGAGAAGATATCTCTTATTTTGAAGTTCGTCTTGTATTAGCGCGGATGGAGGGTGTAAATGAAACTTGAAGAATATTTATATAAGTGGTTTGGATATTCTGAATTTCGTCCAGGTCAAAAAGGAGTTATTACAGATTTATTAGAAGGAAAAGATGTGATAGCAATGCTTCCGACTGGAAGAGGGAAATCTATGTGCTATCAGTTTCCGGGGCTTATGCGAGAAGGAACAGTGCTTGTTGTATCACCGTTATTATCTTTAATGGAAGATCAAGTGACACAATTAAAGTATGTTGTGAAAAACCGAGTGATAGCATTTAATAGTTTTCGGACATTAAATGAAAAAAGAGAAGCGATGAAAAAATTATCTTCATATAAATTTATTTTTGTTTCACCAGAGATGTTACAGTCGGAGTTATTAATTAGGGAATTGAAGAAAATTCATATTTCATTATTTGTTGTTGATGAGGCTCATTGTATTTCTCAATGGGGTTATGATTTTAGACCGGACTATAAGAAACTAAATGTAGTTATTGAAAATATTGGTTCTCCTACAGTATTAGCATTGACAGCCACAGCGACAAAAGGGGTACTACAAGATATCGCAGACAGTTTAAATTTAAAGGGTGCCGCGGAACATGTATACTCTATTGACCGTCCTAATATTGCAATGGAGGTGCAATTTGTAGAGACGATAGAAGAAAAGAAAGAGGCGCTTTTGGAGCAGGTGATGTATTTACAAGGGCCGGGAATTGTATATTGTTCAAGTAGAGCGTGGACAGAAAGGTTAACGGAATACTTGAGAGGAAAAGGTGTTACTGGTGTAGCTTTTTATCATGGTGGTATGGAACATGAAGAGCGTATGTTAATTCAACAACAGTTTATGAACGATCAATTGCAGCTTGTAATATGTACAAGTGCATTTGGTATGGGGGTAAATAAGGCGAATACGCAATATATTATTCATTTTCATTATCCAACTAATATAGCTTCTTACTTACAAGAAATCGGAAGAGCTGGAAGAGATGGCGAACCGAGTATAGCTATTTTATTGTGTAGTCCGTTGGATCATGATTTACCAATTTCAATCATTGAGGATGAATTGCCAAGTAAGTCGCAAATACAATTTTTATTTTCTTTACTACAAGAAAGAATGTTTCAAACGAAAGAATTACCAATAGAAGATGTAGAAGAAATTTGTTATAATGCAGCAAGATTTAATGAGCAATATTGGCGTTTCGTTCGTTATCATCTCGAACAGGTTGGAATTATACAACAACGAAGATTATTATTAGAGGGTTTGTCAGATGAAATTATGAACCGATTAATAGCTGAAGTAGAAATAAGGTTGCGTAATAAATATAGTGAGCTAGAAAATATGAAGTCATGGATACGAGTTAAAGGATGTAGACGTGAATATGTGCTGCAACAGTTCGGTTATAGGAAAGAGAAAGAGTTAAATAATTGCTGTGATTATTGTGGTATTACAAAAGAAGATTATAAAAAAAGACGAGCGCAACAATCGGATTTCGACTATAATTGGGAAACAGAGTTACAAAAGCTTTTCGGCCTAGAAAAGATGGGGGAATGATGAACATTCAAAGGCATAATGTTGAAGATATGAGTCCGCAGGAAATAAGGCTGAATCTATATATAACACAGTTAATTATTATCGGTATTGGCTGTTTACTAGCATATATATTATTTCAAGATGTAAAAGAAGTGTTTAATTTATGGAGATGGGAACCAGTATCTATACTTATTATAGGTGGTTTGTTAGCGATTGGTATTGTGTTATTAGATTATGTTGCAATGCGAGTGTTTCCAGAGTCTTGGTTTGATGATGGTGGTATTAACGATAAGATGTTTCGAGGAATGTCGGTTCTGCATTTACTCATTATTACGTTCGTAATCGGTTTTGCAGAAGAATTTTTATTTAGAGGTGTAGTGCAGACTCATTTTGGAATTGTAATTGCGAGTTTTGTATTTGCAGTGTTACATATTCGTTATATAGCAAAGCCATTTTTGTTTTGTTTCGTCTGTTTCATTAGTTTTGTCTTTGGTTATGTATTTGAATGGACAGGGAATTTGTTTATAACAATCTTTGCACACTTTCTTGTTGATTTTATAATGGGACTCCAATTAAGAAAATAAATGGAAGGTGGTGGTGAACAACATGAGGAAACGAATTCCTGATTTTGAAGAGGAATTAGAAGTTGAGCGAGTAGAAGAAAAAGAAAGTTTACCGCCGCGTAGTGAAATTCATAGAAATAAAGAGAAAAAACAAAAGTTTAAAATAAATCATATTTTCGTCCGGGTTTTAACATTTCTATTCATTCTGCTGCCGATTAGTATTTTGTGGTATACGGATAAATATATTCAGGTGAAGGGCGATAGTAATAATGCCGGGAAAAGTGCGTTTGAAGTAATCTTCTTTGATTCAGCTAAATCTGAGTCGCAGAAACAGTCTGAAAAAGCGATAACGCATACTGTGAAAGAGGGAGAAACTTTAGAAAGTATAGCGAAGCAATATTTTTCAGATGAAAATGGGGTTGAAGTAATTAAAAAGTATAATAACTTGCAAGAAGATGAAGTGAGTGCAGGTCAAGAATTAAAAATTCCGATAAAAGATAAGTCCACAAAGCAAGAGAGCTAGTGAATTAGGCGAACGCAGTTTGTTATAAAAGCCTAGGGTTATCTTTATGATGAGGGGAGTAAAAAATATGATATGGATTATATTATTCAGTACTCTCATAGGAATGGGGATTTTATTACTTCTTGTGATGTATAAAGAAGCGATGCGTAATACAGTGTTGGAACATACTTTAGTATTTAAAGAATTTCCGAAAAGTTTTCAAAAAGTAAATGTGTTTTTTATTTCTGATATTCATAGAAGAGTCATTTCGAATTTGTTAATTGAACAAGTAAAAGGAAAAGTAGATCTCGTAATTATCGGAGGAGATTTAGCAGAGAAAGGAGTCTCTTTATCAAAAATCTCTGCCAATATTCAAAAGTTAAGAGAGATAGCTCCTGTATATTTTGTGTGGGGAAACAATGATTATGAGATAGAATATCATGAATTAGATGCTTTATTATTAGAAAATAACGTAAAAGTTTTAGATAATACAAGAGTGGTATTTGAGTCTGAATTAGGCGAGAAAATTTGTTTGCTCGGTATAGATGATGTTGGATTGCACCGTGATCGTTTAGATTTGGCATTGGCGGATTGTAAAGAAGATGGTTTTCGTATCTTAGTTAGTCACAACCCTGATATAATAAAAAAGATGTCTGGAAATGAACAGATCTCACTTGTATTAAGTGGACATACGCATGGAGGACAAATCCGATTATTCCCATCTAAAAAATATTTAAAAGGTGGCGTATATAACCATTTGAATACGATTCTCTTTGTTAGTAATGGGTACGGAACAACATTGATACCACTTCGTTTCCGAGCGCCTGCTCAAACACATATTATTACATTGTGCGGAGGGAAATGATGCCAACTCTTAGTGGAAAATATAATATAAAAGCTGTTTCAAATATAATTGGAGTTCAGCCGAGTACGCTTCGCGCATGGGAAAGACGATATCAAATTATTGCCCCAAAGCGGAATCAAGCTGGACATCGTTTATATACAGAAGAGCATATTCAAATTTTAAAATGGTTAATGGAAAAAGTTTCTTCCGGTATGATGATTGGACAAGCAGTTCAGTTATTAGAAGAGAATCGTTTGCAGAGTACAGTTCAAAAAGAGATACATTGCGATAAAGAAGTTGTTTTAGTGGACGATTTGCTACAAGCTTTGTTAAAATTTGATGAAATTACAATTGCTGCATTATTAAACGAAGCTTTTAGTATATATTCAACAGAAAAGGTTGTTGCCAGTATCGTTCTTCGAGTGACAGACAAATTATTAACGTCAAAAAATAATAATGAGATTTCAATGGTGCAATTTCAATATGCACTATCATTTTTACAAACGCGTCTAGGGATGGTGTATCACAATGCCTCAATGTTTTCTTCTTTACACAAAGTTATTGTGTTAGAAAAGAATGCATTGAAAGGATTTATTTTTTCAACTTATTTACGCTTAAAAGGATATGAGGCGATATATATTAGGACAAGCTTAGCTGAAGATGGTATGTTGTCAGCGGTAGAGGAAATACAGCCGAAATATGTGTTTGTATCTTTTGCTGACGAACTAGAAATGAAAAAGACGATGAACTTTATAAATGTATTACAAGAAAAAAGGGAATCTCTTTCTGTTGGATTTATCGGAAAGCTAGGCGTTCTAAACCAGTTGGACATTGAAACAATCTTAATTGGTGATACGAAAGAAGAATGGGATGAATGGTTAAAAATGTCGGAATAGTTGTTCGAAAAGAACCATCTATTTTCTATTTCATATAATAAAAATTAGATGCATTGGTTACGTAGGGAGGGTATGAGATGAGGCTGGAACGATTAAATTACAATAAGATAAAAATTTTTCTAACATTTGATGATTTATCTGAACGAGGATTAACGAAAGAAGATTTATGGAGAAATGCGCCGAAAGTACAGCAATTATTTCGTGATATGATGCAAGAAGCAAATAAGGAATTAGGATTTGAAGCAGATGGTCCGATTGCAGTTGAAGTGTTTTCTCTACAAGCACAAGGGATGGTTGTAATTGTAACGAAAGAAAATCAAGAAATGGATACGGATGATGAGTTCCGTGACGAGTTTATTGAAATGCAAGTGACTCTAGATGAAAGTGAACATATATTATATGAGTTTGCTACGCTAGATGACATAATTAACCTGTCGAATCGCTTATATAACCTTGGTGTAACTGGCGGAAAGCTATATACGTGGGATGAGCGCTTCTATCTTTGGGTGGAAGAAGAGGAACAAATTCAATTGTTAAAAGCGGATTTTATAGCTATTTTAGCGGAATACGGCAATCCGTCTACAGCAACTATTTATCGCATCATGGAGTACGGTAAAGAATTAATGGATTTTAACGCGATAGAACAAATACACAATTACTTTGTGAAAAAACAAAACCTCAGCTAATACAACATAGCTGAGGTTTTGTTTTTATTTGGATAAGGGAAGGGATGATAGTAAATACGCGAACATACTTTTTGAAAATAAAATATGCAGTTTTATGGGAGCGTCGCTGAGGAAAATAAAAAATATTTAAATATTTAAGTATTTTACTTTTCTAAAAGTAATAAAAGGACTATAATAATAGTGAAAACGCTTGCAACAGAAAATAGTTTGTATATATTTGTTAGCGTTTTCTATTGCATTCCAAATTTAAGGGTGTATACTAGGCAATGAAGGTTTACTAAACAAGTGAAATTACAGGGGGTTTACTTACTATGGTAGCCGAAAAGGGAACTCAAACAAAAACACAACAACAAAGGGAACAACATTTTGAACTATTGAATTCAACACAAATTGTTATTAGTGAAGCGTTAGAAAAATTGGGTTATCCAAACGAAGTATATGAATTATTAAAAGAACCAATTCGTATGATGACAGTGAAAATACCAGTTCGTATGGATGACGGGACTGTTAAAATATTTACAGGATATCGTGCACAACATAATGATGCTGTTGGTCCAACGAAAGGTGGAATTCGCTTCCATCCGAATGTAACAGAAAATGAAGTGAAAGCACTTTCAATCTGGATGAGTTTAAAATGTGGTATTGTTGATTTACCATATGGTGGAGGTAAGGGTGGAATTATCTGTGATCCACGTGAAATGTCATTCCGTGAGTTAGAAAGATTAAGCCGCGGTTATGTACGAGCAATTAGCCAAATCGTAGGTCCGACGAAAGATATTCCAGCTCCAGATGTATTCACAAACTCTCAAATTATGGCATGGATGATGGATGAGTATAGCCGTATTGATGAATTTAATTCACCAGGATTTATTACAGGTAAACCGCTTGTATTAGGTGGATCACATGGACGTGAAACAGCAACTGCGAAAGGTGTAACAATTTGTATTCGCGAAGCTGCGAAAAAACGTGGCATTGATATTAAGGGTGCACGCGTTGTTGTTCAAGGGTTCGGTAATGCTGGTAGCTTCTTAGCTAAATTTATGCATGATGCAGGTGCGAAAGTTATTGCAATCTCAGATGCTTACGGCGCTTTACATGATCCAAACGGATTAGATATTGATTATTTATTAGACCGTCGTGATAGCTTCGGTACAGTAACGAAGCTATTTAACAATACAATTTCAAACAAAGAATTGTTAGAGCTTGATTGCGATATTTTAGTTCCAGCTGCAATTGAGAACCAAATTACAGAAGAAAATGCTAATGATATTAAAGCGAAAATCGTTGTTGAAGCTGCAAATGGTCCAACAACATTAGAAGCGACTAAAATTTTAACAGATCGCGGAATTTTACTTGTTCCAGACGTATTAGCAAGTGCTGGTGGTGTAACGGTATCTTACTTTGAGTGGGTACAAAATAACCAAGGTTACTACTGGACTGAAGAAGAAGTAGAACAACGTTTAGAAAAAGTAATGGTAAAATCATTTGATTCTATTTATGAAACAGCACAAGTTCGTAAAGTGAACATGCGCTTAGCGGCGTACATGATTGGTGTTCGTAAAATGGCTGAAGCAAGCCGCTTCAGAGGTTGGGTATAAAATATTATATATTGAGAAAACGTGATTTCCTTTCGAGGGAATCACGTTTTTTTGTTGAAGTATTAAATGAGGTGTTGTATATGGAGAATGAAATGCTGGAACGAGTAGAACAATTAGAAGAAAAGGTTAAGAGGTTAGAGGGAGAACTTGCAAGCACGGTGAAAGCTCGAAAAATAAGTACTGTTCGGATATTCGGGGAAGGGCTACTGTTTTTGATATTTGGTATGGTTGTAGTAGGGCCGATTATTGCCGTTGTAATCTCAATTTTTACTTGGCTTGCTGAAAAATAAAATAAAATAAAAATAAAAAGAACGCTTGTTCTATGCGAACAAACGTGCTATACTCTCCTTAGATAAACAAAACGGAAATGATTTTAAGGAGAGATAAATGATGAAAATGACAGTAGACCAAAGATTTATGATGCCAGCAGATGTTGTAGAGCGAGTGGAAGTATTACGAAACAAACAAAGCAAGCGTGGCACATTATTACAATCGGTAAACAAATTTTTCGGTTTAGATACGAAAGAAGATTGTGTTTGGTTTTACGGTTTTTATGGAGTGGCGGTAAGTATCTTGTTGTTTATGGTGTTCACTTCAAATATTTTCGATTTTCTCTTCGCGTAAGAAATATGCGATAAGGACATTGCTACCGAATACATATATAAGGAAGTAAGGTAATCTTCTAGAGCGGGAGTTGGTAGCAATGGCGATGTTTCCTATAGAGCGCAACTATATAGGATATGGAAGTTCACGACCGGGGATTCCTCTAACTAAAGTGAGATTTATTGTAAGCCATGATACGGGGAATCCTGGAAGCAATGCGATAGGAAATCGAGATTACTTTAATGAATTACAACCGAAAGCTTCGGCGCATACATTTATAGATGATAAAACAATATTGGAGATTATTCCTATAAATGAAGTTGCATATCATGTTCGATATGGTGTGCCGACGGATAATGACTTATACGGCTATGACGCGAATAAGGCGGCCATTGGAGTGGAACTTTGTTATGGCGGTGATGTTAACTTTTGGGAAGCATATAATCGTTTTACATGGTATCATGCGTATTTATGCCAAAATTTTGGTTTAAATCCGAAAAAAGATATCGTGTCACATAAAACGCTTGATCCAGCTAGAAAGATTGATCCTGAGAATGTATTAGGGAAACAAGGTATTAAATTTCAGCAGTTTTTAGCAGATGTCTATCGGATGTACGTTTCGTTTAGATGACAAATATATGAAAAATGAATACAATAAAGATAGGTGCCTACTGCTGTAAGTAGGTTTTTTCTTGTTTTTATAAATAGTGTATTGGTAGAAGACTAGGAGTGGACGAGTATGCAGAAAGAAACAGTTATTATAATCGGAGGCGGTCCGTGCGGATTAGCGGCAGCGATTTCGTTGCAAAAGGTAGGGATAAATCCGTTAGTAATTGAAAAAGGAAACATTGTAAATGCCATTTATAATTATCCAACTCATCAAACATTTTTCTCTTCTAGTGAAAAATTAGAAATTGGTGATGTAGCTTTTATTACAGAAAATCGTAAGCCAGTTCGAAATCAAGCGCTTGCGTATTATCGTGAAGTAGTAAAACGTAAATCTGTACGTGTAAATGCTTTTGAGCGAGTGGAGAAAGTTCAAAACGATGGAGAAGTTTTTCAGGTTGAGACGACAAAGCGTGACGGAAGTAAAGAAATATATATAGCGAAATATATTGTTGTAGCAACTGGATATTATGATAATCCAAATTATATGAATGTTCCAGGTGAGGAATTGAAGAAAGTAGCTCACTATTTTAAAGAGGGGCATCCTTATTTTGATCGAGATGTAGTAGTTATAGGTGGGAAAAACTCGAGTGTAGATGCCGCGTTAGAACTTGTTAAAGCTGGTGCGCGTGTAACGGTACTGTATCGTGGAAGTGAGTATTCACCAAGCATAAAGCCTTGGATTTTGCCGGAATTTGAGGCGTTAGTACGAAACGACACAATTCAAATGCATTTCGGGGCTCATGTGAAAGAAATTACTGAGCATACATTAACGTTTACAGTTGATGGTGAAGATTTTACAATCCAAAATGATTTTGTATTTGCGATGACTGGTTATCATCCTGATCATAGCTTCTTAACAAAGATGGGTGTTAAGATTGATGAAGAAACAGGACGTCCAATTTATACAGAGGATAGAATGGAAACGAATGCTGAAAATATTTTCATTGCAGGTGTCATAGCTGCTGGAAATAATGCAAATGAAATATTTATCGAGAACGGTAGATTTCATGGAGATGCGATTGCACAAACTATTGCATCAAGAGAAAAATAAAAAGGAGCTGTCGGGAAAACCTCGACAGCTCCTTTTTATTCGTGCATAAACATATTTTGAATGGATTCATGAGAATTTGTATTCTCTAATGCGACAAGTAATTTAATGCGTGCTTTTTGTGCATTTAAGCCGTATGTGAATACAATGCCCATATCTTTTAAGTGTTTACCGCCACCTTCATACGAATATACGTCTTGAACGATACCGTTGAAACAGCGAGAAACTAATACGACAGGAATACCTTTATTTAATAATCGTTCTAGACTAGGAAGTGTTCTTGGAGGTAGATTACCTTGTCCAAGCGCTTCGATAACAATACCGTCTACAGGAAGATTTTCGATTGCTGCTAATAATGTATCATCCATGCCGGCATATGCTTTTAGAACAACTACATTTTTAGATACTTTGTTTATCGTATATGTTTCGTGATGTACTAAAGCGTGATGGAAGACAACACCGCGTTTTGTTACCATTCCAATTGGTCCATATTGTGGGCTTTGGAATGTTGCGACATTACTTGTATGTGTTTTCGTTACATTTGTAGCGCAATGAATTTCGTCGTTTAATACGACTAAAACACCTTTTTCTGCAGCTTCATCACAACTAGCAACTTTTACAGCTGATAAGAAGTTATATAGACCATCAGCACCTAACTCATTGCTAGAGCGCATTGCACCTGTCACAACAATCGGAATGGTTGCTTGTACTGTTAAATCTAAGAAATAAGCTGTTTCTTCTAATGTATCCGTACCATGCGTAATGACTACGCCATGAATGTTGTCTTGTTTTACTCTTTCATCAATGATGACTTGTAATTGTAACATTTCGCTCGGTGTCATATGAGGAGATGGTAGATGGAACACATCTTCAACGATTAAATCAACATCACCTTCTAAATCAGGAATGAATTTTAAAAGAGGATTTTTTTCACCTGGTTGTACGACCCCAGTTTCTTTATCTTCCTCCATTGCAATTGTTCCACCTGTGTGTAAAACTAGGATTCTTTTCAATGCTTATACCCCTTTCAAGTAAAAAAATACATTTAGAACATAACATGTTTTGAGTAAATTCGACAATGGAAATGTATAAAAGTATGCCTCGAAAATGACAATAAAATTAACTGCTATATGTACGATGTATAAAATCACGAAACGAAATGTGCAAATATAGTATAGGAGGGGGCAATTATGTTGAAAAAGATGGAGAGAATTTTTATTCGTATATTAATAATACAATTCATTTGTCTTTCTGTTGTACAATTGTTATTTATACATAAGTCATCAGTGAAATATTTATCTAAAATTGTTTATTACGAAGGTGTCATGGTAAAAAATAAAGCAGAAATCTTGCAGGTGAATAGGTAGTTTTCATTTTCTTCTATGAAGGATTATGCTACAATAATTGAGGATTTAATGACGTGAAGCAAATGAAAAGAAGCAGGGTGAACACCTGCTTTTCGTTTTGTTTTATAAGTGAAAAAATGAGGTGTTACAATGGATAAACGAATTTCAATTGCTATAGATGGTCCAGCAGCTGCTGGGAAAAGTACAGTGGCAAAAGTTGTTGCGAAGGAACTTTCTTACGTTTATATTGATACAGGCGCGATGTACCGTACGCTTACATATGCAGCCCTTGAACAAAAAGTAGATATTGAAAATGAAGAACAGTTAATGGAAGTTGTAAAGAATGTAAATATTGAATTTCAACAAGGAGAAAATACGCAGCTTGTATTTTTGAATGGACAAGATGTTTCTGAAGTAATCCGTACACCTGATGTGACGAATCGAGTATCTATTGTAGCGAAGCATCGCCTTGTTCGTGAAGAAATGGTACGTCGTCAGCAAGAGTTAGCGAAAAAAGGCGGCGTTGTAATGGACGGCCGTGATATTGGTACACATGTATTACCGGATGCTGAAGTGAAAATCTTTATGCTTGCTTCTGTTGAAGAAAGAGCGGAAAGAAGGCATTTAGAAAATTTAAATAAAGGTTTCGATTCTAATTTAGAGCAGCTAAAAGAAGAAATTGCTCAGCGTGATAAATTAGATTCAGAACGCGAAGTTTCTCCACTAAAAAAGGCTGATGATGCATTGGAATTAGATACGACTTCTTTATCAATTGAAGAAGTTGTCCAAAAAATTATGAGTATTGTTTCAGGAGTGTTTGCGAAATAAAGAAAGGGGATAATCCTCTTTCTTTTTTTGTTGAAATAGAAATGTAAAGGATACGTGAATTGTGAGTCTCTTTCCTTGACAAATGAGGTAATTTGTAAGAAGTTAGTTAAAGAGGAATAAAACTGTCAGAATATATTCGCTATTATATTTCAAAACATACTTTTTTCAAGCTGGTTTTGCTGTATACTATTTATATAGGTTTAATATATTTTCTTGTGAATGGTATTGAAAAAGAGTATGTGATGAGAGATTCTTAAACATGCAAATGAAAACTTTGTTTTCATTTCGTATATACATAAAAAAATGCTTTGTCAATTCTGTAGGGAGGTATTTCCATGGTAGAGAAAATGAATGAAGAAGTTATGGATTCAAAAGAATTACAAGTTGGTGACGTTGTTACAGGTTCTGTAACGAAAGTTGAAGAGAAACAAGTGCTTGTAAATGTTGGATACAAAACAGATGGCGTAATTCCAATTAGTGAATTAGCTAACGTTCATATTGAAAAAGCAAGCGATGTTGTAGAATTAGATCAAACACTAGAGTTGAAAATTATTAAATTAGAAGAAGATGATCTTGTCTTATCTAAACGTGCTGTTGATGCAGAAAAAGCATGGGTAGAATTACAAGAGAAATTTACTTCTGGTCATGTATTTGATGTTACTGTAAAAGATATTGTGAATGGCGGATTAGTTGTGGACCTTGGTGTTCGCGGTTTTATTCCAGCTTCACTTGTAGAAGTACATTATGTAGAAGACTTTACTGACTATAAAGGTAAAACATTAGCGGTGAAAATTGTTGAATTAGACCGTGAAAAAAATCGTGTAATCCTTTCGCATAAAGCGGTAGTAGAATTAGAACTAGATTCTAAGAAAAAAGAAGCAATTTCTTCATTAAAAGAAGGTGACGTTGTTGAAGGAACAGTGCAACGATTAACTGACTTTGGTGCTTTCGTTAACGTTGGTGGCGTGGACGGTTTAGTTCACATTTCACAAATTTCACACGAACGTGTAGAGCAACCTTCTGAAGTATTAGAGCAAGGTCAAAAGGTTAAGGTGAAGGTGTTATCTGTTGATGCTGATACACAACGTATTTCTTTATCAATTAAAGCGGCTCAACCAGGACCTTGGGAAAACGTTGCTGGCGAAATAAAAGCTGGAGATATTCGTGAGGGAGTAGTAAAACGCCTTGTTACATTTGGTGCATTCGTTGAGATTTTACCTGGCGTTGAAGGACTAGTACACGTATCTCAAATTGCAAATCGTCACGTGAAAAACCCGAATGAAGTATTGGAAATGGGACAAGAAGTAAAAGTGAAAGTACTTGAAGTTCACGTAGCAGAGAAACGTATTTCTTTAAGTATAAAAGAAGCGCTTGAGGAAAATAATGTAATTGAAGATTATAGTCAGTATGAGCCAAATGCTGATTCTGCTACTTTCCAATTAAGTGATATTATTGGTGAACAACTGAAAAAATTAAAGAAATAATGAGGGGTACAAGTGGTAAGGGCAAAACGTAAATTAGATCATATTGAATACGCTCTTTCTACTGGTCAGTCTCGTACGCATGGCTTTCATGATATTGATTTTGTGCATCAAAGCTTGCCAAATTCAAATTATGACACAATAACATGTGAAACAAAAATCGGCGAACTTTCACTAAGTTCGCCGATTTTTATCAATGCGATGACTGGTGGTGGAGGAGAGAAAACGTTACATATTAATGAGCAATTAGCATATGTAGCGAAACAGCATAACCTTGCTATGGCTGTAGGGTCGCAAATGGCGGCGTTAAAAGATGAAAGTGAGGCTGCTTCTTATAAGGTGATTAGAAAGGTAAACCCGAATGGTATTTTCTTTGCTAATTTAGGTAGTGAGGCAACTATCGAGCAGGCAGAGCGTGCCGTTGATATGATTGAAGCGAATGCATTGCAAATTCATTTAAATGTCATACAAGAGTTAACGATGCCAGAAGGAGACCGTGACTTTACTGGTGTACTTCAGCGCATAGAGAAAATTGTTTTAAATAGTAAAGTTCCTGTCATTGTAAAAGAAGTTGGATTTGGGATGAGCAAGGAAACAATGCAACAGTTAGCGAACGTAGGTGTAACGGCAATTGATATTGGTGGGCAAGGTGGTACGAATTTTGCTGCTGTTGAAAATGAAAGAAGACAGCGAATGCTTTCTTATTTTAATAACTGGGGCATACAAACAGCAACCTCGATTATTGAAGCAACCTCTACAAATAATAACCTCTCTTTTATTGCATCAGGGGGTATACAGACAGCGCTTGACGTAGCGAAAGCAATCGCATTAGGGGCGAATACAACTGCGTTTGCTGGTTACTTTTTACGTATTTTAATGCAAGATGGTATCGAGAAATTAGTGGATGAAATTGAACTTCTACATACAGATTTGAAATTTATTATGACAGCTCTTGGTGCGAAGACGATAGAAGAGTTGCAGTCTGTACCTCTTGTTGTAAAAGGTGAAACATATCATTGGTTAATGCAGCGTGGTATTGATACTGCGCATTATAGTAGGAGATAAAAAATCAACCGTTCGGTTGATTTTTTTGTTTTGTTTTCTTTCTCGTAATATAAAATGGAATTGGTATTTTCTAAAGGAAATAGGTGGAGGTAAAAAGAAGTGATAGGAGGATATAGTACACAAAATATTATTTCGATATAAATAAAAATCATTAAAATGATTATGTAAAAGACGGTTTCGTACAATATCGAAACCGTCTTTTTGTATTCATTAGTGCTGGTTTTGTTTTCGAGCCTGCTCTGGTGTATCAAGTCCAGTTGCACCTGGATATTGTAGTGATTGATCACGATCAGATTCAACGCGGCGTGATTCTCGTAGTTTTCGTTCTTGGCGATCTTTACCCATAATGAATAACACCTCCTTGTTAAAAGTGTTGCTGTTATAAGAAAAAACTATGCGTAAATAAAGTGGATTAACTTTCATAAAAAATTCCCATAATGGAAAACATAGGAGGTGAAGTAGATGGATGGAAGTACTTTTTATTTTATAGCTTGGATAGGGTGGGTTGTCGTAACCTTTTTTATGAAAAAGGACCATATTCGGTGGAAGTTAGGCGCTTGTATATTGATTTTTATAATTTGCTCTCCGTTACATGTAACGATCGCCTCATTCATGGTATCAGTAAATGCTCTTTTACTTTGTATTATTTCTTTTATAGGGATTGCGCTGTATTCTGTTTGGAAAAAATTATATAGCTTACTTTCGGCACTTATTATTGCGATGTTATATACAAGTTTTCATCTGTTAGAGATATATGATCCGATTTGGATTGTGGTGGATAGAGTGTTTCTGCTAAGTAGTGCTCTTGTGTATGCATCGGTGTTATTGCATGGGGATCGCATATTACGATTATGTTCCCTATATGTAGGGATGTTACAAGGAGAGTTGCTAGTGACATTTATTTTTCGGAAATTGAATTTTCCATATGATTACGGTAGTTTAGCATTTTTTGATATCGTCGCCGTTTCTACATTATTCATGGCAGTATTGTTTTGGATTGCAAAAGCATCAGTATACATGGAACAGTTTAAGAGAAAAACACGTAAAAGAAAGGCGAGGGTAATACATGACTGAATATACACCAGCCATTTTATGCGGCGTAATAGCGGGGACAGTTACAAGGGTGTTAATGCTCCGGACGGATACACGGCAATATCCGACGAGGCTACATGGAAAGATTATTCATATTGCAATGGGGTTAATTGCAGCAGCTTTAGGAGCGATTGCAATCCCATCTATTTTGAAAAAAGATTTTTCTGCCATTACATTTCTTACGTTAGCAGCGACACAATTTCGTGATGTACGTAATATGGAAAGAAATAC
Source organism: Bacillus sp. PSXD-155 (assembly GCF_049310765.1). Classification (NCBI taxonomy): domain Bacteria; kingdom Bacillati; phylum Bacillota; class Bacilli; order Caryophanales; family Bacillaceae; genus Bacillus; species Bacillus sp. PSXD-155. The sequence goes on along the minus strand of NZ_JBMOWC010000004.1, from coordinate 71,419 downwards.
ACTTCAACAATTAGATGGGTATGAGCTCGTACCGCGTGGAAATACGTACATTGAAGGGATTGCATTGGTTTTTGAAAGTCGCAACTATTTGGCGATGTTAACGTCGTTTGCAACGACGTTTGCGTATATAGGGTTCCGTTCATGGATTGCTGGAGTAATTATGGCTATAATCGCATTTTTTATTGCGAAAAAATTAATGTCTGGTAGAAGACTCCATGACCTTGTAGATATTGAGCATGTTCCGCTGCGTTTTGAAGGAGCAGGGCTTTATATCGATAATATTTATATTATGAATATTGGATTGCCAGTGAGGCAAGAAGAGATTATGAAATATGGCATGGGGTTTATATTAAAACCGAAATCAATTGATGCGATGGTGACAATCTCAAATTTAGGGCAACGGCAAGCTATTTTACACGATGTTTCGGTGGCGTTAGGGATTTATAGAGATTCTGGTACACCAGCGCTTGTACCGTTAGCAAAGCGTGATTTAGAGGATGGCAGGGTTGGGATTTTTGTCTTACCGCAAGATCAAGATGCAGAGAAAGCAATAAGTGTCATAGGAAATGTACCAACGTTAGAAAGTGCTGTCCATATGTCATCGGAAGCCCCGAAAGGAAGGGGAGATAAGAGATGATGTTAGAAAGCGTTATCCTGGCAGTTATTACAACAGCGCCAGAAAAATTTGCAGGTGGTGCTCCTTTATTTGTTTGTGAGTCGATGGAGGAACTAGAATTTGTTGCAAATAATTTAGAGGCAATTTTAGATGGTATTGCGCATCGCTTACAAGAGAATGTATATATTATTGTGAAACATTAGGAACGTGTGTTATAATGTGAGGTGTTTTGATACGTTGAGAAATATTCTGGAATGCAAATCCCTTCTTGCACAAAGAAGGGTTTTTTACATAATAAACAGAAGCAAGTTGAAAGGATGAAAGTATATGCCGAAACCAGTAATAGCAATAGTAGGCCGCCCGAACGTAGGAAAATCTACTATTTTCAATAGAATAGTTGGAGAAAGAGTTTCAATCGTAGAAGATATCCCAGGTATAACTCGAGACCGTATTTATAGTGCGGGAGAATGGTTAAATCATGAGTTTAACATTATTGATACAGGTGGAATTGATATTGGAGACGAGCCGTTCTTGACACAAATTCGTCAACAGGCGGAAGTTGCGATTGATGAAGCAGATGTTATCATTTTTATGACGAATGGTCGCGATGGTGTAACTGCAGCGGATGAAGAAGTTGCTAAAATTTTGTATCGTTCTAAAAAACCAATTGTACTTGCGGTAAATAAAGTTGATAATCCAGAAATGCGTAGTGATATTTATGATTTTTATTCATTAGGATTTGGCGAGCCATTCCCGATTTCAGGTACACACGGTTTAGGACTTGGTGATTTGTTAGATGAAGCTGCAAATCATTTTCCAAAGATTGAAGAAGAAGCGTATGACGATGAAACAATCCGTTTCTCTTTAATTGGACGTCCAAACGTAGGGAAATCATCGCTTGTAAATGCACTTCTTGGTCAAGAACGTGTAATTGTAAGTAATATCGCAGGAACGACGCGTGATGCTGTCGATACACCATATAGTAAAGATGATCAAGATTATGTAATCATCGATACAGCTGGTATGCGTAAAAAAGGAAAAGTATATGAAAGTACAGAAAAGTATAGTGTACTTCGTGCACTTAGAGCGATTGAACGTTCTGACGTTGTTTTAGTTGTTTTAGACGGAGAAGAAGGAATTATTGAGCAAGATAAAAAAATCGCTGGATATGCTCATGATTCAGGACGAGCTGTTATTATCGTTGTAAACAAATGGGATGCAGTGAAAAAAGATGAAAAAACAATGAAAGCATTTGAAGAAAACATTCGTGCTCATTTCCAATTCTTGGATTATGCACCGATTGTATTCTTATCTGCAAAAACGAAAAAACGTACACAAACGTTATTACCGGTTATCAATGAGGTAAATGAAAGCCATAGTATCCGTGTACAAACAAACGTATTAAACGATGTAATTATGGATGCGGTAGCGATGAATCCAACACCGACTCATAATGGTAGCCGTCTGAAAATCTTCTATGCGACACAGGTTGCGGTAAAACCACCGACATTTGTTGTGTTTGTAAACGATACAGAATTAATGCACTTTTCATATGAGCGCTTCTTAAAGAATCGTTTACGTGAAGCGTTCGGTTTTGTAGGAACGCCGATTCACATTATTGCTCGAGCAAGAGACTAATGGAGAGGATGTGATTTTATGACAAAAATCACAGTAGTAGGAGCAGGTAGCTGGGGAACAGCGTTAGCGATGGTATTAGCTGACAATGGACATGATGTACGTATTTGGGGAAATCGCTCAGAACTTATGGATGAAATGAATACGAAACATGAGAATAGTCGATATCTCCCAGGCATTACATTGCCAAGCACAATCGTAGCCTACTCTTCTTTAGAAGAAGCATTAGTAGATGTAAATACAGTACTGCTAGTAGTACCGACGAAAGCGTACAGAGATGTATTACAAGAGATGAAAGAAATTGTTACAGAACCGATTACTTGGATTCATGCGAGTAAAGGGATTGAACCTGGTACGTCAAAACGTATTTCGGAAGTAATCGAGGAAGAAATTCCAGAGAACTTAATTAAAGATGTTGTTGTATTGTCTGGACCGAGTCATGCTGAAGAAGTTGGTTTACGACAAGCGACAACAGTTACGTCTGCAGCAAAGCGTATGGAAGCGGCTGAGGAAGTACAAGATTTATTTATGAATAGTTATTTCCGTGTATACACAAATCCAGATATCGTTGGAGTTGAACTTGGTGGTGCGTTAAAAAATATTATCGCATTAGCTGCTGGTATAACTGATGGTCTTGGATTAGGTGATAATGCAAAAGCGGCATTGATGACACGTGGTTTAACAGAGATTGCTCGTTTAGGAAGAAAAATGGGCGGGAATCCGTTAACGTTTGCTGGTCTAACTGGTATGGGAGACTTAATTGTAACTTGTACAAGTGTTCATAGCCGAAATTGGCGTGCTGGAAATATGCTTGGAAAAGGACATTCTTTAGAAGAAGTGTTAGAAAGCATGGGTATGGTTGTGGAAGGTGTAAGAACAACGAAAGCTGCTCATGAATTGGCAGAGAAAATGGAAGTTGAAATGCCGATTACAGCTGCTTTATATGACGTGCTGTTCAATGGGAATAACGTAAAAGATGCGGTAGGCTCATTAATGGGACGTGTTCGAAAACATGAAGTGGAAGCTATACCTGACTTACTGTAAAGAAAAGCGACAGAAGTACATTTGTACTTCTGTCGCTTTTTTATTTTATGGGTCTTTTCACCATTTATTTATTTTTGCATAGGATGAAGAGTAACTTGAGGAGAGGGTGAAAAGAATGGATAATAACATTTTTAATAATATTGAGAAGGAAGCGAAAGTAAATAAAGAAGATATTTTTAAATTAGCATCATCCGTGCAAAATGCGAATTTACGTGATGAAACTGTACTTCGTCAATTGATTCATCAAGTGGCTCTTATGGCGGGACGTGAAGTGCCGAAAGAGCAAGAGGATCAAATTGTAAAAGCGATTATTAATAATAATATGCCAGCAGATTTTGGCTCGTTAAGCAAAATGTTTAAAAAATAAATTATGAGAAACAAAGAGTTTGTAGATTGCATATGATAGCCATGAAAGAATGGGAATAGAGCTGTTTTTGGGCATATTTGGTCAACCGAAGCGAGAGATACAATAGCTTCGGTTTTATTTTTATCTAGATTGGTGGAAGATGCTGAAAAACCTATTGATTAAAGTTACATATTCGCGATTTGTAGTAAAATGTTCTTTTTGTATTTGTTTAAAGATTTTAATTTGTTAAAATAGTATAAAAATAGATTAATAAAAAGGGGTGTGTATATGTCAGAAGGGCTTATGAAAATGTGGTTGGCTTTAGGGGCAATTGGATTTATGTTTTTTGCAGTAAGTTTTATTTTATTAAGTAGACATAAAATAAAGAATAAATTTTTGAAAGGGATTACAGCGTTAGTAGCGTACACCCTTATGGTTGTGTCAGGAATTGTTATTTTTCTTGTTGTATTTAGTGGACCTGTACAGCAGTAAATGGAATGGTCTCGAAAATACTACATACGGAGCAAGTTATATTAGTATGAAAAGGTGATGCTAGTGAAAAAAGTCCATATTATTTTAATATTTTGTTGTATGAGCCTTTTAACGGGGTGTCTGTATCCGAAAGAAAATATGAAGCAAAATGCGGTTCCTTATGAAGATCAGCTACAGGTTGTTCAAAAAGCTGTTGTGACATTTAAGGAGCAAAATGATGGGATATTGCCAATTAAGACGAGGGATATGAGTACACCTATTTATCAAAAGTATCCAATCGATTTTCAACAGATTGCTCCGCGTTACATACAAGAAGCGCCAGGGAATGCATATGAAAGTGGAGGAGTATATCAATACGTATTAATAGACGTTGAAACAAATCCAACAGTAAAGTTAATTGATGTTAGGATGGCTGAACAAATTCAGGAATTATCTTTAAAACTTAGGATGTATCGTGATGAACATCAATATCCACCTTTTAAAAAAGTAATTTCAGATGGTGTATATGAATTGGATTTCAAAAAACTAGGATATAAAGATGTGCCACAAGTGACAAGTCCATATTCTGGTAAAGGGCTTCCTTTTGTAATTAATGAAAAAGGAGAAGTTTTTGTTGATTATAGAATCGACTTATATGACGCTTTGAAAAAAAATGAAGGGCAGTTTACGGAGGGAGAAGATATTCGAAATATACTTTCGAAAGGTTCCCCGTTTGTACCAGCCTATTCTTTACCGTACACAGTAAAGAACGGAGAACCAATTTTTTTAAAATCATAAGTCATGAACCTTTCTTTTAGTGAATAAGTTCTAGAAGAAAGGTTTTTTATGTTATACAACTTACGATGCAAACAAAAGATATTTTTTAATAGTCATATGAAATTGGACAAAATTATATGATATATTGTCCGAACTTCTAGAATACCATTATATTATATCAGATATTATAGGCAACGTTAGAGAAGGTATTAGTTGACTATAAACGCGGAATTATTCCCAAAAATTTTGAGGGAGGGAATCACTTGGAAAAGGTAGATATTTTTAAAGATATTGCAGAACGAACAGGCGGTGATATTTATTTTGGAGTTGTAGGAGCTGTTCGAACAGGGAAATCAACATTCATTAAAAAATTTATGGAACTTGTAGTTATTCCAAATATTGAGAATGAGTCTGACCGTCAAAGAGCGCAGGATGAATTGCCTCAAAGTGCTGCTGGTCGTACAATTATGACGACGGAACCGAAGTTTGTTCCAAACCAAGCGGTTTCTATCGAAGTAGATGAAGGACTTGAAGTGAACATTCGATTAGTAGATTGTGTTGGATATACGGTTCCAGGAGCGAAGGGCTATGAAGATGAGAATGGCCCGCGCATGATTAATACCCCTTGGTATGAAGAACCTATTCCATTCCATGAAGCTGCAGAAATCGGCACGCGTAAAGTAATTCAAGAACATTCAACAATTGGTGTTGTAATTACAACAGATGGAACAATTGGTGAAATTCCAAGAAGAGATTATATAGAGGCAGAAGAACGCGTTGTAAATGAGTTGAAAGAAGTAGGAAAACCTTTCATTATGATAATTAATACGGTACAGCCGTATCATCCAGATACAGAGCAATTACGCCAAAGTTTATCAGAAGAATATGATATCCCGGTTATTGCAATGAGTGTGGAGAGTTTAAGAGAAACAGATGTATATAATGTACTTCGTGAAGCGCTATTTGAATTCCCTGTATTAGAAGTGAATGTGAACCTTCCGAGCTGGGTAATGGTGCTAAATGAAGGGCATTGGTTGCGTCAAAGTTATCAAGAAGCAGTTCAAGAAACTGTGAAGGATATAAAACGTCTTCGTGATGTGGATCGCGTTGTTTGGCAGTTTAGTCAATATGAATTTATTGATCGAGCGAGCCTAGCTGGCATTGATATGGGGCAAGGTGTGGCGGAGATTGATTTATATGCGCCAGATGAATTATATGATCAGATTTTAAAAGAAGTAGTAGGAGTAGAAATTCGAGGGAAAGATCATTTATTGAAGCTTATGCTCGATTTATCTCATGCGAAAATAGAATATGACCAAGTGGCAGATGCATTGCGTATGGTTAAGCAAACAGGATATGGTGTAGCAGCCCCTGCGCTAGCGGATATGAGCTTAGATGAGCCAGAAATTATTCGTCATGGTTCAAGGTTTGGTGTGAAGTTAAAAGCGGTAGCGCCATCTATTCATATGATTAAAGTAGATGTAGAGTCAACGTTTGAGCCGATCATTGGTACTGAAAAGCAAAGTGAAGAATTAGTTCGTTATTTAATGCAAGATTTTGAAGATGACCCGTTATCAATTTGGAATTCTGATATATTTGGACGTTCGCTTAGCTCGATTGTTCGAGAAGGAATTCAGGCGAAATTATCTTTAATGCCAGAAAATGCTAGATATAAATTAAAAGAAACGCTAGAAAGAATTATTAATGAAGGATCTGGCGGATTAATTGCGATTATACTATAAGAAAAATCCCTCTCACTGTAGAGGGATTTTTTGTTTTTTCGATTATAAAATAGAAAAATAAACAGTCATTATCTAATACATTGTTGTAAATTGTCAAGTTTCATCAGATTTTCACATTTTCAGAGTAACAATTTCCTTAAAAATATTGAATTATAAAGGAGAATCGTATAATATAGGCGTTGATAATGATTTATCTACATCTTTGTAGTATAGAATTTGTAAAAATTGCCTACAAATGAAAGTAAGACTCATTTTATGATCATTATACAGTCTTATCTTTGGGAGGAGGTGAATGGCATGAACAAGACAGATTTAATCAATGCTGTTGCAGAAGCAAGTTCCCTTTCTAAAAAGGACGCAACAAAAGCAGTAGACGCTGTTTTTGATTCTATCTTAGAAGCTTTAAAACAAGGTGATAAAGTACAACTGATCGGATTCGGTAACTTCGAAGTTCGTGAGCGTGCGGCTCGTAAAGGTCGTAACCCACAAACAGGTGAGGAGATTGAAATCGCTGCAAGTAAAGTACCTGCATTCAAACCTGGTAAAGCGTTAAAAGATGCGGTTAAATAATCCTTACATATTAACAGGGAAGAAGAGTTTCCTTTTTGGGAACTCTTCTTTTTGCTTTTAAAAACATAAATATGCTAGAATGTGTTCGTATCACTTTTAGGTTTTCGGGAGGGCTAGCGGATGGCAAAAGTTAATTTAGAACAAATTGAACATGCAGTACGCCTTATTTTAGAGGCGATTGGGGATGATCCAAATCGTGAGGGAGTACTTGATACGCCAAAGCGTGTTGCAAAAATGTACGCAGAAGTGTTCTCAGGTATGCATGAAGATCCGAAAGAGCATTTGCATAAAGTATTCGGAGAAGATCACGAAGAGCTTGTACTAGTAAAAGATATACCATTTTATTCGATGTGTGAGCATCATTTAGTTCCATTCTATGGAGTTGCTCACGTTGCATATATTCCGCAAGGTGGAAAGGTGACAGGGTTAAGTAAATTAGCTCGTACTGTAGATACAATTGCACGTCGTCCACAACTGCAAGAACGTATTACATCAACAGTAGCCAACTCTATTATGGAAGTACTAGAGCCTCATGGTGTAATGGTAGTAGTAGAAGCAGAACATATGTGTATGACGATGCGTGGTGTGAAAAAACCAGGTGCGAAAACAGTAACGACAGCAGTGCGTGGTGTGCTTGAAAATGATGCTGCAGCGCGCAGTGAAATTTTATCGTTTATTAAAGCGAAGTAAAGAAAAGCGGGAAACTGCTTTTCTTTTTTTTTTTAGTAAATAAATGATATAGTTTTAGCTAGACAGAGTGAGATTAGAAAGATTGCTTACATGAATGGTAGGTGTAGCCAAGTTTTGGTTATAGAAAATAGAGTGTATGTGTTATAATAAGTTTTATGAATTAGAAAACAAGGGTGATTTTTTGTGTGTGACATCTACGGAGGGTATGCGGGTATAAAAGAGAAATTGATGGAGAAATTACGCCATCCTTATTTTATAAACTATATTGAAGAACCATTTATTGATGAAGAAAAGATAGCATTGTTATATGGTGCTTTAAAGAGTGCAAACTTACATATAGAACAAATTGAGCATTACGTAGTAACAATTATGCTTGTACAAATTGCGCTTGATACGCATGAAAGGGTATCAAATAAAGCAGGCGAGGAAGAGATTGAATTCCATAAATGTCGTCAATTAACAGTACTTGCAGGCGATTACTATAGTGGACTATATTATTATTTATTGTCTATGAATCGTGATATTGTTTTAATTCGTGCACTTGCTGAAGGAATTAAAGAGATAAATGAACACAAAATTATGTTATACCAAAAAGCGCATGAAACGACGGATGACATAATGAAAAGCGTAGTAACGATTGAGTCTGCGCTCCTTCAAAAAACATGTGATCATTTTCATTTATCACATTGGAAGCCATTTATCACATACGTATTAGGTGGAAATCGCCTTCAAAAAGAAATTCAATTGTATGCTGATAAACAACATTCACCTGTTTTTCAAGCGGTGCAAGATGCTTTAGGGGATAAAGCAGAAGTAGTGATTAATGGTTGGATGATGGAATTGAGAAAGAAAGAAAAACAATTTTTAGAAAATCACACAGACGTAAGTGAAATAAATTCTGTGTTAAGGGATAAATAGAAGACATAAGCAATTTTACATTGGAAGAAGGTACGAGCATGCAACAATCAAAAGAAGAAAGAGTACATGACGTATTTGAAAAGATTTCTGATAAATACGATGTGATGAATTCTGTAATTAGTTTTCAAAGACATAAAGCGTGGCGTAAAGAAACGATGCGAATTATGGATGTACAACCTGGCAGTAAAGCGCTTGATGTATGCTGCGGAACCGCAGATTGGACAATTGCGCTAGCTGGAGCGGTAGGTGAGCAAGGAAAGGTTGTTGGCTTAGACTTCAGTGAAAATATGTTATCTGTCGGTAAGCAAAAGGTAGAGGCGTTACAATTAAAACAAGTAGAACTTCTACATGGGAATGCAATGGAGCTTCCATTTGAAGATAATACGTTTGATTATGTAACAATTGGGTTTGGTTTACGTAACGTACCGGATTATATGCACGTATTAAAAGAAATGACGCGTGTAGTAAAACCAGGTGGAAAAGTAATCTGTTTAGAAACATCTCAACCAACAATGATTGGTTTTCGACAAGGGTATATTTTATACTTTAAATATATCATGCCGTTATTTGGAAAGATGTTTGCGAAAAGTTATAAAGAATATTCATGGCTTCAAGAATCTGCTAGTGCATTCCCAGGGATGAAAGAATTGGCCCAAATGTTTGAGCAAGCTGGACTTGAACGTGTGCAAGTGAAACCATTTACTTTTGGGGTAGCAGCGATGCATTTAGGTATTAAACCAGAATCAAAATAGAAAAAAGAAAAAAGAAGTTTTAGGTTAAGGTGAACAATATGAAGTTACAACTTATGTACTCTTTTTTACGATCGGATATTAATGTGATAGAAAAAGAATTAAAAAAGACAGTTGCTTCTGAACAGCCATTAGTAGAAGAGGCAGCATTACAACTTATTGAAGCTGGTGGGAAGCGAATTCGTCCTGTATTTGTGTTGCTTGCAGGGAAATTTGGAGATTATAAGTTAGATGCGATTAAGCATGTTGCTGTTGCGTTAGAGCTTATTCATATGGCTTCTCTTGTTCACGATGATGTTATTGATGCTGCATTTTTACGACGCGGCAGTGCGACTGTGAATGCGAAATGGGGAGATCGTATTGCGATGTATACAGGGGACTATTTGTTCGCTAAGTCTCTTGAATGTATAACAAATATCGAAATCCCAGAGGCGCATCAAGCGTTATCACATACTATTTTAGAAGTCTGTAAAGGTGAAATTGAACAAATTAAAGATAAATACAATTATGACCAAAATTTAAGAACGTATTTAAGAAGAATAAAGCGAAAAACAGCATTATTAATTGCCGCGAGTTGTCAATTGGGAGCGATTGCTGCTGGTGCTAATCGTGATACAGTAAATCGTCTATTTTGGTATGGGTATTTTGTAGGAATGTCTTATCAAATTATTGATGACATTTTAGACTTCGTTTCCACAGAAGAGAAACTTGGAAAACCTGCTGGTGGAGATTTATTACAAGGAAACATAACGCTCCCTGCTTTATATGCGATGGAAGATCCAGTACTTCGTCAAAAAATCACATCTGTACATGAAAATACAACAGCAAGTGAAATGCAAGAAATTATTGATGCTGTAAAAAATAGTCCAGCAATTGATCAAGCATTTGCGTTTAGTGAACGTTATTTACATAAAGCTTTAGAAATAATAAAACCACTCCCACGTGGAAAAGCAAAGTATGCATTACAAAATGTTGCAAAGTATATTGGAAAACGAAAATTTTAATGTTTATTCTAAAAAATAAAATAATCTCTCTATTTCAAAACTATTGCACAATTGTGATAAGGGTGATAATATGTGTGTGGGGATATACAATTACATACATAATTCAGAAGTGGAGAGATTTTTTATGGAAAAAACATTTCTAATGGTAAAACCAGACGGTGTACAACGTGCCTTCATTGGGGAAATTGTAGCTCGTTTTGAGAAAAAAGGCTTTCAATTAGTTGGTGCAAAATTAATGCAAGTCACTCCGGAAATTGCTGGACAACACTACGCTGAGCATAAGGAAAAACCTTTCTTTGGTGAGTTAGTAGACTTTATTACATCTGGACCTGTATTCGCAATGGTATGGCAAGGTGAAGGTGTAGTAGATACAGCGCGTAACATGATGGGGAAAACAAGACCACATGAAGCAGCTCCTGGAACAATTCGTGGAGATTTCGGTGTAACTGTTGCGAAAAATATTATTCATGGTTCTGATTCTTTAGAAAGCGCAGAGCGCGAGATTGCTATTTTCTTTAAAGAAGAAGAATTAGTTGACTACTCAAAATTAATGAATGAATGGATTTACTAATTATTTTGAAATAATTTGTAAACGCTTTAATCACTGTGATAATAGTAAAAAGTGCAAGGAGAATAGGGGTATTCTTCTTGCACTTTTTTTATTTTCAATTAGTTACGAAGTTTGAGCTGTTATGATATATTGATATTTAAATTAGGCCTATCGGAAATATAGAATAAGAAAATGGTCGATTTATGATATAATTTCTTTAATATTTTTAGAATGATAAAAGTTAATATAGTGAGATAAATACATATACGAAAAGAGGAATAACGTATGCGATATATTACAGCTGGTGAATCTCATGGTCCGCAACTTACAACGATTATAGAAGGTGTTCCAGCAGGATTGTCTTTAGTAGCGGATGATATAAACGAAGAGTTAGCTAGAAGGCAAAAGGGATATGGGCGTGGTAGACGCATGCAAATTGAAACGGATCAAGTGCAAATTTTAAGTGGTGTTAGACATGGAGAAACATTAGGTTCCCCTATTGCACTCGTTGTTGAAAATCGTGATTTTGCCCATTGGACAAAAATTATGGGGGCAGAGCCTTTAACTGAGCAGGAAGAAAAAGAGATAAAAAGGAAAGTGACAAAACCAAGGCCTGGGCATGCTGATTTAAATGGTGCAATTAAATATGGTCATAGAGATATGAGGAATGTACTGGAACGTTCGTCAGCGCGCGAAACGACGGTGCGTGTTGCTGCTGGTGCGGTTGCTAAAAAGGTGTTAGCAGAACTTGGTATTAAAGTGGCGGGCCATGTAATTGAAATTGGCGGTGTACAAGCTAAGGAGGTTACGTATAGTTCAATTGAAGAATTAAAGAGTATTACAGAAGCATCTCCTGTACGTTGCTTAGATGACGAAGCTGGTAACCAAATGATGAAAGCGATTGATGATGCGAAAGCAAATGGTGATTCAATTGGTGGAATCGTTGAAGTAATTGTGGAAGGAATGCCAATTGGAGTAGGTAGCTACGTGCATTATGATCGAAAACTGGATGCGAAATTAGCAGCTGCAATTATGAGTATTAATGCTTTTAAAGGTGTCGAGATTGGAATTGGTTTTGAAGCAGCGCATAGACCGGGAAGTGAAGTTCATGATGAAATTCTATGGAATGAGGAGCATGGATATACAAGAAGAACAAATAATGCAGGTGGATTAGAAGGCGGTATGACGACTGGAATGCCAATTGTTGTGCGCGGTGTGATGAAACCGATACCTACACTTTATAAACCTCTTCAAAGTGTAGATATTGATACGAAAGAGCCTTTTACAGCGAGCATTGAACGTTCAGATAGTTGTGCAGTGCCAGCAGCTAGTGTCGTTGCAGAAGCGGTTGTGGCTTGGGAATTAGCAACAGCTTTAATAGAACAATTCGGATTAGATCGTATGGAACTAATTCGTGAAAATATTGAGAAACATAATGAATATGCGAGGGGATTTTAATGGGAAACATACATATTCAAACGAAATCAAAAGAATATGATGTACATGTTGGTAAAGAAGCGTTGTCAAACTTAACAATGATCGTTCAAAATATGCAGCCAGCTGTATCTAACGTAATGATCATTTCAGATGAAGCTGTTGCATCACTACATTTACAGACAGTTATCGATGCATTACAAGTGGAGCAGGACGTGTTTTCGTTTGTTGTACCAAGTGGCGAAAAAGAGAAGTCTTTCGAAAATTTCTATGCGGCTCATACGTCAGCTCTTGAAAATAAATTAGATAGAAATTCTTTAATTCTTGCACTTGGAGGCGGAATGATTGGAGATTTAGCTGGTTTTGTTGCTGCATCTTTTATGCGGGGTATTCGCTTTGTGCAGGTTCCGACGACTTTATTAGCGCACGATAGCGCAGTAGGTGGGAAAGTAGCGATTAATCATCCGTTAGGTAAAAATATGATTGGTGCATTCCATCAGCCAGAAGCGGTTGTATATCATACACCGTTTTTACAGTCTCTTCCTGAAAAAGAGTGGCGTTCAGGTTATGCAGAGGTGATAAAGCATGCTCTTATTGGTGATGTGGAGCTATATCATTGGTTAAAAGAAGAAGTGCAAACATTAGCGGATCTTCGTGATGAGAAGTTAATCCATATATTAACGAAGGCGATTCCTGTAAAGGCAAATGTTGTGTCACAAGATGAAACAGAGAAGGGTGTACGTGCCCATTTGAACTTTGGACATACGTTAGGACATGCTCTTGAAAAAGAGCTAGGGTATGGGAATATTACTCACGGTGACGGCGTAGCGGTTGGAATGTTATTCGCCATATTTTTAAGTGAGCAAGTGTACAAGGTTGATCTTGCTTATGAAGATATGAAGCAGTGGTTCTTGAAATACGGCTATCCAAAAATGCCAAGAGATTTGAATGTAGAGCGCCTCGTTCAATTGATGAAACAAGATAAGAAAGCAAATGCAGGAGCAATTCATATGGTGCTTATGCAGGAATATGGGGTAGTGAATGTCGTATCTATTTCAGATGAGACTGTTCATATTGCGTTAGAGGCATTTCAAAAAGATATGGTTTAAAATGATAGCGAAGTGTTGTGAAGTGCTCATTTAGAGGTATTCTCGTAATAGTGACGGTTATGATAAAAGATTACAGTAAGGGGCTATAACTGTATTGTAATCAAATTGAATGAAATGACTGGGGGAAGAAAAATGAGAGTGAAAGAGCAATTGTTAACTTTGAGAGCGTATGTGCCTGGGAAAAACATTGAAGAAGTAAAAAGGGAATATGGATTATCGAAAATTGTGAAATTAGCATCGAACGAAAATCCATTCGGTTGCTCAGCGCGTGTGACAGAAGCATTAACTTCTTTAGCGAGCCAATATGCCCTTTATCCAGATGGATATGCCTTTGAACTTCGGACAAAAGTAGCGGAACATTTAGGTGTAAAAGCAGAACAACTACTATTTGGTAGTGGATTAGATGAAGTCATTCAAATGATTAGCCGAGCGTTACTACATGAAGGAACAAACGTTGTAATGGCGAATCCTACGTTTTCACAATATCATCACCATGCTGTTATTGAAGGAGCAGAAGTTCGTGAAGTATCACTTAAAGACGGTATTCACGATTTAGATGCAATGCTAGAGCAAGTAGATGATAAAACGAAAATTGTATGGATTTGTAATCCGAATAATCCGACAGGTACATATGTTGAGAAACAAAAATTACTTTCATTTTTAGAATCAGTTCCTAAGTCGGCTCTCGTTATTATGGACGAAGCATATTATGAATACGCGGAAGCAGAAGACTATCCGCAAACATTGCCACTTCTTGAAAAGTATGAAAATCTTATGGTTTTACGCACGTTTTCAAAAGCATATGGTTTAGCTGCTTTTCGTATCGGATATGCGATTGGGGATGCGAAGTTAATCGGACAGCTAGAAGTAGCGAGGTTACCATTCAATACATCAACTGTAGCGCAATCTGTAGCACTCGCTGCATTAGAAGATCAAGCCTTTTTACAAGATTGTGTGAAAAAGAATGCTGAAGGTCTAAATCAGTATTATGCATTTTGTAAAGAATATAACGTATTCTATTATCCATCTCAAACAAATTTCATTTTCTTAAAACTTGGTATACCAGGTAATGAAGCTTTCGAACGATTAATGAAAAAAGGATATATCGTTCGTTCTGGTGCTGCATTTGGTATCGATGATGGTATTCGTATTACGGTCGGTTTGAAAGAAGAAAATGATGAAATTATAGAGTTGCTGAAAGAGCTTGTAAATGAGCAAGTACAGAAAGAAGAAACATATTCTTAAGAGATTGTGAAGGCTCCTATTATAGGAGCCTTTTTTATCGTATTAAAAATAAAGGTTGAAGACTGGTAATTAAGTTGTTCTGTAAATCACGGTTTGTATGGCTTGATAATTAGTGAGAGAAGTTATTTGCACGGTCATAAAAGAAAGCGGTACAATAGAAGATGATGATAAGGTATCGGTGTCATATCCGAACCTTTTGAACAATTACCTACTCTGTAAGAAGAAGTATAAGAAGAAGCATGCTCATTCTAAAGGTTGCGTTCTAACAGTGAGTTGCTTATGATAAATGAACAGAAGAGAATATTTTTTAGAATTAAAGGAGACGTTTATGCAAAAGTTTGAACAAGCTGTTTCATATATTGAAAATGGTGAAGCGGAAAAAGGATTACAATTATTAAAAGAACAATTAAAAATTGCAAATGATGAAGAGAAGTATGATATCGCTCGTTACTATCATACACTTGGATTTACAGATGAGGCATTAGCGATTACTGAAGACTTACGTTTACTGTATCCGGAAGAAAGTGAATTCACTGTATTTTTAGCAGAATTATATATTGATCTAGATAAAGAAGATGAAGCGATTGAAGTACTTCATGATATTCCAGAAAATGACGATTTATATGTTCAATCTTTATTACTTGTTGCAGATTTATTCCAAATGCAAGGTTTTGATGATGTAGCAGAGCAAAAACTATTAAAGGCGAAAGAAATGATGCCTGATGAACCTGTTATTACGTTTGGGTTAGCAGAATTATATAGTAGTAAAGGTGAAGAACAAAAGGCAATTACTTATTATGAATCGCTATTAGCTGAACATAAAGTAATGGGTGGTGTTGTAATCGCACTTCGTCTTGCAGAAACGTTAAGTGCGATTGGAAACTGGGAAGAGGCGATTTCTTATTATGAAGCAGGCCTAGAGGAACAAAAAGATATTCACTCATTATTTGGATATGCCTTCACATTATACCAAGGTGAAGAATATCAGAGAGCAATCGGTGCTTGGCAAGAACTAAAAGAATTAGACCCTGAGTACGCATCACTGTACATGTATTTAGCGAAAAGCTATGAAAAAGAAGGAATGCTTCAAGAAAGCTATGAAACGCTTCATGAAGGAATTAAAGTAGATGAGCTTTCAGTTCCGTTTTATGTAGAGTTAGCGAACATTGCGGCGAAATTAGGAAAAATAGTAGAAGCAGAGGAAGTTCTTCAAAAAGCACTTGAGTTAGACCCAGGGCATTTAGGCGCAACATTAAAATATGCGTATATCTTAAAAGGACAAGAAAAGTACGAAGAGTTAATTGCAATTGTAGAGCGTGCTATTGATAGTGGAGAACCAGATACACAACTACTTTGGGACCTTGCGTATGCAAAAAAACAATTAGAAATGTATTCGGATGCATTAAAACACTATGAAAGTGCATATACTTCTTTTAAGAATCATCCAGACTTCTTAGAAGAATACGGTTATTTCTTATTGGAAGAAGGAAAGCGAAAAGAGGCGAAAGAAGTATTTACCCAGTTATTACAACTAGACCCGACACAAATTCATATTGAAGAGTTGTTATATAATTTAGAGGATTTTTCATAAGTTGGAAGGAAACTGAATGCCGCTTCTTGAATCTAAAAAGAAAAGAGAAAGACAGAGGAGGGACTTAATTGCTATGAATACCCCTGTTTCTGTAAACGAGAAGAAGGATTTTGTAAAATGGTTTTTGAATAATTACCAACTGAAACAGCGTGAATGTGTATGGATTCTGAATTATTTAATGAGTCACGACCAATTGATGCATAAAGTCCACTTCGTAGAGCATGCAAAATATTGTCCGCGTGGCTTAGTGATGTCAGCGAATTGTGTGAAAGACACACCGTTTCACTTTTTTAAACAAAATGTTATGACAACAGATGCTGAAAAATCGTTTCATGATATTCGTTTAAATCGAGATGAGGATATTTATATTCAACTCAACTTTAAATCATCGTTTCAAAATGCGAATTATGTAGCTGTATTAGAAGAAAACCCATATCTACCAAAGCATATTGAAGTAAATGAAAAAGATCGTTTACTTGCAGAAAGGTTTTTGGAAGAAAGTGTATTTTCATTTAGGAGAGAACGCCTTTTGAAACAAATTGATGAAGCGTTAGATAAGCAAGATAAGGAAGCGTTTCATAGATTAACGGCCGAGTTAAAGACTTTATAGAATTTATTTGGATTAATAAATTTTTACAAATTTCAGACTTTCGCCAAGAAAAACTACCTATATTGGGTAGTTTTTCTTTTTTTACCTCTTTTAGTATGGTTTAATATATATAAAGTGAAAGTTCTGTCATTTGCAAGTGAAGGAGGGAAGGAATTTGAAGTGGAGTGTAAAAGATGTGGAACAGTTTGAACAAGCAAGAGAGTATGTTGATACAGGAGTAATACCGCTTTTATCAATTTCGGCAGCACAAGAAATGAAAATGGTTGTAGAACAAGGTGAATTTATCGAATTGTTGAGCACGGAATTGGAAAGAGAGTATAAAGGAAGAGTGCTTTTACTACCTGCGTTTACTTATTTGGTAGAAAGTCAAAAGAATGAAAAAGGTCGTTTGCAAGAATGGACAAATCATTTACGAAGCGAAGGTTTTAAGCATATTGCTTATGTTACAAGTGATTTTTCATGGAAAGAGGATATGCAAGAGTTACAGGGAGATTTATTTTGGTTTCCTTCATTAGCATTAGAACAATTTAGTGATCAAGCAAAAAGAGAAGTTATTCATGCACATATAAAAAATATAATGGTGATGTTGGAAGAGAAGTGGGGAAACTCACAATAAACAGAAAGTTCTTATTATTATGAGTAGTATGATATTGACCTGTGCATGAGCGTATTATATCATGATAGTGTCCTAGTTTTTATTTTTTATATAATTTATCACGAGGGGACAATTTCTGATAGAGGGGGGGAATTTTCGTGAGCGAGAAAGAACATCGCGTGTCAAGAAGACAATTTTTAAATTACACACTCACAGGGGTAGGAGGCTTTATGGCTGCCGGTATTTTAATGCCGATGACGCGATTTGCGCTTGATCCGGTGTTAAGAAAAGAAGCCGGAACAGATATGGTTGCTGTTGCGCAAGTAAAGGATATTACAACAGAGCCGAAGCGTTTCGATTTTAAAGTGAAACAGGTTGATGGTTGGTACAAGTCTGAAGAACCAAAATCGGCTTGGGTTCATAAAGATGAAAGCGGAGACATTGTTGCGTTCTCTCCAGTATGTAAACATTTAGGATGTACAGTTAACTGGAATTCGGACAAAGCACATCCGAATCAATTCTTTTGTCCATGTCACGGGGGTCGTTATACAAAAGATGGGATGAACATTAAAGGTACGCCACCCCTTGCTCCGCTGGATGTGTACGAGTCTAAAGTGAAAGATGGAACGCTGTATCTAGGAAAAGCGAAGCCAAGAGGGGGTGCAAAGTAGATGTTAAATAAAATTTATGATTGGGTAGATGAAAGATTAGATATTACACCGATATGGCGTGATATCGCTGATCATGAAGTACCTGAACATGTAAACCCGGCACATCACTTTTCTGCATTCGTCTATTGCTTTGGAGGACTTACCTTTTTCGTTACTGTAATTCAAATTTTATCTGGAATGTTTTTGACGATGTATTATGTGCCTGATATTAAAAATGCTTGGGAATCAGTTTACTATTTACAAAATGAAGTTGCTTATGGGCAAATTGTTCGTGGTATGCACCACTGGGGTGCTAGTCTCGTAATTGTAATGATGTTTTTACATACACTCAGAGTTTTCTTCCAAGGTGCGTATAAAAAGCCCCGTGAGTTAAACTGGATTGTTGGTGTTCTTATTTTCTTTGTTATGTTAGGTCTTGGTTTTACCGGATATTTATTACCGTGGGATATGAAAGCTTTATTTGCTACAAAAGTAGGGATTCAAATTGCAGAGCAAACACCGCTCATTGGTCCTTATATTAAAACATTACTCGCTGGTCATTCCGAAATTGTTGGCGCTCAAACATTAACTCGCTTCTTTGCTATTCACGTCTTCTTCTTACCAGCAGCACTTCTAGGTTTAATGGCCTTCCACTTCATCATGATTCGCAAACAAGGTATTTCCGGTCCACTATAAGAGATTGCTAAATTAAAGGGGAAAGAACTAAAGGAGGGAGATTATGCATCGCGGCAAAGGGATGAAGTTTGTAGGAGATTCTCGGGTACCGGTAGCTCGGAAACCAAATATTCCAAAAGACTATTCTGAATACCCAGGGAAAACAGAAGCATTTTGGCCGAACTTCTTGTTAAAAGAATGGATGGTTGGTGCAGTTTTTTTAATCGGTTATTTATGTTTAACAGTGGCGCATCCGTCGCCGCTTGAGAGAATGGCGGATCCAACAGATGCTGGATATATACCACTTCCAGATTGGTATTTCTTATTCTTGTATCAGTTATTAAAGTATTCTTATGCTTCCGGTTCATTTACTGTAATTGGAGCGTTTATTATGCCAGGGATTGCGTTTGGTGCATTACTGTTAGCTCCATTTCTTGATCGAGGTCCAGAAAGACGTCCATTGAAGCGTCCTGTAGCAACTGGATTTATGCTTTTAGCAATTGCATCGATTATCTTTTTAACTTGGGAATCTGTAGCACACCACGACTGGGAAGCTGCAAAGAAACAAGGAGCAATTGTAAAAACCGCGCCAGTTGATAAAAATGATGATGGCTATAAATTAATGCAAAAAAATACTTGTTTAACATGTCATGGTGACAACTTACAGGGCGGGGCGGCAGCACCAGCACTGCAAAACTTAACTTTAAAGCCAGAAGAAATTGCTAAAATTGCGAAAGATGGAAAAGGTTCCATGCCTAAAGGTGTATTTAAAGGTACAGATGAGGAACTGAAGAAGCTTTCGGAATTCGTTGCAAAGTATAATAAAAAATAATAAAAAGCTGACTACAAAATTTGTAGTCAGCTTTTCTATTTAGTTGGATGAAGTTTGTTATAATAGAGTAGGATTTAGTGAATGAATTACTTTGCTTGAAAGGTGTTGGACATACAGATTGGTGTACTTGTATGCAATGTTAAGACAACGCTCGGTATTATTATTTTTATTGGTTGTTAACATATTAGGTACAATTTACGGGTTTATATGGTACGGAAATCAACTGAAAGAAACGTCACCTATATTTTGGCCGTTTGTACCAGATAGTCCTATGGCGAGTCTCTTTTTTGTCTTTGTTTTAATTGCTTTTTTGACAAAGAGAAACTGGGGATTAATAGAAGCGCTAGCGATTGTTACTTTAATAAAATATGGTATTTGGGCTGTTGTTGTAAATGCGATTATGATTTACGTAAAAGGTCCTATTGGCCTTATGGGCTACATGTTAATGCTTTCGCACTTTGCGATGGCAGTGCAAGGTGTTTTATATGCTCCATTTTACCGTATAAAAAAATGGCATTTTATAGTAGCGGGTGTATGGACGTTGCATAACGATGCAATTGATTATTTATTTTGGCAAATGCCACGATATGGAATTATGCATTTGTTTGTAGAGGAAATTGGTTATTTTACGTTTTGGTTAAGCGTTGCTGTACTATGTATTACATATTATTGTTGCTTACGTGAGCACAGGAAACAATTTTCTTTATGATGGTTAGAACATTTAGGGGGAGAACATGGAGAAAAATAAGAGTGGTACAAAAATATTGGATCGATTGATTACTTTAGTTGTTTCATATAGCATAGCATTTTCTATTTTTGCACTCGCAACAACGGCAGTTGTGTATGGAAAATGGCTGTATTATTTTGAAATTGATTTTTTAAATATTCCTGATTTAGCGGATATGACGAAGGATGAAATTAAAAGAAATTACGATGTGCTTATTACATATTTATCCCCGTTTTATGACGGAGCATTACATTTGCCAACATTAGATATGTCTACAAATGGCCGTATTCATTTTGTAGATGTTAAAAATATTTTAGTAAAGATTCAATATGTGATGTATGCGACAATTATGATTGCAGTGATAGGGGGAATTTATTTATTAAAAAAGAAAAATGAAAAGTTTTTACTGCACGGATCAATTTTAACAATCATTTTTCCGATAGCGCTTATGTTACCAATCGCTATTAATTTTGAAAAGAGCTTTGTATTATTCCATAAGCTTTTATTCAGTAATGATTATTGGATGTTTGATATTGAAACGGATCCAGTTATATTAATGCTACCAGAGGAGTTCTTTATGCATGCTGCGTGTGCTATTTTATTATTCATTTTAGGTGGTAGTATACTTTGTTATAGCTTATATAGATATTTTGTAAAACGATAATATATTTTTCGGTTCAGTTCTGTTCTATTCTTGTCCCAATTAACATATTTTGTACTAGTAGTTATAGGGGGGACCGGGATGAAGAGAACATTAATTGGATTGATAGCATTTCTAATTATAATGTTTCCGTTACGTATATATGCTGAAGAGTGGAATGAGCTAACAGGGTTGTTAGACGACTCGTTACAGTTAGTGAAGCGTAATGAAGATGAAAAAGCGGTACAAGTATTACAACTTTTCTCAGAGCAATTTTTAATGAAGGGGAATGAAAAGAAGCATGAAGTAACACCAGATCACGTTAGAGTTATTTCTTTAGCTTACGACAAGGCGCAGCAATCGCTCTCTGAAGAAGGTTTAGGTAAGCAAGCTAAAATGGATGATGTGTTGGCATTACAACTTGCTGTTGATGCACAAGTATCGAAATATCAACCACTTTGGATGGAAAGAGAAAGGAAAGTAATGGATGCTTTTTCTCAAATGGAAAAAGCGATGGAAAAAGAAGATGCTGGGCAGTTTCAACAAACATTAAATACATTTTTAAATGAATTCAATATTATTTATCCAAGTTTAATGATTGCTTTGCCAGAAAACGAGGTACAGCGTGTAAATGTTCATTTATCTTATTTGGATGAATTTCGTAACGTTATGTTAAAAACGAAAGGTGGCCAAATGCAATTAGGGATTATTAAAGGGGATTTGCAAAAGATATTTCACACAGTAAAAAAGGATGAAATTGCACCTTCTCTCATTTGGTTTATGACAATTACTGGGGGACTTATTTTATTCACATTAACTTATGTTGGATGGAGAAAGTATAAAGGAGAGAGAGAAAAAAGAAAAAGTAATGTGCATTCTAAAAATAGATAATGTAATAAGTAAAGATATGGATTGTAAGGTTTATTCATTGACAATAGTGGCAGAAGAAAATAGAATGAGAAGTACTATAATTAAAACTTCAATGGAGGTTCATGATGTTTTATTTAATTTACTTCGCGATCATAATGATCATACCGTTGTATGCACAGTCAAGAGTACGAAGTGCCTATAGCAAGTATTCACAAGTTTATTCAACATCAGGTATGACAGGAGCGGAAGTGGCTCGAAAAATTTTAGATGAAAATGGATTATACAATGTAGCTGTGGAAGAAACACCAGGTCATTTATCAGACCATTATGATCCAACGGCCAAGACGGTTCGATTATCAACAGATAACTATTATGGACATTCAGTTGCTGGTACAGCAGTGGCAGCACATGAAGTAGGACACGCAATTCAAGATGCGCAAGATTATAACTTTATGCGTATTCGTCATTCGTTAGTTCCTGTGGCGAATTTTGGATCGAATATATCATGGGTATTTATTATGATTGGTATATTTGCGACAATGTCGAAACTATTGTTATTAGGAATTATTTTAATGGCTGCAGGTGTTGTGTTCCAACTTGTTACATTACCAGTTGAGTTCGATGCTTCAAAGCGTGCAATGCAACAAATTGAAGCGTTAGGTATCGTATCAACAGATGAATATGGCCAAGCTCGTAAAGTATTAAATGCAGCAGCATTAACATATGTAGCAGCTGCAGCTGTAGCGGTATTTGAATTATTACGTCTCGTATTAATGTATACTGGTATGCAGCGTAGCGACGACTAAAGACTATCAATTTTGATAGTCTTTTTTTGTTGTGTGGATTGAATTATATAATGTATTACAAATAGAAATAATAGAAGTAATGCGGAAAGGCGGTGGGGGAAATGAAATATCCAGACCATTTAGTAAAACAAGTGAAAGAGCGTAGTGCTCCTTATCAACTAGAAGGTTTTTTAAGTGGACAAGGTCCTGAAAATCCCAAATTTATGTTGTTAGGAGAAGCGCCTGGTGAAACGGAAATTCATAATGGGATTCCGTTTAGCGGGAGGTCGGGAAAACAATTAATGGGTTTTTTAGAGCGTATTCACGTTACGAGGGAAGAAGTATATATTACGAGCGCTGTTCGGAGTAGACCTTATAAATGGCGAGAGAAAAAAGAACGAAATGGTGAAAGCATACAAAAAAAGTATAATAGAACGCCAAATCAAGGAGAAATAGTTGCCCATGCGCCTTTGTTAGATTATGAATTAGAGAAAATAAATCCGAGGCTTATCGTCACACTTGGAAATATTGGTCTTCAACGTTTAACAGGAAAAAATAAAAAAATCACAGATGTACACGGGCAATTATTAAAACAGCCCATTCAAAAATTAAAGGATATGCAAAGTGCAGAGTTTACATGGTCAGAGAATGAATATCATGTTTTTCCAACTTTTCATCCAGCTTCCATTTTTTATAATCGGAGTTTATTGGAGCTTATTTATGAGGATTTGGAGAAGCTTAAAAGACTTGTAATAAAAAACTAGAAAAGCTAAGGCGCTTTTCTAGTTACATTTAATTATGTAAAGGGTTTTTATTTTCATCTAACGTAAATCCTTCACCAACTACATCATGTACATCACTTACAGCGACAAATGCATGAGGATCTACTGAAGTAATAATATTCTTTAATTTCACGATTTCATTTTTAGCAACAACGCAATACAGTACGTTACGTTCCACTTTTGTATACGATCCAACAGCCTTTAAAAAGGTTGCTCCGCGCTCCATTTCAGATAAAATTTTGGCAGCAATTTCATCGTTTTTCTCTGAGATAATAGTCGCTCCTTTGGCGGCATAGGCTCCTTCTTGCATAAAATCAATGACTTTAGCCCCGATAAAAACAGCAACTAACGTATACATACCCTCGCGGTATGATAAATAGGTAAGAATAGAGACGACGATAACGACAGCATCGAACATAAACATCGTTTTACCCATACTCCAGCCAACATATTTGTGAGCTAGTCGTGCGATAATATCTACACCGCCAGTAGTCCCGCCATATTTAAATATTATCCCAAGGCCGATACCGATAAATGCCCCGGCGAATAAAGCTGCGAGTGTCATATCATTTTGCAAGTTTAAATGTAAGTTGAGCACTTCGTAACGCTGGAAAATCCATAGAAATAAAGATACGCTAAATGTGCCGATTAATGTATATAAAAATGTCGTTCTGCCAAGTAACCTCCAGCCAATAAAAAATATAGGGATATTTAAAATTAAGTTTGAGTAGGAAGGATCAAACTTAAATAAAAAATACAATAATAGTGTAATACCAGTAAACCCACCTTCTGCAAGGTGGTTTTCAATATTGATATTGACAATACCGAAAGAAAATATAGCGGAACCGATTAAAATAAAAATAATATTTCGCATCTTCAATTTTGATGTCATATAGAAATCCCCCTAATTATGTAATGATTACATTGCTCCGCTGAAACGGTAAAACATAATAATAAGTAATTTCTAGTTGCTAGTGAAAATAGTAAGAACTCGATTAGTATGGGCTAATCTTTTGCAAAAAGCGCAAAAGAAAGTTTCACTTTACCCCGTTCCAACGGCTGGTAGGAGATAAAGCTCTGAAGAAAGGCGAACCAGCCGTAGGAACCCGATTGGTTCAACTAATCTTTTGTAAAAAGCGCAAAAGAAAGTTTCACTTTATTATAGTCTATCCAAAAAAGGGTCGCAAATAGGTGTTTGGCGGGGAATAATATTTGTCAAATCGCGATGAATTGGCTAACATGAAAGAGGAAGGATTAGAGGTGAATAGTATGGAAGCAAAAACGATGAAAGATATGCAGAAAGAAGTAGATGCATATATTGGTCAGTTTAAAGAAGGTTATTTCAGTCCGCTTGCAATGATGGCTCGTTTAACGGAAGAAATGGGAGAGCTTGCGAGAGAGGTAAATCATTATTATGGTGAGAAACCGAAGAAAACAACTGAAAAAGAAAGAAGTATTGAAGAAGAGCTTGGAGATGTATTATTTGTTATGATTTGTATGGCAAATAGTTTAAATATTGATTTAGAGACAGCACATAACATTGTAATGAATAAATTTAATACACGTGATAAAGATCGCTGGACACGTATTGATGAGGGAGAGAAAGAATAATGAAAGAAATTAAAGTAATTATCGCCGGACCAAGAGGACGTATGGGACATGAAGCAGTCCTTCTTATGGAAAGAACGGAACATTTTAATTTAGTAGCAGCAGTGGATTATAAGCATGGTGGTGAGAAGATTTCTGATTTACCTGGCATGCCAGCATTACATGCACCGATTTACGCTGATTTACATACTTGTTTAGATGAAGTAGAAGCAGATGTGTTGTTAGATTTAACAACACCAGAAGTTGGGAAACAACACGTTACACTTGCAGTTGAGCGTGGACTTCGTTCTGTTATTGGTACAACTGGATTTACAGAAGAAGAATTGGCACATTTAACAGAGAATGCAAAAGAAAAAGCAGTAGGAACAATTATTGCTCCAAACTTTGCAATTGGTGCAGTTCTTATAATGAAATTCTCACAAATGGCAGCGAAATATTTCCAAGATGTTGAGGTAATTGAATTACATCATGATCAAAAATTAGACGCACCATCTGGTACAGCTGTAAAAACGGTAGAATTAATTCGTCAAAATCGTGAATCAAAGCAGCAAGGTCATCCAAATGAAGTAGAGCAACTAGCAGGTGCACGTGGTGCAAATGTAGACGGTATTCACATTCATAGTGTACGTTTGCCAGGGCTTATTGCACACCAAGAAGTAATGTTTGGTGGAGATGGACAAATGTTAACAGTTCGTCATGATTCATTCAATCGTGCATCATTTATGTCAGGTGTAAAACTATCAATTGAGACAGTAATGAACCTTGATCATCTTGTGTACGGTTTAGAAAATATTATCGACTAAAGGGGAGACAACGGATGAAAATTGCCTTAATCGCACATGACAAAAAGAAAAATGATATGGTTTCGTTTGCATACGCATATAAACCAATTTTTGAGCAACATGAATTATTTGCAACAGGAACGACAGGGCTTCGTATTATGGAAGCGACTGGATTAGTTGTAACAAGATATCAATCTGGCCCTCTTGGTGGAGATCAAGAAATTGGTGCAATGATTGCAAAAAACGATTTAGATATGGTGATTTTCTTCCGCGATCCATTAACAGCACAGCCGCATGAACCGGATGTGAATGCATTGCTTCGTTTATGTGATGTATATGCGATTCCACTTGCAACGAATATGGCAAGTGCTGAAATGTTGATGCACGCATTAGAGCGAGGAGATTTAGATTATCGTAAGTTAAGAAAATGAGGGGAACAATTATGAGTGGATTACATATATTAGCGTTTGGTGCTCATGCCGATGATGTTGAAATCGGCATGGCTGGTACCATCGCTAAATATACAAAGCAAGGGTATGAAGTAGGTATTTGTGATTTAACAGAAGCTGATCTTTCTTCCAATGGAACGATAGAGTTGAGAAAAGAAGAAGCAGAGGTCGCAGCTCGTATAATGGGAGTAAAAACGAGGCTGAATTTAGCGATGCCAGACCGTGGTTTGTATATGAAAGAAGAGTATATACGTGAAATTGTCAAGGTGATCCGTACATATAAACCAAAACTAGTTTTTGCGCCATACTATGAAGATCGTCATCCAGATCATGCAAATTGTGCAAAGCTTGTGGAAGAGGCTATTTTTTCAGCAGGAATCCGTAAATATATGCCGGAACTTTCACCACATCGTGTGGAGTCTTTTTATAATTATATGATTAATGGTTTTCATAAACCGAATTTTTGTATAGATATAAGTGAGTACCTCTCTATAAAGGTGGAAGCATTAGAAGCATATGAAAGTCAATTTTCAACAGGAAGTGATGGGGTTAAGACACCGTTAACAGAAGGATACGTTGAAACTGTGATTGCTCGTGAGAAGATGTTTGGAAAAGAAGTTGGAGTCTTGTATGCCGAGGGATTTATGAGTAAGAAACCGGTTTTATTACATGCTGATTTATTAGGGGGATGTAAATGAAATTAAAAATAGGTATTACATGTTATCCTTCTGTAGGTGGTTCTGGAGTTGTTGGAACAGAATTAGGAAAGCAATTGGCGGAACGCGGGCATGAAATTCACTTTATTACATCGGGTTTACCATTCCGGTTAAATAAAGTATATCCAAACATATATTTTCATGAAGTGACGGTAAGCCAGTACTCTGTATTTCAATATCCACCATACGATTTAGCGTTAGCAAGTAAAATGGCAGAGGTTGCACAAAGAGAAAACTTAGACATTTTACATGTGCATTACGCAATACCACATGCAATTTGTGCATATTTAGCAAAACAAATGATCGGAGAGCGTATTAAAATTGTTACAACCTTGCATGGAACAGATATTACTGTGTTAGGTTCCGACCCTTCGTTAAATAATTTAATTCGTTTTGGTATTGAGCAATCGGATGTTGTTACTGCTGTCTCGCATTCATTAATTAACGAAACGCATGAGCTTGTAAAACCAAGTAAAGAAATTCAAACGGTATATAACTTTATAGACGAACGTGTATATTTCAAACGTAATATGTCTCAATTAAAGAAAGAATACGGTATAAGTGAGAGTGAAAAAGTACTTATTCATATTTCGAATTTCCGTAAAGTGAAACGTGTGCAGGATGTTGTTGAGGCATTTGCTAAAATTGTTAAAGAAGTAGATGCGAAGTTGCTTCTTGTTGGAGACGGACCAGAATTCTGTACGATTTTACAGATAGTGAAGAATTTACATATTGAAGATCGTGTTTTATTCCTAGGGAAGCAAGATAATGTTGCAGAACTACTTGCGATGAGTGATTTAATGTTGCTTCTATCAGAGAAGGAAAGTTTTGGTCTTGTTTTATTAGAAGCAATGGCGTGTGGTGTACCTTGTATCGGAACACGGGTTGGAGGTATTCCAGAGGTTATTCAACACGGGGAAACAGGATATTTATGTGAAGTTGGCGATACAACAGGAGTGGCAAATCAAGCTACTCAGCTCTTAAAGGACGAGGAACTTCACCGTAATATGGGAGAACGAGCAAGAGAAAGTGTTTATGAGCAATTTCGCTCAGAAAAAATTGTTTCACAATATGAAACGATTTACTATGACGTACTAAGGGATGACAAAAATGGAAAGATTTAAAAAAGCTAGTTCTATTATTGAGACATTAAAACAACAAGGACATGAGGCTTACTTTGTTGGTGGGAGCGTACGAGATCTTATTATCGATAGGCCGATTGGAGATATTGATATTGCGACATCTGCTTTACCAGAAGAAGTGATGGCTATATTCCCAAGAAATGTTCCTGTTGGTCTTGAGCATGGAACTGTAATTGTTTTAGAAAATGGTGAGCCTTATGAGGTAACTACTTTTCGAACAGAAAGCGAATATGAAGATTTTCGAAGACCTAGTAGTGTTCAATTTGTTCGTTCATTAGAAGAGGATTTAAAACGTCGTGATTTCACGATGAATGCAATTGCTATGACAGAAGAAGGCGAAATGGTTGATTTATTTGCTGGGCAGGAAGCCATTCAACAGAGAGAAATTGTGACAGTTGGAAATGCTGCGGATCGTTTTCAAGAAGATGCCCTGCGAATGATGCGTGGTATTCGGTTTGTAAGCGCGTTAGGTTTTTCATTAGAAACGAAAACGAAGCAAGCGATTGAAACGTATGGACATTTGCTAGAACATATAGCAATTGAGCGCATTACAGTAGAGTTTGAGAAATTGTTAACTGGTACATATTGTGTGAAAGGTCTCAAAGAATTAGTAGAGACGAAGCTATTTTCTCATTTGCCATATTTACAAATGTCAGAAGAGAGACTGTTAAAAGCTACGCAGTATAAATGGGATTCTTTCGAAACGGATATTGAGGCGTGGGCATTTTTCTTATATTGTATCGGAGAAGAACATCCATCTGTCTTTTTACGTCAATGGAAGTTTTCGAATAAAAAAATAAAAGATATTGTTGCAGTTTTATTGGCAATCCGTACTAGAAAGGAGAAGGATTGGGATACAGTCCTTCTTTATAAAACGGGAATTTATATCGCTGAAATGGCAGAGAGAGTATATGAAGCGATGATTGAAAGCTATGATCCTACATCTGTTAAACGAGTACAATCAATGTTTCATGCATTGCCAATCCAGGGTCGTCAAGAAATGAATGTGACTGGTAATGATTTATTAAACTGGGCAAACAA
The DNA here is from genome assembly GCF_049310765.1 of Bacillus sp. PSXD-155. NCBI lineage: Bacteria > Bacillati > Bacillota > Bacilli > Caryophanales > Bacillaceae > Bacillus > Bacillus sp. PSXD-155. The sequence continues at coordinate 42,024 of NZ_JBMOWC010000004.1, read as the reverse complement.
AAAGCCTGGTCCGTGGGTTGCTGACATGCTTCAGAAAATCGAGGAAGCAATTGTAAAAGGAAACGTAGTTAATGAGAAAGAGCGTATAAGGGAGTGGCTGCAAGGATGCAATCTACTATAAGAAAGCAGTTATTACAAGTTTTTTCTGAAGCGGATGGCGAGTTTGTATCCGGCCAAACGATTAGTGATAAACTTGGTTGTTCAAGAACTGCTGTGTGGAAACATATGGAAGATCTCCGGAGTGAGGGATATGAACTTGAAGCTGTGCGCCGATTAGGTTACCGAATTGCAAGTAAGCCAGACAAAGTGACTGCTAATGAAATTCAGTTAGGGCTACAAACGAAGCGAATTGGTAGAACAGTGTATTTTGAAGAAACTGTTGAATCAACGCAGCACATTGCAGCAAAACTTGCTTATGAAGGTGCAGAAGAAGGAACTATCGTTGTAGCAGAAGAACAAACAGCGGGAAGAGGTCGTTTAAGCAGAAAATGGCATTCACCAAAAGGAACAGGAATTTGGATGAGTATTATTTTACGCCCATCGATTCCAGTTCATCATGCACCGCAACTTACTTTGTTAGCGGCTGTTAGTGTTGCACAGGCAATTGAAAAATGTACAGGTGTAGACGTGGGAATAAAATGGCCAAATGACATTTTAATTCAAGGTAAAAAGGCTGTAGGTATATTAACAGAAATGCAAGCGGATCCTGATAAAATTAATGCTGTCATTATGGGCATCGGTATTAATGCGAATCAAAAGCAAGAACATTTTGATGAAGAAATTCAGCACATTGCTACTTCATTAGCGATTGAATCAGGTAAGCCGATTGTTCGTGCAGAACTTATGCAACAAATCTATTTACAACTAGAAAAATTATATGAAGAGTATTTAAAAAATGGTTTCTCTGTCATTAAAATTCTTTGGGAAAGTTACGCTGTGAGCATCGGGAAAGAAATTACCGCTCGAACGATGAGAGAGACGATTACGGGGTTAGCAAAAGGAATCACAGAGGATGGTGTATTACTTCTGGAGGATCATGAGGGGAAAGTACATCATATTCATTCTGCAGATATCGAAATTAAGTAAAAGAAGTTCCTCTTTTGGAACTTCTTTTTATTTCAATATTTTTGAGTTAAATTTGTAACATGATAATAAATCCTTTTCATATTTAAAGTTCATTTCAAGATATCTTCCGTCTAGTTGGCCTGGCATGTTATTTGACGATTACTTTGCCTTCCATTCCTTTAAGGAGATGGTATCGACATATTAATTCATATGTACCAGTATTTTTAGGTTTCACGGTAATATTCTTTTCTTTTCCTGACTCAACTACGACGTCAATGCCGAGTTTTTTCACTGTAAAGGTGTGCTCGTTTTTACCTTTATTTTTCAATAGTAATGTTGTTGATCCTTCAAGCGGAATCGTGATGACATTTGGATTAAAGTAATCATCATTTAGTTCAACCTCAATCACGTTCGTTACATCGGTGGGTTGTGTTACGACATTAACTGAGGCAAATACATGAAAGGATCCTAAAGACATCCACCATACAATCATTACAAGCAAACTGCTGAATCGAAATAACCACCTGTTCATAGACATCTGCAATTCTCCTTTGTTAAGTACTTTTCCTCAATTAACCTGCATCATTAGTTTAAGAGTTATACTATACAGTTAAATTGATTACAGAAGAAATTAACTTGGAATTTTTTAACATGCGTTGAAAAAACATGTATCTTTTCAGGATTGAATTATCTATAAAAACTTTATCCCGCTATTTACTGGGCAATAAGACCTCCACCTCAAAATTCAGCGGAAGCAAAGAAGTTAGGTGGGGAGCGGGCTGATTAAAGTTTCACTTTCTAGCATATATACTCTCTTGTTAAATTTCATATACCGTAATCAGAATAAAAAATTATTTTTTCAAAAAAATGTAGTAATTCCCTTTTGTAGTTTGCTATAATTAGTTCGAATGTGGGCAGTATCAGAGCGAACTGCACCATGATTCGAAGTAATACGAAAAATAATAACTTGGATTCTGCCTTGATCCAATAACGGACTGGGACAGAGGGATGAATAATGCCGACTAACACACAACCCTTCTGCCCTTTTATGGCCAGAGGGGTTTTTTATATGATTGCGGCCATCTCCTCTCTCCTGCATAAAGGAGGAGTAGTTTTTGAAAACAAAAACAGATTTTTTGAAGATGAAAGAGCAAGGTGAGCCGATTACAATGCTAACGGCGTATGATTATCCATCTGCTAAATTAGCAGAAGAAGCTGAAGTTGATATGATTTTAGTTGGAGATTCTCTTGGAATGGTTGTACTCGGATACGATTCAACAGTACCTGTAACAGTAGAGGATATGATTCATCATACGAAAGCTGTACGCCGTGGAGCGAAAGAGACGTTTATTGTAACTGATATGCCATTTATGTCGTATCACGTATCATTACAAGAAACGATGGTGAATGCACGCCGCATCGTTCAAGAGAGCGGGGCGCATGCACTGAAGGTAGAAGGTGCTGGAGAAGTTATATCAACGATTCAATATTTGACGAACGCAGGAATTCCTGTTGTAGCGCATTTAGGTTTAACCCCTCAATCTGTAGGAGTGTTGGGTGGATATAAAGTGCAAGGAAAAGATGCGGAGAGTGCAAAGAAATTAATAGAAGATGCAAAGAAATGTGAAGAAGCTGGTGCAATAGCGCTTGTGTTAGAATGTGTACCAATGCAGTTAGCAGAACTTATTTCAGAGCAACTAACAATACCGACAATTGGGATTGGTGCAGGACAAAAAGTAGATGGGCAAGTGCTTGTTTATCATGATCTTATCTCATACGGCGTGAATCGTGTGCCGAAATTTGTGAAGCAATATACATCTGTTCAAGAGGAGATTGTGCGTGGGATTTCACAATATGTTACTGAAGTAAAGACAAGGCAATTTCCTGAAGAAAAACATTCGTTCACAATGAAAGAGGAAGAATGCTTAGCGTTATACGGAGGAAAACAATAATGAAAATCGTAACTACAGTGCAAGAGATGCAGCAAATTACAAACGAACTTCGTGCAAGTGGAAAGAGTATTGGTTTTGTTCCAACGATGGGTTATTTACATGAAGGGCATGCTACCTTATTACGTAAGGCAAGAGAAGAAAATGAAATTGTAGTTTTAAGTGTATTTGTAAATCCGCTGCAATTTGGCCCAAATGAAGATTTAGATCGATATCCTCGTGATATTAATAGAGATGAAAATGTAGCAAAAGAAAACGGTGTAGATTATTTGTTTTATCCGAGTGTAGAAGAAATGTATCCAGCAGAACAAACAACAACAGTAGAAGTTGTGAAGCGCACGGACGTATTATGTGGTCAACAAAGACCTGGTCATTTTGCTGGTGTTGCAACTGTACTAATGAAACTATTTAATATTACGCTGCCAACGCGTGCTTATTTCGGTATGAAAGATGCTCAACAAGTTGCAGTAATTGAAGGATTTGTAACTGATTTCAATATTCCGGTTACAATCGTACCAGTTGATATTGTAAGGGAAGAAGATGGATTAGCGAAAAGTTCTCGTAACGTGTACCTATCACAAGATGAACGTGAAGAGGCTCTTCATTTATACCGCAGCCTATGTATAGCGAAAGAAAGAATTGAGGTAGGTGAACGTAATCCGGAAATCATTACAAATCTTGTGAAAGAGTATATTGAGACGCATACGAAAGGCACTGTAGATTATGCGGATTTATATGCATATCCGTCATTAACAATGGTAGAGAAAGTCGAAGGACGAATCATTTTAGCTATTGCAGTTAAGTTTGAAAATGTAAGATTAATTGACAATATAACATTAACGGTTAAATAAGGGGGAGCACCTATGTTTCGCACAATGATGAGAGCAAAGTTACATCGTGCAACTGTAACGGAGGCAAATTTAAATTATGTAGGTAGTATTACAATTGATGAAGATTTAATGGATGCAGTAAATATTGTAGAAAACGAAAAAGTCCAAATTGTAAATAATAATAATGGTGCTCGTTTAGAGACATACGTTATTAAAGGGGAACGCGGTAGTGGTGTTGTTTGTTTAAACGGTGCTGCGGCAAGGCTTGTACAACCAGGGGACAAAGTAATTATTATTTGTTATGGGCTAGTTACGGAAGAAGAGGTTCATAAACAAGAACCCAAAATTGCAGTACTAGACGATAATAATCAAATTATTGAAATGTTAGGTGCTGAAAAAGCGGGTACGATATTATAAGTAGAAAGGCTATCTCCATTGCGGAGATAGCTTTTTTGTGCATCTTTTCATTAAGATGAGATAAAACGTGGTATAGTAACATTATATAAATTATTGTTGTTTGAAAGGTAAGAAATTGAGGTGTTACATATATGAGTAAGCGTTATGTCGTTGTTGATTTAGAGACGACAGGGAACTCCTGGAAAGATGGGAAGGATAAAATTACCCAAATTGCAGCTGTTGTAGTAGAAGATGGAGAGATATTGGAGATTTTTTCGTCTTTTGTTAACCCAAAGAGAGAGATCCCACCATTTATTACAGAATTAACAGGGATTGATGAAAGTCTTGTAAAACAAGCCCCGTTATTTCAAGATGTAGCCCCGATGATTGTTGAGCTATTACAAGGTGCGGCTTTCGTTGCGCATAATGTTCACTTTGATTGGAATTTTTTAAATGAAGAATTAAGACAGGCTGGATATACAGAAATACATTGTCCTAAAATCGACACGGTTGAATTGGCTCAAATTCTTTTGCCGACAGCTGATAGTTATAAATTACGTGATTTAGCTAAGAAGCATGAACTAGAACATGATCAACCACATCGTGCGGATAGTGATGCTCTTGCAACAGCGGAATTATTTTTACAATTTTTAAATGAAATTGAAAAGTTACCACTTGTCACGTTGCAATCACTTTATGAATTAAGCGATGTGTTCCAAAGTGATATAGCTGATGTGCTTTCTGAAAATATTTTAAAGAAAGTAATGAATGGTAAAGAAGATATAGCGGAGTATGAAATACATCGAAATATTGCGCTGAAAAAGCGGAACTATTCCTTAAACCTTGGAGAAACGTGTTCATCAAAGTTTGATGCTTTCTTGAATAAAACGATGGATAAATTGGAATCACATATGCCAAAGTTTGAAAGAAGAGAAAGTCAACAACTGATGATGAAAGAGATATATACGGCGTTAAGAGACTCTCGTTTTTCACTAATTGAAGCCGGTACAGGAACAGGAAAGACTCTTGCATATTTGCTTCCTAGTCTTTATTTTGCAAAGAGAAAAGAAGAACCTGTCATTATAAGTACACAAACGGTACAACTCCAACAACAAATATTAGAAAAAGAAATACCGTTATTACAAAAAATAATGCCATTTTCATTTGAGGTAGCTCTTCTTAAAGGAAGAAAGCATTATCTTTGCTTACACAAATTTGAGTATGCTTTACAAGAGGAAGAAAAAAATTATGATATGGCACTTACGAAGGCGAAGATTTTAGTTTGGCTATTGCAAACTGAAACGGGTGATCAAGACGAATTAAATATTCCTGAGGGCGGAAAGTTACTTTGGAATCGTATTTGTAGTGATGCGTATAGTCCAGGCGGTATGCAAAGTAATTGGTTTAGTCGTTGTTTTTACCAGCGAGCGAAGAATAAAGCTTTATTTGCAGATATCGTTATCACAAATCATGCGTTATTATTTCAAGATTTTTCAAGTGAAGAACCGCTGTTTGCTTCATGCGAACATATTATTTTTGATGAAGCTCACCATATTGAAGAAGCTGCGAGTAGAACATTGGGTGAACAGTTCTCTTGTATGTATTTTCAATTGGTTATATCTCGTCTTGGGACGCTAGAAACAGAAGATGTACTCTCCAAAGTATATAAAATGATGAAAAAATCAGAGCAAGCATCTCGTTCAACTTTCCGTATGATAAGTTATAGTTTGAAGGAACTTAAGTTTGATGCGGATGAACTCTTCCAAATGTTACGTACTTTTATATTTAAACAAACAAAGCAAGAACAAGGAACGAATAATATGCCGCTCATCTATAGGTATAACGCAGAACTAGAAAAAGGTAAGTTGTGGGATAGTATCGTTGAATTAACAAATCGTTTTATATATGAATTAAGAAGGGTAGTAACTGCTCTTGAGAAGCAAGTGGATATATTGCAAAGTAAGTTAGAATGGGAGATGCATGTTGTAACAGGTGAATTTATGCATTTAATTGAGTTGCTGAGAAAGATGGCAGAATCATTACAGTTACTCGTATTAGAAAAGAATTCGTATGTAACTTGGATGGAGACTGAAACGAAAGGGACGATTCATTCAACAGTTCTATATGCACAGCCTGTTCATATTGGTGAAAGATTTGCTGATGAATTTTTAACAGAAAAAAAGAGTGTTATTTTTACATCCGCAACACTAACAGTTAACGATACGTTTGATTATATAAAAGAGGAACTTGGTTTACATGATTTCGCTCCAAATACTTTAAAGGTTCCATCGCCATTTCGTTATGATGAACAAATGAAATTAATGGTTTCAACGGATGTACCTTTTATTAAGCAAGTAAGTAATGAGCGATATATTGAATCTGTATCGGAACATATTGCAAAGATAGCGAAAGCCACAAAGGGCAGAATGCTTGTTTTATTCACTTCGTATGAAATGTTAAAAGAAGCGTATGCGAATTTAAAAAATAATGATGAATTAGAGGGTTATTTATTACTCACACAAAGTGTGAATAATAGAAGTCGAAGCCGTTTAATTCGAAAGTTTCAAGAGTTCGACAAATCAATTTTATTAGGGACGAGCAGTTTCTGGGAAGGGATAGATATTCCAGGAGATGCCTTAAGTTGTCTTGTTATTGTCCGTCTACCATTTACGCCGCCTCATCAGCCGATGATGGAAGCGAAAGGTGAGTGGCTAAAAAATCAAGGTGAGGATGTATTCGCTAAATTAGCGCTGCCACAAGCAATATTACGTTTCAAACAAGGATTCGGCCGCTTAATTCGAACGAATACAGATACAGGAACGGTAGTAGTGTTAGATCGTCGTTTGACGAGTTCTTCCTATGGAAAACGATTTCTACAATCGATCCCTAACGTACCTCTTTATGAAGGACCATTAGAAGAATTATTAGTACAATTAGAAGAACCATCAAATGAATAAAAATGGAAGAAAAATACGCCTGAAATACTTATAAACTTCAGGCGTAAAAAATGTGGGTAGGAGGAATTTTATTTTTCTTACTTCTTGTATACAAAATGTGTTGGTTTTCGACTTGAAACCTTTTTTTGCTGTACATGTCCTGCTATAATAGATGGGTGATGAAGCAGGGGTTGTAAAGAATGTACTCTTATTGTAACCGCATTGCGTTCTTCTATAATTAGAAATTTTTGTGTAACGGAGGAGTTTTTTCATGGAGAAGAAAATCGAAGTACTATCAACGACGCGTATTAAATATTCGTCTGATTTGTATAAAATTGTTGATAGTTTGAATCGTACGTTAAAAGAGCAGGACCTCATGTTCGGACTAGCATTAGACGAAAAAGATAAAGAAACAGCTGTATTTACGATTTACAGAACGTAGTGATACAATGAAAAAGTGGATCTTTGCAATCATTATTGTTATCGTTGCTAGCGGAATATATGGGGCGTATGTTTATAATAAAGCAATGGGGAAGAAAATTCCAAAAGAGTCGAAATTTGTAGAAATTGCTAAAGAAAAAGCAAAGCTTACAAAGGTGAAATCTGTTGATTATTACAACGGAAAATCTGCATATATAGTCGTGCAAGGTACAGATGAAAAGGGAGAACAACTTATCGTTTGGGTGCCGGAGAAAAAAGGGGATACTGTAGTAAGGAAAAAGAGCGAAGGTATTTCTGAAAAAGAGGCTATACAAAGAACATTAGAACAAGTCGGCAATGAAAGTAAGGAATCAAAAAGTAAGCCGAAAGAGATTATGAAAGTGAAATTAGGCTTTGAAAATGATGTACCACTATGGGAAGTTACATATATTGATGATGACAATCGTTATAGTTATTACTATCTTGAATTTAAAGATGGAAAATTTTTAAGACGATATAGCATTGAAAAATAGATGTAGGGGGAACTACAAATGAAATTAGCAAAGCGAGTAGCTGCTTTAACACCGTCTTCAACTTTAGAAATTACAGCAAAGGCACAAGCATTAAAAGCAGAGGGTCATGATGTAATTGGATTAGGGGCAGGGGAACCTGACTTTAATACACCAGAGCATATTATGGATGCTGCACATAAAGCGATGTTAGAAGGGCATACGAAGTATACACCAACAGGTGGATTACAATCGTTAAAACAAGAAATTGTGAAGAAATTTACTCGCGATCAAGGTATTGCGTATGATCCATCTGAAATTATTGTATGTAATGGCGCAAAGCATGCATTATATACATTATTCCAAGTATTACTTGATGAGGGAGATGAAGTTATCATTCCAACTCCTTACTGGGTAAGCTATCCAGAGCAAGTAAAGCTTGCTGGCGGTAAGCCGGTTTATGTAGAAGGTTTAGAAGACAATGAGTACAAAATTACAGCAAAGCAGCTGCGTGAGGCAATTACAGAGAAAACGAAAGCAGTTATTATTAATTCACCGAGCAATCCAACAGGAATGATTTATAGCAAAGAAGAATTACAACAGCTTGGAGAAGTATGTTTAGAACATGATATTTTAATCGTTTCTGATGAAATTTATGAAAAATTAATTTATGGTGGCGTAGAATATACATCAATTGCCCAGCTTTCTAATGCATTAAAAGAACAAACACTTATTATTAATGGTGTATCTAAATCTCATTCTATGACAGGATGGCGTATTGGATATGCAGCAGGAAATAAGCAGCTTATTAAAGCGATGACGAACTTAGCGAGTCATAGTACGTCAAACCCTACTTCAATCGCTCAATACGGCGCAATTGCGGCATATGCAGGCTCACAAGAACCTGTGGAAACAATGCGTCAAGCCTTTGAAGAGAGATTAAACATCATTTATGATAAATTAATTCAAATCCCTGGCTTTACTTGTATTAAACCGCAAGGTGCATTTTACTTATTCCCTAACGTAAAAGAAGCTGTAGCTTTATCAGGATATGCAACAGTTGATGATTGGGCAAAGGCTCTATTAGAAGAGGAAAAAGTGGCTCTTGTACCAGGTACAGGATTTGGTGCTCCAAATAATGTTCGTTTATCATATGCGACATCTCTTGAACAAGTAGAGAAAGCATTAGAACGCATCCATACATTTATGAAAAGTAAAGTGCAAGCTTAATTTTATATTTCATTCATGTAATATAAAAAACCTCCCTATTGATGGGGAGGTTTTTTTGACGAATTGTGGCAAAAAGAAATAGCTAAAGGTGTGTTATACTAGAGAGCGAGGTGTTTGGTGATGAAAAAGAAAATGATGCTACAGTGGTTTGAGCAGGGAAGCATTGCAATTCCAAAATTGCTTATGATGCATTATAAAAAATTAGGTTTAAATGAGACGGAATTTATGGTTGTACTTCATGTACACACATTTTTAGAATCAGGTAATTCGTTTCCGACTCCTTCAGAGATTTCTGAACGGATGACGATAACGGAAATGAAATGTATGGAAGTAATTCAAGCGTTGATTCAAAAAGGTTTTTTATCACTAGAAGGTGGACAAAGATCAGAAGCAATGATGTGCGAAAGTTATTCTTTACAACCGTTATGGGAAAAAATATTACATTTCTTAATGGATGAATCAATAGAGGAAGAGCAAAAAGAAAAAAAACAGCTGCAAGTAAATTTATATACAGTATTTGAAAAAGAATTTGGAAGACCACTTTCGCCGTTCGAATGTGAAACGTTAGGAATGTGGGAGGACCAAGATCAACATCATCCAAATTTAATTCAGGCAGCTCTTAGAGAAGCTGTAATGAGTGGGAAACTAAATTTCCGATATATTGATCGTATTTTATTTGAGTGGAAAAAGAATGGAATTAAAACGGTAGATCAGGCTCAAAATCAAGGTCAAAAATTTAGAGCGAATCAACAAAGAGCACAACAAATGACAAAACAAGAGACGAAATTTACTGGAAAAGTGCCTTTTTATAATTGGTTGGAGCAGTAATATAGGAGGAGAAATATGCTTAACAAAACGCAAATCCGTTATTGTTTAGACACAATGGCGGATATGTATCCAGAAGCGCATTGTGAATTGGTTCATGATAATCCATTTGAACTTGTAATCGCGGTGGCGTTATCTGCACAATGTACAGATGTACTTGTAAATAAAGTGACAAGAAATTTATTTCAAAAATATAAAACACCAGAAGATTATTTAAGTGTTTCTCTAGAAGAATTACAACAAGATATACGCTCTATCGGATTGTATAGAAATAAAGCAAAAAACATTCAAAAATTATGCCGAATGTTATTAGATGACTATAATGGGGAGGTACCGAGCGATCGAGATGAACTTACGAAATTACCCGGTGTAGGAAGGAAAACAGCGAATGTTGTAGTTTCCGTAGCGTTTGGGATTCCTGCAATTGCTGTCGATACACATGTGGAGCGAGTGAGTAAACGATTAGCGATTTGTAGATGGAAAGATTCTGTGTTAGAAGTAGAAAAAACGTTAATGAAGAAAGTACCGATGGATGAGTGGGGGGTTACGCATCATCGTATGATTTTCTTTGGACGTTATCATTGTAAAGCACAACGACCGCAATGTGAGGAGTGCAGACTGTTAGAAGTATGTCGTGAAGGAAAGAAGCGAATGAAGGTGAAATAAGGGATGGAGCGAGTTATAGAAATACCGAAAGAATTTCACTGCTTACCATTTTTTAAAGAAAGCGTAAATTCAATTGAGTATCATACAGACGATTCTTTTGAAGAAATAATACAAAATACTTACTTTATATTTGATATTGAAAGACAGTATGAGCCATGGAAGGAAATTGAAAACAGTATTCCAGCGATGTTGAATGTATGGAAAAATAAGCATGAAGACATTGCTATACTGTTTCGAAATAGAAATAAGCAAGAGGCTGAGGGGCCAATGATTCTTTTTGCAGCTCACTTGTTATCGGTTGTCTATTGGCTAAATGAGCAACCTGTTCATAGTTTGAATGAAATGCAAATAAATACGAATAAATTAAAAGTGCAACCTGTTAATTTTATGGAAAGATATTCATTCATAATAAAGAAACCGAGTAATTATCATTCTTATATTCAATTAGCGCAGTTGTATATCGAAATAGAAAAGCTATATGTAAAGAAAATGATAACAAAAAAGAAGTCCGCTTCTCGTTAAGAGAAACGGACTTCTTTTTTGTTTATTAGGACTCTGTTGTAATAACAGTACCGTCTGCGTGAGGTGTATCTCCTCCGGTATTTTGATGTTGCTGTTCTTGTTGTTTCTTAGCTTCTTCTTCAGCTTTTTTCTTGGCCTCTTCTTCAGCTTTCTTCTTAGCTTCTTCTTCAGCTTTTTTCTTAGCTTCTTCTTCAGCTTTTCTTCTAGCTTCCTCATCAGCTTTCTTTTGAGCTTCTTCTTGCTGTTTACGTTGTTGTTCTTGTTGCTGTTCTTGTTGTTTCTTAGCCTCTTCTTCAGCTTTTTTCTTAGCTTCGTCTTGTTTTACTTTATCTTCATTAGCCTTTTTCTGGGCTTCCTCATCAGCTTTTTTCTTAGCTTCTTCATCGGCCTTTTTCTTAGCCTCTTCTTCAGCTTTTTTCGCATCTGGAGTTCCGCCAGGCGCAGTGAAGGATGCACCAACTGCTGGGCTTGTTCCAGTGCCTTTTTTCGCTACTACAGAGAAGCTGTAAGTAACACCTGGTTTAATACCACCAAGAGTAGCTGTCGTACCACTTATTGATAGGCTACCACTTGAACCATCAGTTGCTTTATAGCTGGCTGCATATGCATCAACTTCTGCTGGTCCAGACCAGTTTAGTGTAACTGTGCTAGCGCCATCGAAAGTGACATTCAGACCACTAGGGGCATCTACTTTAATTTCTTTAATTGCATCTTTTTTCGCACCTTTTACGTATAACTCTCCGTTTATTTCTTGAACAGAAGAAGGACGTTCAAAGCGTGATTTATCTGTAGCGAATTTGCTCATCATTACTTGGAACATTTGCTGTGCAATTTTAGTATAACGATCACTAATGTAGTTTTCTGGACCGTTCTTTACGTAACCCGTCCATACAGCCATCGTATATTGTGGTGTATATCCAGCGAACCAGCTATCCCTGTTTGCATCAGCTGGAATGCCGTATTTCTTTAAATCTTTTGCATCAAAGTTTTGCGTTCCAGTTTTACCCGCTACGTCAACACCTGAAACATATGCTGTTGGTCCTGTACCACCAGAACCAGGTTTTACTACGTCACGAAGAACGTCAGTTACCATGTAAGCTGTATAGTCTTGCATAGCGCGTTGTTCTTTCGGTTTAAAGCTTTTCTTTTTCCCGTCCGGGAAGGTTACTTCTTTTACGAAGTGTGGTTTATTATAGTTACCACTATTACCAAAGGTTGCATATGCACCTGCTACTGCTAATGGAGAACTATCGTTACTACCAATTGCAGTAGATTCATGTACTCCATTTTCAAATGTCATGCCTAAACCTTCAGCAAACTCTTTTGATTTATTAAGCCCAACTGTTTGAGCTGTCTTTAAAGCCGGGATGTTTAATGACTTCTTCAATGCTTCACGAAGTGAAACGTCACCTTTAAAACTCCCTGTAGCATTTTTAATCTTTGTGCCATCAGAATAAGTATATTCAGAGTCATTTAATTGATGATAAGTAGACCACTGAAGATTCTCAATCGCTGGACCGTAGTCGAAAATTGGTTTCATTGTTGAACCAACTTGGCGTTTTAAATCAGTTGCCATATTATGACCTTTGAAAGTGGACTTATTTTCTTTACGTCCAGCACCAATTGCTCGAACTTCTCCAGATTGTGTATCCATAAATACGAATGATCCTTGGAATTGATCGTTTGGATACTTAATAAGATTGCCATCCATAATTTTTTCAGCATAATCTTGAGCATCTTGATCAAGTGTTGTATGAATCGTTAAACCATCTGAACCGATATTTACATCAGGATATTCTTTTTCAACTTCTTTTACAACTGCATCTAAAAATGCTTGATACTTCATCTCAGTTATTTCTGAAGACGGTTGAAGACCCTCTGTTACTGGGATCTTAACTGCGTTATTCATTTCTTCTTTTGTTATATAACCATGTCGATTCATTAATGACAATACGACATTACGACGATTTGTTGCTCGTTCAACATTTTCCTTTTTTGTTGGATCATAAATGTTTGGACCTTGGGGTAAACCAGCGAGCATAGCAGCTTCATGTAATTGCAAGTCTTTTAAATCTTTACCATAATATTTTTGCGCTGCTGTCGCAATACCATATGAACGGTTACCTAAATTAATCTTATTTAAGTACATTTCTAAAATCTCATGTTTAGAGTATTGTTGCTCTAATTTATAAGATAAGTACCATTCTTGTACTTTTCTCTTAGCGGTTTTATCCATCGTTAGAAAATAGTTCTTAACGACTTGCTGTGTAATCGTACTACCACCTTGGGAACCGAAACCACCAGTGACATTTTCCATAACTGCTTTTGTAGTTCGTTTAAAGTCAATTCCATTATGATCATAGAAACGCGAATCCTCAGTTGCAAGGAATGCATTTTCAACTACTTTTGGAATTTGATCATAAGTAACATGCGTTCGTTTTTCAGCACCGTATTCATAGAAGAAATTTCCGTTTTTATCAAGAAACTTTGTTGATAAAGGATTAACAAGTTTGGATTTATCTAATTTTGGAGCGTCCTTTACCATAACAAAGAAAGCGGAAACGCCGGCTACAAGACCAACGATACCAAGAAGTAGACAACCTATAAGGAATTTCTTGAAAAAGGAGCCTTTTTTCTTTGGTTTTTCTTCTTTATTTGTTTTTTTCTCTTGATTTTTTACATGATTTCGTTCTGTACGAGAACGATAATTATCTGACATTATACTTTCTCCTACCTTTCATTCTCTCCCCCAAAAGTCGAAAAAAGAGCCTTAGTGATGACTCTATCACGAAAAATAAACCGTGTCTAGTACACGGATATAGTCAATCCGAGGGTGATAACCGCATGATAATAAGGATCCATGCTCTTCTATTTCTTCTTTCGTAATCGACTTGCGTCCACCTGTATTTTGACGATTCCAAAATGCAATAATATGTTTTGCATCTAATAAATAAAATTCATCAAAAAGTGTAAATTTAATAATGACAAATGCAATTCCATTATGAGCAACCACTTGCTTCATATGTTCTATTTGATGAAGGTGGAAGTTTTGAAGTGGGAAACTAGTTTTATTTTTTGTTTCCTTTGCTTCAAAATCGATGTATTTCCCTTTGTATACACCGTTGTAATCTGTCGTAGAAGGTTGTTTAAAATACGCTTCTTTTACCACTGCAGCACTTCGAGCGGGGTAATCTACTTTTACAATTTGAAGAGGTGTAGGCTTTTTATGTACACATGCAATATTATGGGTTAAGTAATATTGATTTGTTTCATTCAATTCCTCTTCAAGGGACATACCTCTATTACTATAAGTATGTGTTTTTATAGGTGTTTTTTGAGGTTGTGAAGCTTGATTATACCTTTTTCCATTTGGGTAACGAATGGTCATAGTGTGTCCACTCCCAACTTGCTAAGAATTACTTACAAAGGTGATTATATCAAAAAATGAAAAAAGATGTGACCTTTTTGATGAAAGGTATGATGACTTATTTATGTTTACATGGAATGATTATATGAAAATTAAACAAAATCGAGAAAAAAATTTTTGTACAGAGAAAGAAAAAGCGATCATTCGCAATATTAAAAAGAAAACAGAAATAGCTAATGTGGACAATATTTCTCGGACACAATCTTATCACGAATATTATTTAAGAAATAGTGAAATCAGGTGGGCCTTTTTAGCGAGTATGGTTTCGAGAAATGCGGGATGGAATATGACTGATTTAGAAGGGAGATATTATGCCACTGTATTACCTGAAACGGTAAAAAAACATTTATTTCTTCTGTACGAACAAGCTAATTGGATTATTTTCTTAGATGCATTTCCTCAGCTATTATTGTATGAGGAAAGTAAGAAGAGACGGGCACCTCTCTTTCATTTGTTGCAATATTTCAGCGTATCAATTTTTATGGAAAAAGAATGGTTACTTTTCTGGGAAAGAAGAGATATGAATAGGCTTATGACAGCGCTTATTATAAATGAACAAAATAAAATTCAAAAACCAGTCATTGAGAACACATTTTTTAAAAAACATGTATTCCATACTGCACTTTTTAAAGTACAAGAAAGATTTCATATTAGTGCAGTTATCTTCCCAACAATTGAAGGGAGGATGTATGGATTTTCGGTTTATCAATTTGAAACGTTACAACAGCGTATAGAACTAGGAAAAAAATTAGCATGGTTATTGTTTCATCCAATTTATAACGGTTCGTTTTATAAGTTTGCATTGCAAACTACACATACTGGGTCTAGAGAAGATTATGAAGTTTACGCACAGGAAACTCGAAAGTCTTATACGCCAACACTTAGAGATATTTATCCTGTTATTTTACATGAAGAAATAAAAATGAGAGATTGGTTTTGTGCAAATATGAAAATGAATGTGCTATTTGTACTTGAAGAACCTAAAGAGGAAGTTAATATAACAGAATGGTATAGAAGAAAGAGAGAACAAATCTATAGGCTATCTATCGTAAATCGTTTTGCTAAAAGGATGGATGAGTTCATGATATAATAAAAAAGAAGTCCCGTCTTCCATTTTGAAGACGGGACTTCTTAATTTGAAACAATCCTGCTATGCGTGCTACAACTTTAATTTCAAAACGTAATGCTAGTAGGAGATTAAGGATGATTTGAAATCTACCTGTTCGTAATAAAGTCTCGCTTTATGTAGCAGGGAAGTTTGGACCATCTAGCTTTGGATTGCCAGTCTCAGGTTTATTTTGTTGTTTGTTTTGGTTTTTCTTTTTTTCATTTTTGTTCTTTGCCATTGTAATACACCTCCTTTTTGTATTGTTACCATTTCTATAAATGACATACGAAATGATTTCTTTGACGAATAACAACTAGTTTTGTCATGTGGGCAGGAGTGGTGAATCATTCGGCGAAATTACATGACAAAGGAAAAGCAAAGAAGGAGGCGTTTTGTATATGGCGATGGTTCAGAAGGAAGATGTAATGAAAAAAATGGATCAAATGTTAAGTTCTCTCGATTTGCTGGAAATGAATATAGGGATTAGAATGAATCATGCATTAAAGGATGCGAGTGAAAAAATATGCAATAAGATAGAAATAACAGAAATGCATATTGAACATATGGAAAATAAATTAGTGCATCACGAAGAAAAAGGGAATTGGGTAAAGACATTTCAAAACGTCGTAGTGAGTGCATAATAAGGTGGGAAAGAAATGAAGAATGAATCATTAATACAGTCTTCAGAAAAACTCATGCAGTATAATAATGAAGCGAATGTAAAAAAAAGAGAACTAACCGAATACGACTTTTATAAGGATATGAAACCGTTTGTAGATATGGTAGATGAGGAATTAGAGAAGTGGAAAGAATTAGCTTATACGTGGATTAAAGAAGAAAAGCCAAAGTATATACATGTACAGCAAATTGATCAAGTATACGATAATTTACAAACGAATGTGTTACAATGCTTTGTAAATAAAGGTAAAGGTAAACGATTCTTTGAAACACACCAAGCCGTTTCGTATACTTTGCAAAATATAGTTGAGCAATGTAAATAACAAGAGGGAGAACCCTCTTGTTATTTTTATGCTTCTGTCATTGTTGTAGGTTTTGTTGCGCCGTTTATTTCTAATTCTTTTATTAATGTTCGATAATCTGATATGCATATTTTTCCTTCGAGATACCAATGTCTCGCAAAGTCTAATAATTCATTTGCATTCTCTGTGCAATACCCCTTTTTTTGAGAAAACGCTTGTTTTAAATCCCCTAATACCATGTTGATTCCTCCCCCATGAGAATCTTCTTCTTAATTATCATAGCATGGAAGGGTTTTCTTTTTTAATTTTTTAAAAATTTAAACTTCCGACAAAAATAGACAGATACTCCATCACACATATTATTTTATAGGTACATATTATATATGTAGAAACTTATGTAAAGGAGGAGAGAATGCATGTTTCAACAATCTAACGTATATCAGCAAACGTATCCATATGCACAGCAAAATATGTACCAATATAATACGGATACATATTTACGGTATAATATGTATCCTTTCGAGCCTTATTATGGAAATCAAAATTATTATCAACCGTTTGAAGTGTCATTTATGAATCAAGCTCAACAACAGCAGCAACCTTATGTAAATCAGGCTCAACAACCACAACAGCAGCAACCTTATGTGAATCAAGCTCAACAATCACAAGCTCAGCAACCATACATGAATCAACAACAGCAGCAGCCTTATATGAATTCACAATATTATATGCCACCACAAGCGCCCTATGCTAATCAACAAGGGATGTTTTATCCACCAAAACAACCGTATCCGACACAGAGTAAACAAAAGCAACAACAGCCAAGTCAGTTTTCTAGTTTTGTTTCTCAATTTAAAACATCAGATGGTAACTATGATGTAAATAAAATGATGAACACAGCTGGCCAGATGATGAATGCGATGAATCAGGTGACAGGTATTGTAAAACAAGTTGGAGGCTTCTTTGGTAAGTAATGTTGAAGGGTTGTCTATGAAAGTATTGTATATGAAATAAAGGACTAGACAAATTTCCTTGTAATAAATGGGTATATATAACAATCGGCTTTCTCTCTTTTCTCATACTGTAAAGTGTAATCAGATTTTTTTAACGAGAGAGGAGAGAAAAAACTATGCATCATTGTCATCCTTGTTTTGGAGGGCATAAGCCTGTAGGACCTATTTGTACAACTGCTCCTGTCGTTCATCCGACGAAACAATGCGTAACACACTCTTTTTCAACAACGGTGGTGCCACACATTTTCCCAACACATACAACACATGTACATCATCAACAAATTAAAAACCAAAACTTCTTCCCACAAACAAATTCAAATGTAAATGTTGTGGACCCAATCGACCCAGGATTCGGCGGTGGATGTGGACCGTGTGGTCATGGACATCATGGACATCATGGACATCATGGACATCACGTATCTCCATTTGGTCCAGGACCAAATGTATCTCCGTTTGGACCAAACGTATCACCATTCGGACCGAATATTGGACCAAACGTATCACCATTCGGTCCAAATATTGGACCAAACGTTGGTGGAATGTTTAAAAAGTAAATGATATGTTAGAACTAGCGAAATGCTAGTTCTTTTTTTGTAATTGGAGTGTTGATATGAAAGTTATTGCAGTAACAGGATATAAGCCATTTGAACTTGGAATATTTAAAAATGATCATCCAGGGGTGGAGTGTATAAAAAAGGCATTATACCGTAAATTAACCACTTTTGTAGAAGATGGTTTAGAGTGGGTTATAATAAGCGGCCAGTTAGGTGTAGAATTATGGGCTGCTGAAGTTGTTTTTGAAATTCAAGTAGAATATCCAGATTTAAAATTAGCGGTATTCACTCCGTTTTTAGAACAAGAAGAAAATTGGAAAGAAGATAATCGTGAATATTACGAATTTATTCTTTCTCAAGCAGACTATGTTGATAGTATCACGAAAAGGAAGTATGAAAGCCCAGAACAATTTAAATTAAAAAATCAATTTTTTATTGAAAAAAGTGATGCGCTTTTAGCGGTATATGATGAAGAAAAACCAGGAAGTCCCAAATATATTGTAGAAGCAGCAAAGAAAAAAGGGGAAATAGAAAATTATCACAGTTATTTCATTCTTTTTTCTGATTTACAAGATATAATAGAAGAGGAACAGTGGAATAATGCAGAGTAATATGTAATATAGTACTCGTATATATGATTGACAAAAAGCATTGTTTCTGAAAAAATTTAGTTAATGAAAGTTTTGGTAAAAATTTGAGGTGAAGAAAATGATTTCGGATAAAATTAAATTAACAGCGAAAGATATTTTAGAAAAAGAATTTAAAACAGGTATGAGAGGTTATCAGCAAGAAGAAGTAGACAAGTTTCTTGATATGATCATTAAAGACTATGAAGCTTTCCACAAAGAGTTTGAGCAATTAAAGCAACAAAATGCTCGTTTAAAGCGTGAATTAGAGGAACAAAAACTAGCAGTAACGCAAGTTCCACAACAACCTGTACAAACACCAGTTGCACAACCGGTTTATAACAACACGAATACGGATATTTTAAAACGCTTATCTAACTTAGAAAAAGCTGTATTTGGAAGTAAGTTATACGAATGATGTAAGGTGGGAAAAGGTTTAAGCGTTTTACATAGAAAAAAACGTTGCAAAATCTTTTTGTTTCCACTATACTAATGGATGTCATAACGTTTGGGTAATCGCTGCAACGCCAACGTTGTAGAGGAAAGTCCATGCTCGCACGGCCTGAGATGGCTGTAGTGTTCGTGCCTAGCCAATTCATAAGCTAGGGTATTCTGGCTGTAAGGCTGGTTTAACGGCAGGGAAAAAACCTAAGTCCTTTCGGATATGGTTTGACTACCTTTAAAGTGCCACAGTGACGAAGTCCTTGAAGAAATGATAGGAGTGGAACGAGGTAAACCCCACGAGCGAGAAACCCAAATAATGGTAGGGGAATCTTTTCCAAGGAAATGAACGACGGGAAAGGACAGGTTTTATAACCTGTAGATAGATGATTGCCACCGGAGTACGAGGCGTGGGCCGTTTGTAGTACAAAGGAACAGAACATGGCTTACAGAACGTTATGAACCAACTATGAAATAACTCAGCTCTCCTTTGTTAGAGGAGGGCTTTTTATTTGTATGAAGTTGTAAAGTATGAGTTAAAATGGTTAATGAGAAAATTTTTCGTAAAATGTAATGATTAATAGGACCAATTGCTATTAATTATTGTTTGAATATACATAAGAGGTGAATGCAAATGGGAAAAGTTACTTTAATTGCAACAGCGGCAATGGGTATTGAAGCGTTAGTTGCCCGAGAAGTTCGCGATCTTGGTTATGAATGTCAAGTAGAAAACAGCAAAGTAACATTTGAAGCAGATGAAAAGGCGATTTGTCGTACGAATTTATGGTTGCGTACTGCGGACCGTGTAAAAATTAAAGTTGGCGAATTTAAAGCAACAACATTTGATGAGCTATTTGAAAAAACGAAAGCATTAAACTGGGGAGATTATATTCCAGAGAATGGCGAATTCCCTGTTATCGGTAAATCTTTAAAATCTGAATTATTCAGTGTTTCGGATTGCCAACGTATCGTTAAAAAAGCTGTCGTTGAAAAATTAAAAACAACATATAAACGTACAACTTGGTTTGAAGAAGATGGTCCGTTATTCCGTATCGAGATTGCAATGCTCAAGGATATTGCAACATTAACAATTGATGCGAGTGGTGTTGGACTTCATAAACGTGGATACCGTATGGATCAAGGGGAAGCTCCGTTAAAAGAAACATTAGCTGCGTCTTTAATTAAATTAACAAACTGGAAGCCAGATCGTCCATTTGTTGATCCATTCTGTGGATCAGGTACAATTCCGATTGAAGCAGCATTAATTGGACAAAACATTGCACCAGGATTTAACCGTGGTTTCGCATCTGACGAGTGGGGCTGGGTAGGTAAACAAAACTGGCGTGAAGCTCGTCAAGAAGCTGAAGATTTAGCGAACTATGATCAACGCTTACAAATCATTGGATCAGATATTGATCATCGTATGATTCGAGTTGCTCAAGATAACGCAGAAGAAGTAGGCTTAAGCGATTTAATTACATTTAAACAAATGCAAGTAAAAGATTTCACAACAAAAGAGGATTATGGCTACGTTGTAACGAATCCTCCATACGGAGAACGTTTAAGTGAAAAAGCACTCGTTGAACAACTGTATAAAGAAATGGGACAAGTATTCCGCCCGTTAGATACATGGTCAGCGTATGTATTAACAAGCTACGAAGCATTTGAGAAGTGTTACGGAAAAGATGCGTCGAAGAAGCGTAAACTATTTAACGGATTTATCCGTACAGATTACTACCAATACTTCGGAAAACGTCCACCGCGTAATTCATAGTATAAAACTCCTCCAGCGCGCATATACTGGCTATTATGTAATGCGTAAAGGAGGAAGTGATATGGATAATTTCCAATTATCAATGATTCAAAAAGCTATTCACCGTACGTATGATGAGCTCGGAAAAGAAGTGGATAGTCAAGGTGCGATTGTAGATGAAATACAAAAAGCACAAGAAGAATATTTGTCAGCTCTTTCACATGAAACAGCGATTGATAAACGGTATTTAAAGTCATTAATATAGAAGAAAATTTTCCTTTTTCGAAAGGAAAATTTTTTTTCGTGAATTTCTATGTATTGCAACAGGGGAAAGCAAATGCATACATATGCGTAGCAGTTGCTATTATTTTTTTATAGAAAAACTTTTTGGTTGGAGGCTAAGGATGTTTACTGAGAAGAGATTACCATTTGAAGTAGGAAAACAAGATAATTTTTATGATAAGTTGAATGAGTGGATTGGAGATGTGTTTTACGACATCCTTCCGGAAAAAGGCTTTGAAGAGCGTGATGAACAAATTTTTATGGCGTTTCAGTTAGAACGCGCTTTCCAAGAAAAGAAAGTTATGTTCGCAGAAGCTGGTGTAGGAACAGGGAAAACAATTGTATATCTTCTATATGCAATTTGTTACGCGCGTTATACTGGGAAACCAGCTATTATTGCTTGTGCAGATGAAACGTTAATTGAGCAGCTTGTGAAAGAAGAAGGGGACATCGCTAAGTTATCTGAAGCATTAGGGCTATCTGTTGATGTAAGGCTTGCAAAATCAATGGATAATTATTTATGCTTACGTAAACTTGAAGATGTTATGAGTGGACGAGCTCCAGAAGTAATTGAAGACGTATATTATGAGTTACCACAGTTTGTATTCGATCATGGTACGATGCAAAACTTTACTCACTATGGTGACAGAAAAGAATTTCCACTTTTAAATGACGAAGAATGGTCAAAAGTAAATTGGGATTACTTCCAAGATTGCTTTACTTGTGATTCTCGTCATCGTTGTGGACAAACTCTTTCTCGTGAACATTATCGTAAAGCAGCAGATTTAATTATTTGTTCTCAAGATTTCTATATGGATCATATTTGGACGTACGATGCTCGTAAGCGTGAAGGACAAATTCCATTATTACCAGAAAGTAGCTGCGTTGTATTCGATGAAGGACATCTTGTAGAATATGCAGCTCAAAAAGCTTTAACATACCGTTTAAAGCAAACGATGATGGAGCAACTTTTAACGAGATTGCTACAAAACGATATTCGTGAGGAGTTTGCACATTTAGTAGAAGAAACAATTTGGCAAACAGAGCGATTCTTTGATGTGTTACAAGAAAACAAAAAAGAAATTGCTGGTTCTGATCGTTTAGAAATTACTGTGACAGAAAAAGTAACAGCTGAAGCGAAACGACTTTATGCAAAAATCGGTGAAGTTGGAGATGCATTAGTATTCGAAAGTGAAATGCATACAGTAAACACGTATGATTTAAATATTGTTGATGAGCATTTAGATGTATTAGAACATTCACTTCGTTTGTTCATGCACGAGAAAAATGTAATTACTTGGGGTGAAGAAGGTGATGGTGCCTTCACATTAGTGATTATGCCGCGTGCAGTTGAAGAAGTATTACAAGAGAAAGTGTTCTCGAAGAAAATACCGTATATTTTCTCTTCTGCGACATTATCGAACAATGATTCATTCGCGTTTACAGCTAATAGCCTAGGGGTAAAAGATTACTTATCATTCTCAGTTGCTTCACCGTTTGATTACGAAGAGCAAATGGCAGTAAACTTACTATCGCATACGAAAGAAAATGAATGGGAAAGAAAGTGTCAATATACACTTGAAAATATACAAAAAACAAATGGACGTACGCTTGTATTATTCCGTACAACGCAAGAGCTTGCAGCGTTCAAAGAGTATGTAAGTAAGGAGCAAATGTCGGTTCCGTTCTTATATGAAGGAGATCAGGAAATTAGCCAGCTCGTTTCTCGTTTCCAAAATGAAGAAGAGACTGTACTTTGTGCGGTTCATTTATGGGAAGGTTTAGATATTCCTGGTTCATCATTATCACACGTTATTATTTGGTCATTACCATTCCCTCCAAACGATCCTGTGTTTGAAGCGAAACGTAAGCACGTAAATGATCCATTCTGGGATGTAGATGTACCATATATGATTTTACGACTTCGTCAAGGAATTGGGCGTTTAATTCGTACAAGTGAAGATAAAGGTGCTATATCAATCTTCTTATCTGATTCAGAAGATGAGAAAGTAGTTGCAGCTGTGAAAAATGTACTGCCAGTAGAAGGTAAAGAATTATAAGGAGAAAGCTTGGCGTTTGCCAAGCTTTTTTTCTATTATAAAAGGAATTTATGTTTCCGTGTCGAATTAAGTTTGAGGTAGAAAAAGGAGGCTTTTATACGATGACAGTTGCTACATATGAGGTAGAAAAACAATTTTTAACATACGTGAAGAAGATACAGAATTACGGAGAAGCATTAAGTTTAATGTTTTGGGATTTAAGAACAGGTGCACCAAAAAAAGGTGTAGATCAGCGTTCAGAAGTAATTGGTATGCTTTCGTCAGAAGTGTTTGCTATGTCGACTTCAGATGAGATGGGAAACTATTTAACAGAACTTGAAGCTTTAATACGTGAAGATAAACTTTCTGAAACGACAAAGAAAATGGTTGAAGAGTGTCGGAAAGAATATGATAGAAATAAAAAAATTCCACAAGCTGAATATGAGGCTTATGTGAAATTAGAAGCGAAAGCAGAGAGTGTGTGGGAAGAAGCTCGCGAAAAATCTGATTTCGAAATGTTCCGCCCGTACTTAGAAAAAATTGTTGAATTTAAAAAGAAATTTATTACATATTGGGGTTATGAAACATATAAATACAATACATTATTAGACATGTATGAGCCAGGTATTACAGTAGAAGTTTTAGATCACGTATTTGGTCAACTTCGTGAGCGCATCGTGCCGCTTGTAAAAGAAATCTCTGAGTCTAAAAAAGGATTAAAAACAAGTGCTTTATCGGAACAGTTTTCAAAAGAAAAACAAAAGAACTTTACATTAGAACTATTAAAGCAATTGAATTATGACTTTGAAGCAGGTCGTCTTGATGAAACAGTACATCCTTTCGAAATTACATTAAATAGAGGGGATGTTCGTATTACGACACGCTATGATGAAAAAGATTTCCGTATGGCTGTATTTGGAACAATTCATGAATGTGGTCATGCAGTATATGAACAAAACATTGCAGAACAATTTGAAGGTACACCACTTTGCAGTGGTACATCTATGGGTATTCACGAATCACAATCATTATTCTTTGAGAACTTTATCGGCCGTAATAAATCATTCTGGAAGAAAAATTATGATTTATTAAAAGAGTATAGCGATGGTCAATTTGATGATATGTCAGTCGATGAGTTTTATGATGCAATTAACGAATCGAAGCCGTCATTCATTCGTATAGAAGCAGATGAGCTTACATACCCGCTTCATGTTATGGTGCGTTATGAATTAGAGAAAGAATTATTTGATGGTACATTACAAGTGAAGGACTTACCAGCAGCTTGGAATGATAAGATGGAAGCATATTTAGGAATTCGTCCGGAAAATGATGCGCAAGGTGTATTGCAAGATGTTCACTGGGCTGGTGGCTCATTTGGATACTTCCCATCTTATGCGCTTGGTTACATGTATGCAGCGCAATTTAAGCAAAGAATGTTAAAAGACATTCCGAACTTTGATGCATTATTAGAAGAAGGAAACGTAACACCGATTCGTGAATGGTTAACAGAACATATTCACCAATATGGTAAAACGAAAAAGCCGCTTGAAATTTTAGAAGATGTAACAGGTGAAGGCTTAAATGCAAACTACTTAGCCGATTATTTAGAAGCGAAATATAGAGCGATTTATGAGTTGTAAAAAAAGAGCTGCTTAATTGCAGCTCTTTTTATTAAAGGGGATGATAGAATGGGTTATACATATACAGTAATGAAGCAAGAAGAAGCGGAGGAAATTGCGTATAACTGGCATTATGAAGGGAAATATTCTTTTTATGATATAGAGGCAGATGAAGAAGATTTAGCTGAATTTTTACATGGTGAGAGTAGAGGAGATCATACATTTTCTGTGAAGCAAAATGGCATTCTCATTGGTTTTTTTACTGTTTGTAAAATGAATGATGGAACGGTTGATATAGGACTTGGAATGAGACCTGATATAACTGGCAATGGATTTGGTTTACAGTTCGTGAATGCTGGACTAGCTTTTAGCAAAGAAAAATACGGATGCAAATATATAACACTATCAGTAGCGACATTTAATGAGAGAGCGATAAAAGTGTATAAAAGGGCGGGATTTGAAGTGGTTGGAACGTTTATACAGAAAACAAATGGTAGTTGTTTTGAGTTTTTGAAAATGAACTATATATGTAAACGTGATTAAAAAACAGAGGGATCTTCTGTTTTTTTATTTTGATTTAGAAATATATGATACATATTTTTTTACTTGTTGTAATTGAGGGTTTTGAAATTTTGGTAAAGGATGTGTATGATAGAAGTTTAGTAGCGAATAGTAGGTTTAGCAAGGAAAGGTAGAGGTAGTATGATTACAATTAAAACGAAAAATGAAATAGATTTGATGCATGAATCTGGAAAATTACTTGCTTCATGTCATAAAGAAATTGCGAAAATGATAAAGCCAGGTATAACGACGCAAGAGATTAATACGTTTGTTGAAATGTATTTAAAAAAGCATGGTGCCACATCTGAACAGAAAGATTACAATGGTTATCCATATGCGATATGTGCATCTGTAAACGATGAAATGTGTCATGCGTTTCCGGCCGATGTTCCTTTAACTGAGGGTGATATTGTAACAATTGACACGGTAGTAAACTTAAATGGGGGTCTTTCAGATTCTGCTTGGACGTATAGAGTTGGAAAAGTTTCTGATGAAGCAGAAAAGTTGTTGCTAGTAGCTGAGAATGCTTTATATAAAGGGGTTGATCAGGCGGTAATCGGTAATCATGTAGGAGACATTGGCTATGCAATTGAAAGTTATGTAACAAATGAAGGTTTTTCTGTCGCAAGAGACTTTACGGGACATGGAATCGGTAAAGAGATTCATGAAGAACCAGCAATTTTTCATTTTGGGAAACAAGGACAAGGGCCTCAGTTACAAGAAGGAATGGTGATTACGATTGAGCCGATTGTCAATGTAGGTATGCGATATTCGAAAGTAGATTTAAATGGGTGGACTGCACGAACGATGGATGGGAAATTATCAGCTCAATATGAGCATACACTTGCGATTACAAAAGATGGGCCAATCATTTTAACGAAGTTGTAATTGGGAATGAAAGAGTTTACAAAACTCGAACGAAAATAGTAGTTTTTAAAAATTCGTACGTGTTTTTTCGATAAATGCTTTTCAAAGTATAAAAAGTGCGTTATAATCCTTCTATAAAATAAATAGTTAGCTACACTCATATAATCGCGGGGATATGGCCTGCAAGTTTCTACCGAAGTACCGTAAATACTTTGACTATGAGTGAGGACGAATATAATTGCTTGTTTGGCATTCTTTTTTGCGAAACTCCAAAAGCGCGTCTCTCACTTGTAACGAGTGGTGGCGGCTTTTGGAGTTTTTTTATTGCATAAGAGGGGGAACAAACATGAAAGTATTACAAGAAAAGATTTTGAATGAAGGAAAGGTTTTATCTGGTGACGTATTAAAGGTGGATGCATTTTTAAATCACCAAATTGATCCAGTACTTATGCAAGAAATCGGAAAAGAATTTGCTAAACGTTTTAAAGAAGAGAACATTACAAAAATCGTGACGATTGAATCTTCAGGCATTGCACCATCTGTTATGGCTGCATTAGAGCTTGGTGTAAAAGTAATCTTTGCAAGAAAACGTAAATCGTTAACGTTACAAGATAATATGTACGTTGCAAACGTATATTCATTTACAAAACAAGAAACAAATGAAATTTCATTATCTCGAAATCATATTGATGAAAATGATCGCGTGCTAATCATCGATGACTTTTTAGCAAACGGTCAGGCTGCTTTAGGTTTAATGAGTTTGGTAGAGCAAGCAGGAGCAAGTATTGCAGGAATTGGAATTGTTATTGAAAAAGCATTTCAAGATGGAGGAAAGAAGCTTCGTGAACAAGGCGTTCGTGTTGAATCACTAGCAGAAATTGCATCACTTGATAACAGCACAGTTACATTTGTACAGCAAGAAACTGCGGAGGTGAAATAAACGATGAAGCAGCATCCATTTAAAATTGCATCGCTTGGTATGCAACATATGCTTGCAATGTATGCTGGAGCAATTATCGTTCCGCTTATTGTGGGCGGTGGACTTGGTTTAAATCAAAAAGAATTAACATATTTAGTCTCAATTGATTTATTAATGTGCGGCGTTGCAACAATTTTACAAGCATTATCAAATCGCTTTTTCGGTATTGGACTTCCCGTTGTACTCGGTTGTACATTTACAGCCGTTGGACCGATGATTGCGATTGGAAAACAATACGGTGTGTCTTCTATTTATGGAGCAATTATTGCTGCTGGGTTATTCGTTGTTATTTTTGCGAAATTATTTGGAAAGCTTGTAAAACTATTTCCACCTGTTGTAACAGGATCTGTTGTTACTGTAATTGGAGTTACACTTGTTCCAGCAGCAATTAATGATATGGCTGGCGGAGTAGGAAGTAAGGATTTCGGTAGTCTTGAAAATTTAGCATTAGCATTTGGTGTGTTACTATTTATCATCATTATGTATCGTTTCTTTGATGGATTTATTCGTTCAATCTCTATTTTACTAGGTCTATTGTTCGGTACAATCGTTGCAGCGTTTATGGGGAAAGTAAGCTTGCAAGCGGTTGGAGAGGCTGATTGGTTCCATGGTATTCAACCATTTTACTTCGGTACACCAACATTTGAATTAACACCAGTTATTACGATGATTCTCGTCGCTTGTGTAGGGATTGTGGAAGCAACGGGTGTATACTTTGCATTATCTGATATTTGCAATAAAAAAATCGGTGAAAAAGAATTAACAAAGGGCTATCGAGCAGAAGGATTAGCGATGGTGTTAGGTGGCATTTTCAACGCGTTCCCATATACAACTTACTCTCAAAACGTAGGACTTGTTCAATTAACTGGAGTAAGAAATCGCGTTATTATTTATACTTGCGGTGGTATGTTAATCGTTCTTGGATTCATTCCTAAAATCGCAGCTATTACAACAATCATTCCGAAATCAGTACTTGGCGGTGCTATGCTCGCAATGTTCGGTATGGTAATGGCATATGGTATTAAAATGTTAAGTAGCGTTGATTTTGGCAAACAAGAAAACTTATTAATTGTTGCATGTTCTGTCGGAATTGGGCTTGGGGTTACAGTTGTTCCTACATTATTCTCACAACTTCCTGAAAACATTCGTATTTTAACAGATAACGGAATTGTACTTGGAAGTGCGTCAGCAGTACTTTTAAATATCGTATTTAATATGGTGCCGCAGCGTAAAGTGAAAGTAAAAGAAGAGCCGGTGTCTATGCAAAGTGCAGTAAGAGAAGCGTAAAAAAGCAAGGTCTCGTTATGAGACCTTGCTTTTCTTTTTAAGTGGCATCATTTTCCCGTAAGTACCAAGACGCCAAATGTACTCAAGTGGTCCGTATTGGTAATGTGAAAGCCACCAGCGGCTAATAAAGATTTGTAACGTGTAGAAACTAATGCAGAATAGTGGTCCAACCCATAGTGGAGCCAGATAATCATTTTTAAACAATAGCCCGAATACAAGTAATGTAACAATTGTATGCGAGATGTAATTTGTTAATGCCATTCGTCCAACGTATTGGAATGGACGTAATAACGTTTGCCATTTTTCTTTTTGTAATAAACGCATTAACGTGACAATGTAGAAGATGAACAATGTCTTTCCGCTTATCATCGTAATGCCCATAAGTGAAAATGGTGTGTATGGTTGATTGTTCATAAAGAAGTAAACCATAATAAACCACATCGGTAATGTTAAAATGAACATAATGATTTGCCATTTTTTAAGTTTTGGATCTAATTCCTTAGCACGGCGGAAAATGTCTTTTTTACCGGCATATAATCCGAGTAAAAACAATCCTAGTGTTTCAGGAAGCATAATAAGACTGTTACTTATTGCTTCAGAATAGAATGAATAGAATCTGTCTGTAATTTGTAAGCCCCAGTTTTCTAACGGCATAATGGCTATGGAAAGGCCTAGTTCATCTACCGGCACTAATAACATGACAAGAGAACCTAATAATGTGAACAATTGCATGAAACTTAATAGTACAATTGACCATATTAAAATAGTACGTGTCTTTCTTTTGTAAAATAAAAATAAGAAAAACCCGGTAATTGCATAAGTATGTAAAATGTCACCGTCCCATAAAAGAACGTAATGTAAGAACCCGAATAATAATAAGATAAGTAAGCGGCGAACAAACAAAGTTTTTGGACGATCGGTCTTCGCCTCAGCACGATTCATAAAAATATAAAAACCTAATCCGAATAAAAACGAAAAAATTGTATAAAATTTCGTTTGAATAAACATATCGTAAAATAGGCGAATATAGCTGTCTATCCCTTCGTAAATTCCTGTAATATCACGTGAGTCAACCCCGGCAATAATTGGCCAGTTAACAAGAAAAATACCTAATACAGCTATTCCTCTAATAATATCAATGGAGTGTATCCTCTCGCCTTGTGTGAGATTTTGTGTCATTTTTTTCCTCCTTGTTAAGTAATTCCCTTTTATTATACAAAATGTAAGATGGAGGTGATAGGGGATATTTCCATTTTTTTAAACTGTTAAGTTATGTAGGATGAGATATAATAAGAGTGCACAACAAGTTTTAACCTTTTTCAAAACAGGCAGTAAAGCTCCTTCTTATAAGGAGCTTTCTTTATGGAAAGTGTTGATAATGATTCTCTTTAATGATAAAATGTATTCAAAAGTGATAATCATTATCAAAAAAAGGTTGGTGCATGAGTATGGTATATGCATTAGTAGCAGGTACAGTTGCTGTATATGCAGTTATTGCAAAGTATGTTTTAAATGGAGTAGGAACAGCAAAATGAGTGATATGACATAAAATCCCTTTCATTTGTAAAAAGAATGAAAGGGATTTTTTATTTTTAATGAGAATATGCTGAAAATTTAGTATGATAGTAAAGTGAAACTGTAATCAATGGGTAGGTGTAACTCTCACTGGTTATGAGCTCGCAATTAGCGGGGAAAAGTATATACATCTTGGATAAAGGGGAACAAGGGGATGACAAACATAGTACAGACAAACGGTATGAAAAAACTTGTTTGTTTTTATGAAGAGTGGCAAAAACACGGCGATGCAGAGAATAGCTTAAAGTTGTTTGAAGTAATTCAAAAATATAAACGAGAACAGCTTATGATAGCGTTCTGCGGTCACTTCTCAGCAGGGAAATCAACGATGATGAATCATCTATATAAAGCGCAGTTGTTACCAACAAGTCCAATTCCGACAAGCGCTAACGTCGTTAAAATTGAAAAGGGATTTGATCGTGTTGTTGTAACGATTAAATCTGGAGAACAGTACGAATATGACGGTGCATATTCAGCAGAAGAATTAAAGCAAATTTGTAAAGATGGCGATGAGGTAATTGGTGTTCATATTTATCGGAATGATGCACCAATTCCTGAGGGTGTTATGTTAGTTGATACACCAGGGATTGACTCAACAGATGATGCCCATCAACTAGCGACAGAATCAACGCTACATCTAGCAGACGTAATTTTTTATATGATGGATTATAATCACGTCCAATCGGAAGTGAATTTGCAATTTGTTAAAGAATTGAAACAACGTAATAAAACGGTTTATCTCGTTGTAAATCAAATAGATAAACATAAAGAAAATGAATTATCATTTGAGGATTATAAAGATAGTGTGAAACAATCGTTCTCTAACTGGGATATTGAAGTAGATGGAGTTTATTATACGTCATTACGAATGATGAACCATCCACATAATGAAATTGGAAGCTTAGAAACATTAATTACTTCTATTATGAAAGAAAAAGAGCAGTATGTAAGAGAGGGAATGGAGCGAGAAACAGAACATTTAATGGGAGAACATTTCTCGTTTATTGTTTCTGAAAATGAAAAAGCTCTTTTGACATATGAGGAAGAGTTAGCATCACCGCTTTTGATTTCAGAAATAGTTGAAAAGAAAGAAGAGCTAACGGAAACTAAACATCGCGAGGCTAGTAAAGAATCTCATGTGAGAAACGAATTTATAAAAGGTTTACAAGCTATATTAGATAACGCGTATTTAATGCCATTTGAAATGAGAGAATTGGCAAATGCATATTTAGAAACGAAATTAACAAAGTTTAAAGTTGGTTTGCTATTTGCGAAAGGAAAGACGGAGCAAGAAAAACAAAGACGTGTAGAGGCGTTTTATTCTGCCCTTCAAAAGACTGTTGAAACGCAACTTGATTTTCATGTGAAAGAATTTATTGTAGCCTTCTTAAAAGAAGAAGGATTGTTCACGGAGGAAATTGGGAAAGACATATATGCTTTAGAAATCGCTTTTGGACCAGAAATGTTAGCTGAAGTCATTAAACAAGGTGCAGGTTTCACAGGTGATTACTTACTTCTTTATACAGCGGATGTAGCGAATGAACTGAAGAAACGTTATTTTACAAAAGCACAGCAAATTTTTGATAAAAGTGCAGTTGTTTTAAAGCAAAAAGTGAAGGAAGCAGTTGCTCGTATGGAAGAAGAGATTGAAAAATATACGATGTTGCAAACGGCAAAAGAGACGGAATTACAATACAGTAACAATTTAGAGACATATGAAAGTTATTTACAAAATGTTTGGCACGAGCGTGTTGCTACACCAGAAGGATTGCAAATAGAGGAGATATTGCAACGTGAAAAACAAATTGTTAGTGAGAAATTCACACTACAAGAGCAGGAAATGGTAAATGATAACGTAGTGGCTCATGAAGAAGAGATAAAAGGAACGGCAGCTTTAAATATTCAGCGTATATTAGAGAAAGTGAAGAAAGCTGAAATGATATTAGAGCCATTGCCAGCGCTGAAACATGTACAGCAAGAGGTGATAGAAAAAAGGCGTCGTGTGGAAACGAAACAATTTACAGTAGCGTTATTCGGAGCTTTTAGTGCTGGGAAATCATCATTTGCCAATGCCTTACTTGGTGAGAAGGTACTTCCTGTATCACCAAATCCGACGACGGCAACGATTAATCAAATTTTGCCGGTTACAGAGGAAAAACCACACGGAACAGTAATTGTTCAGTTTAAATCAAAGCAAGCTCTATTAGAAGATATGAAAGCTGTTTATAAGCTGTTTTATTATGAGATTACTACGTTAGATGAGGCGTTAGCACAAATTGATAAAGTTATGAAATATCCTTCACCGACTGGGAAGCAAAAAACAACATTTAGCTTTTTACGAGCGGTACAAAAAGGGTATGATGCAGTTTCTACTTATTTGGGAGAACAAGTACAAGTCACATTAGAAGAGTTCTCTGATTATGTAGCGAATGAAGAAAAATCATGCTTCGTTGAGTATATGGAGCTTTATTATGATTGTGCTTTAACAAGGCAAGGAGTAGCGCTTGTAGACACACCTGGAGCGGATTCTATTAATGCTCGCCATACGGATGTTGCATTCCAGTATATTAAAAACGCAG
Organism: Bacillus sp. PSXD-155; assembly: GCF_049310765.1. Lineage (NCBI taxonomy): Bacteria > Bacillati > Bacillota > Bacilli > Caryophanales > Bacillaceae > Bacillus > Bacillus sp. PSXD-155. The sequence continues at coordinate 8,986 of NZ_JBMOWC010000004.1, read as the reverse complement.
ATGCTATTTTATTTGTAACATATTATAACCATGTATTCTCTCGTGCTGATCGTGAATTTTTAATTCAGCTTGGTCGTGTAAAGGATACTTTTGCCCTTGATAAAATGTTCTTCTTAATTAATGCGGCGGATTTAGCAGAGTCTGAAGAAGAACTTGAAATGGTAAAAGGTTATATCGCAGATCAGCTACTGCAATACGGTATTAGAAATCCGCGTTTATTTGCAATTTCAAGTTTATGTGCGCTTGAAGAGAAACAAGGAAAGAATGTTGAAAAAGAGAAGTATGGTATTTTACAAAACTCTGGAATTACTAAGTTTGAGGAATCATTTACGTCCTTTATGATGAGAGATTTAATGCTTGTTTCTGTGCATGCTCTATATGGTGCGTTGCAAGGGGCAGATCAGCTTTTAGTAAACATGATAAATGGTGCAAAGCAGGGGAATGAAGAGAAAGAGAAGCAAACGAAAAAATATGAAGCAGAGCGTGATCAACTACTTCATATTATTTCATCATATAGTGTACTTGCTGAAGAACAGGCGATGCAAAATGAAGTGAAAGAGTTGCTTTATTACGTGCAACAGCGTCTATTCCTACGTTATAACGATGTGTTTACTGAATTTATTAATCCGGCGTCACTTCGAACGGATGGAAATGTGAAAACACAATTGCAACAGTGTGTTATGGAATTAGTAGCATTTATTCAGCATGATTTATTACAAGAAATGCGTGCGACATCATTACGTCTTGAAAAATGGATAGACGAAGCGATGAAGCGTGCAAAGGACGAAATTGTAGTGAACTGTAAAGTAGAAAATCAATCAATTTCTATGAATGGAACAGTGGAGTATGAATATAAAGATATTACACATAAAGAACCGTTCCCTTCAGTTGAAATAAAAGATTTCAAAAAAGCACTGGCACATTTTAAAAATGAGAAAAGCTTTTTTGAAAAGAATGACAAAGCTTTTATGCAAGAAGACGCTAAATCTGTATTAGAACCGCTCGTATCAAACTATGTAGCCGATGAAAAAGATTTATTTGTTCATCATTATAAGCAAGAATGGGATATGAAGTGGAACTTATTCCAAAAAGTGATGCAACAAGATGTGATGAACTATTATGAAAGTATATTGTTTGCATTGGCTGAAACGATCGATGTATCTCTATATGAACAAAGTAAAGAACAATTGCACAATCAGTTAGTAGAGATTGAAAAAGAAATTTATGTTATATAGTCGTTATGAGAAAAAGATTCGTTCAATTTTCTTTTGCAGTACAGTATCTAAAGATTTGACAAATCCAGCAAATTCATCTGTAGAAATCATATGAGTAAGAACGAGTCGTCTGCCATCTGGTGTTTCACCGCATAAGACGAATGAAGAAAATTCATATGTTTTATTTTCAACTACTAATTTTGGATAGGAATACGTGTCGCTTTTCTTCTTCTTTCCATCAATAGAGATGACGTTGCATTTTTTCTCATTGTTGTCCATGGTGAATCCCTCCTTTCTATTATTTATGGTAGACAAGGAGGGTTTAGAACAATAGAGATGGGGGGATTTTTTATGTCTTTTGTAATAGAACGTATTTTAAAAGAGGCTATACCGAAGTCTTTATTGCTACTTGCTGATCCAAGTGAACGGCAAATAGCTACATATGTACAAAGAGGATTAACATACGTAGCAAAGCAAGGGGGCAGCATCATTGGTGTGTATGTTCTTTTGGAAACAAGGCCGAAGACGATGGAAATCATGAATATTGCGGTTGCAGAGCATTTGCAAGGAAAAGGGATTGGGAAGAAGCTATTAAGGCATGCCGTAGAAACTGCTAAAGGATATGGTATGTCAAAACTTGAAATTGGTACAGGCAATTCTAGTGTTTCACAACTTGCTTTATATCAAAAATGTGGATTTCGTATTTTTTCTATTGATTTTGATTACTTTTCGAAGCATTATGAAGAAGAGATTATTGAAAATGGCATTGTATGCCGTGATATGATTCGGCTTGCAATGGAATTGAATTAGAACGTATAACTTATTTAGGGGGAAGAGAAGATGGAAGTACATAAAGCAATTACAGCACATTCTCGTAAACAAAATGAAAGTGTAAAAGCATGTTTACAATTAGATGCGCAGCGTGAAGCAGCTATTGAAGCAGCCGTATCTCTTGCGTCAAATGGGAAAGAATTTTCGGTTGATGTCATTAATGTTGTAACAAAGCAAATTAATGATCTTGCAAAAAATGGTGTTACCTTGCAGCGTAAATATGTTACAGAAGAAATGGTTATGGAGTATGTAAGTCGTTTACAAGAGAAAGAAGGTCGTTAAAGATGATAGTTACAGTCGAATGGTTACGTGAGCATATAGAAGATGAGAACGTCCGTGTAATCGATTGTCGTTTTGATTTAGCGAATCCTAATTGGGGTAGAGAAAAGTATGAAGAAGAACATATTCTTCATGCGTTATATTTTGATTTGAATTTAGATTTATCAAGTCCTATAGCAGAACATGGTGGCCGCCATCCGTTGCCAAGCATTGAAGAGTTTGCGGACAAGCTTTCGGAGGTTGGTATTGATGAACATACGACAGTAATTGCGTATGACAGTCAAGCTGGTGCAAATGCTGCTCGTTTATGGTGGTTATGTAACTATGTAGGACATGAGAAAGTATATATATTAGATGGTGGTTTCCCGGTTTGGAAAGAGAATGGACTACCGATAACAACGGAAATTCCTGTTGTTATACGAAAAACATTTAAAACAAACATACAAGATCATATGCTTGTATCGATGGAAACAGTAAGAGAGAATATCCAGGCAGGTGCAGATGTTACGTTAATTGATTCAAGAGAGCCAAAACGTTATGCTGGTGTAGAGGAACTTGTCGATCATAAAGCAGGACATATTCCGACAGCAACAAACTATTTTTGGAAGGATGGAATGTTGCAATCAGGACAATTTAAGAATGAAGCTGAGCAACAAGAACGATTCCAAAATCTGTCGAAAGATAAGGAAACCATTGTATATTGTGGTTCTGGTGTTACGGCATGTCCAAATATCATTGCGTTAAAATTGGCTGGATTCCAAAATGTTAAATTGTATGCAGGTAGCTGGAGTGATTGGATTTCTTATCCAGAAAATCAAATTGCAAAAGAAGAAGATTAATCACTTGCATGCAAAAATAATTTGTATTAAAATAAGGTCACAAGCAAGAGATTGCTCGAAAAACTTTGTATTTTACACATTGGAAACAATGTGATAATATAACGACAAGTAAATAATACATCCTGCGGTGTACGTAACTTATTTATGTCTAAAACCGATGTTAGTTATACGGAAGCTCAATATTTAGCGACCATCATCAAGCCTTCCTTGTGGAGGAAGATGTACGGTAACTGTGAGGGCATCCACCTGCGAGTAGCGGGTTTTTGGACATTTACGAGGAGCGGCACGTGCGGGGGTCTTATTTCAACTAACCTTATATAAAATTCCTACGGTGTACGTAGCTTATGCATGTCTTAAACCAATAAGTTTAATATGGAAGTTCAATATTTAAATGTAGCTAACATGCCATCTTTTTAAGAAGGAAGTTACAAACATTTGTGAGAGCATCCACCTGTGAGAGCAGGTTTATGGACATCTAGAGAGAACGGCATATGTGGGGCTATATAAAAACCTTACGTTTTATACGTAAGGTTTTTTTGTTGCATAGATATATCAATATTATCTTGATTCACCTGTGAAGTTTCCGTAATAAATGTAGCACTTTCTGTCTTCATCAATCTCTCTTGAATCCAAGGAGAATTCCATAGACATGCCGTCTCGCTGAATATATATAATATCTGAATGAAGAGATGGTAAAATTTCTTCGTAGTTCCATACATCTTGACTATCTACTAAGCTTGAACTCGTTTCACTTAGTTCTCTAATTTCAAAACCGATGTGGGAGTATGTAGGGTCTGAAGGGTCATTGACGAAAACCTCTTTTTGAATATAAATAACTGCTGTTCCGTCTGGATCAACCGAAGTTGCAGTAACAACATAAGTATTTTTCTCTTTAATAAAATATTCACAAGTCATGCGTGCGATAATTTCAGAATTAGAAATATTGGCGTAGTTCCATAAAGCAGGATACCCTTTCGTTTCATCATTAAGTCGATATTCTAAGCGCATTTCATCCCTCTTCTTCCTTTTTCTTCTACTTTATCATGCCATCCTATATAATAGGAATAGAATTTAAAAAGGGGAGTGCGAAGGTGACAAAAACGAAATGGCTAGTAGGTGGTGTCGTAACGTCTTTAATGACTGGCACTTTATTTGGTTGCGCACAAGATCTTCCCCCAAAACCGAATGATAATAGTTGTTCTGATTGGGATTGGGATGATGAACTTGGGGTATGGCAGTGTGATGATAGTAGTTCAGGTTATCGTGGGCATTATTTCTATGGTGGGCGATACTATCAAAATAAATCCACTTTTAAAAATTCATCGGCGTTTAAATCGTATCAATCGTCTGCTGAATTTAAAGGTGGAATTGGAAGCGGTTCAAAGGGAGGATTTGGGGGCTAAAATATGTCACAATACATAAGGGATCGAAAAGAATTTTATTTAAAATATCCGAATTTTTGGTCGGATTTATATGAATGTGAGTATAGTTTGTTTCATGTTTTTTCTATAACAAATCAGACTTTGGACCAATTACACTTAGCGACTGAACGAATGGGGAAAATATTTTTTAAGACTGCTAGACTGCTGCGTAATTTAAGTGACGAACAGCTTCTAGATCTTGGCTTTCCATTCGCGAGTTTATCATTCATTAGAATGAAAGGGCTTTATCCTGAATCTGTAATTTCGCGATTTGATTTCGCTGTAACAGAGGATAACAAAATCAAAATGCTTGAGTTTAATAGTGATACACCAACTTTTATTGTGGAATGTTTTCAAATGAATGGGAAAGTATGTAAAAATCTAGGCTATGATGATCCAAACTCGGATCAAGAACGATTGCTATCTTCTGGTGTAACGAAAGCAGTAATGGAAGCGACAAAGGGATTAGATAATTCAAATGTTGTTTTTACAGCACATCATGAACATATCGAGGATTGGAATACCACTATGTATTTAAGTCAGCTATGCCATGTTGAAAATAAAGTAGTGCCAATGTCAGAACTTAGAATTACAAAGGATGCTCTAGTCGATAAAGATGGGGCGAAGATTGATGTTTTATATCGCCAAACATATCCGATAGAAGATTTAATTGAGGATCAAGATCCTGAAACAGGAGATTTGGTAGGTGTGGAACTGTTACAACTTGTAAAAGCCGGAAAGCTTTTTATAATAAATCCTTTGTCAGCATTTTTACTTCAGCCAAAATCAATTCAGTGTCTTATTTGGGGATTAGCAGAAGAAGAGGCCTTTTATACAAATGAGGAACAACAGTGGATTAAAGAATATATGTTACCTACATATTTAGAACCAGATTTATTTTTAGGAAAAGGTTCTTTCGTTCAAAAACCTTCATTTGGGAGAGAAGGAGATACAATTACGATTCGCGATAAAGACGAAAATATTATGCTTCAAAATGCACACGAAACGTATAAAGCGTCACTGCCGATATTTCAAAAGTACACCGAACTGCCAGTCGTATCCTTGGAAACAGAAAAAGGGATCGAGAAACTGTCATATGTGTTTGGTTCGTTTTTAATTGCTGGAAAAGCGAGTAGTATCGGTATTCGTGCGGGAGAAAAGATTACAGGAAATGAATCGTACTATTTACCGGTAGGTATAAAAAGGAGGGGAAAAAATGATTAATTTTTTATTATATTTAGCAGTAACACTCGGCCTTTTATGTATAGGTCTGTTCTTGATGGAAGTGACAACGAAAGTAAAGGAATTTAAGTTAATGGCTCAAGGAAATAAGGCGGTAAGCTATGTGCTTGGAGGACGATTACTTGGGTTAGCTGTTGTTTTATATTCGACAGCAGCTAATTCAATTTCACTTCTTGATATGATTTCGTGGGGAGCAGTTGGGATTTTGGCTCAAATTATCGTCTTTTATTTAGCTGAGTGGCTTACACCACGCTTTAATATAAACAAAAGTCTCGAAGAAGATAATCAAGCAGTTGGTCTTTTTCTTATGTTTTTATCGCTTTCAATTGGGATTGTAATCGCTGGTTGTATAACTTATTAAAAACTTTACGTTTAAACGTAAAGTTTTTTATTTTATCCCGCTATTTGCCGGGCAGCCCGATTGGTGAGGGCTAATAATCAGTGGGAGATGAACAAAACCCCCACTGATTAAAGTTTCACTTTATATACGCTAGTTTGCCATACCTTTTGAAAAAATTGTAGGCTACGGTTGACATCTATTTTAAATAAGAGTAACATTTTCAATGTAATGAAAATAAGTCTCTGTTAGGTGAGGCTCCTGTATAGAGAAATGCTACTGCCCAAAAATGTCGAGAGACGCCAATGGGTCAACAGGAATGATCGAATTAAGGTTTTTCTTAACGTAGCTGGTAATGTACCTATGCTATACAGTGCTAAAACTCGGTGAGGGAGAGGTCCGTAGATTTCTAATTATATTAGAAATCGTTTATTTGTGTATGTAATGGCCACTACTCTCTTAAGGGTAGGGGTCTTTTTTGTTACCAAGCTATGAGTAATTTCATAGTATAAACTATAAAATTAAACGAGGAGGTGAGGAGCATGTCAAATTCTGACTCGGTTCCGTTACCCATATACTTCAAATCAAAAATATATGATGTAGGCAGGAAACGATTTGTTCCTCCCTCTATATTTATCACAATGTAGCGTTTATAAAGCGCTAGACACTTTCACAGTAAAGTGGATAAATTGAGAAACAAAGCGTTTCTTCCTATGTTCTAAAGGAGGAGACGATAATATGTTATATGCAAACAAAACTGTGGGTAACACGTCATATAAACTAAATAAAAAATCAATAAAAGAACAAACAATGCTCCAAAAAAATAAAGATTTATTAATTGAAATTGCAACAAGAGATGTAAAATCTGTATTTGCATACTTTAAAACAACAAGAGACGGACTATCAATGAAAGAGGCGCAAAAACGTATTCAAGTATATGGCCGAAATGAACTAACTTCAAAAAGAGCAATTCTTGCAGAAGTAATGATGAAGCTTGGTGGCATGATTCCAGGTTTTTCAAAACAACGTGTGTGTGATGAATTGCAACGTGAAACGATTACTGTATCTAGAGTAGAATGTTCTAGTAGTACAGGGCTAAATAGTGAACTGAAAATGATGGAGATACCAGTGCAAGAACTTGTACCTGGAGATATGATTTTTCTTTCGGCTGGAGATGCTGTGCCAGCTGATGTACGTATTATTTATGCAGATGATTTATTAGTGAATGAGTCTGTGTTAACGGGAAACGAAGCGAGTATAGAGAAGTTTGAAAGCTGCTATCACCTTGAACGTAAACGATTTATTCCATTAAAACGGATGAAAGATTATAATCCACTTGAGCTTGAAAATGTATGTTTTAAAGGTTCACATATCGTTAGTGGAAGTGCAAAGGCTGTCGTTGTTTCTACTGGAAAAAATACGTATTCAGGCATATTGCATACTTGTTGTAGTAGAACGTCTTAATGTGTTAATGGTGCTAAATATACAAAAACAATGTATAATAGACAAAGTTGAGCAAAAACGTAGAATGGTAATCTATTTATATAACCTTACGTGATAACGTGAGGTTATTATTTTTTTAATAGGAGAGGAATTATGAAAAAAGTATTATTAGTTGATGGTATGGCACTATTATTTCGTGCTTTTTACGCAACAAGTGTCTACGGACAATTTATGAAACGACAAGATGGAACCCCTACGAACGGGATTCATGGTTATATGAAACACTTGTTAACAGCTACGCAAGCGATCGAACCAACACATATCGTTACATGCTGGGATATGGGAAGTACGACATTTAGAACAGAATCGTTCTCGAATTATAAAGCAAATCGTGCAGCGCCACCAGAAGAATTAATTCCTCAATTTGATTTAGTGCAAGAAATGACTGCGAAATTATCCATTCCAGTTATCGGTATGAAAGGCTACGAAGCGGACGATTGTATCGGTACGCTTGCAAAACAATACTGCAATGAAGCTGAAGTTTATATTTTAACTGGTGATACAGATTTACTTCAACTTGTTGATAAGAACGTTACAGTTATGCTTCTGCGTAAAGGAATTGGAAATTACGAATATTACACACCGGAGAAAATCATGGAAGAAAAAGGTGTAGAGCCGTGGCAAATCGTCCATGCAAAAGCTTTCATGGGAGATACAAGTGATAATTATCCAGGTGTAAAAGGTATCGGTGAAAAAACAGCGTATAAGCTTATTCAAGAGCACGGAACAGTATCCGCTGTACTAGAAAATGTAGAATCATTAACAAAAGCGCAGCGTACGAAGATTGAAAGTGATTTAGAGAACTTAAATATTTCGTTGCAATTAGCACAAATTCACTGTGAAGTTCCAATTTCATGTTTACTAGAAGAGGGATTACACACAATGGATGAAGAAAAACTTAGATTTGTTTGTGAAGAAATGAATTGGGGAAGACCTGAAATATTAATAAATATGCTATAAATAGTTTGGAAAGAGGGATGTTGCATAAGTCGAACTTTGACTTGGTGACACCTTCTTTTTGTTTTTGTAAACAGTATTATAGTAAATAAAATTATGTCGAACTCAATTTTAAATATATAAATGTTTCGACAAGATATAATGATAAAAGTTGATGGAAATAGTAATTTTTATAATGAAGTGAATTAATTTCAACATAGTTTTAGAGAGTCTTTTTTTCGTGTTCACAAAGTTGTCAGAAAATAAACGGAATTTTCATATGAAGTTCAAATAGAATTCACAACAATCAATTATTATAAGGACACACAGATAATTCTTTATCTTTTATATAAACCATCCCCCAAGGAGGACAATGAAAATGAG